>JAHIPL010000264.1 GCA_018894615.1 Acidobacteriota bacterium | reverse complement strand
CTGCCAGAAAGATACTCTGAATGATCCCCAACTCTCCCATGGAGTAGCCCAGGGACTGCATGTAGATGCCGAATCCGAAATAGATGCCGTAATAGGCGAAGCGCTCCAGGATTTCGATGCCGTTGGACACCCAGAACACTCGGGGAAAAGGTGTACGTTTACTCATGATTTTTTTTAGAATAGTATAAAACCAGTCCCCTTTTAGCAAGTAAATATTTGGGGTCAGGCCTCGATATTATACATTCCGAGGCGCGGCAGCCCAGACTCCCTTTTTATGTATAATTTCGAGGCCTGACCCCAGGATTCTACACTTCATCGACGAGGGGAAGGACGATGGAGCGGATGAGGGAGGCGACCGCCTCATAAGGCGGAAGCGAAAAATTTCGTACCCTGACGATATGAGAGGTGTCTTCCTCAAGAATGGAAAGGAAGGATTCCTGACCGCCGGGTGGGCCCGAACGGGACTCCAGCTCCCGGAAGCGGTTATCAGCAAGTGATTGATAGATGGTCTGCAGCTGATTATCGGTCAGCAGAAATTCCTTCTGAATCGTGATACCCCGGCTCGAACGCTTAAAAAAGGTCCCCTCTCCGTTTTTACGAAGGGAAATCATTATCTGCCACCCGGCTTCTCCCTCCGGGCCGTAACCATACTGAAGAAAAACCGCCCGGGTGCGGCCCTCGTTCCTTTTATCCTCATCGCTGATGATCCATTCACGGGGGTCCGCCTCGAGATCGATCTCCAGAAGGACATTCCTATCGATATACGCGTATCGGTAGGACCAGCCATGCTCTCCAATACCCGGCATGTCCCAGCAGACGGCCTCATGTCCGGAAATGGTGCAGGAGCGGCCGAATTTGCGCGTCCATTCCGTCCAGCCGGTGAGAAAGACCGTTCCCCCCAGAGTCGCCCGTTCCCTCATTTCCGCATCCGTCAGGTAGCAGAAGGTGACAAGTACTTTTTCCTTGACCTCTGAAGCCCGGATTTTTTGATACAGGCGGAATCCGCAGGGATCCTGGCTGGCCGGGTCTTCCTCCTCCGCTAGACGCCATTCATTCGGCAGGATCTGCGCTTCCGGAAGGGGAAGCCCAACGCTCATCTCGAGAACGAGACTTTCAGCCACGGCCATCGCCTCTGATTTTGTGGGATGCCATTGATCATGGGCGGGAAGCATCTCCCAAAAGTTGTGGATGCAGTGGATGTCGTTGTGGTCCCGAATGAAGAATTTCCAGTCAGGCCGACGGAGAGGCACGATGAACACATCACCGGGCTCAAGATATTCCGACTCCTCTCCCTCCTCGATGAAGGTCAGATCCTTCAAAGCCAGAGACTGCATCGGTGTCTCCACGGAGAACCGGTCCTTGCCGGGATCGGCCAGAGAAATCCGTTTGACTTCGACGATAAGATCATAGTACCCCCGATCCGGATTGGGCCGCAGTTCCTGAACGGTACAAACAAACGGTTCATTATCGGTCAGCAAATCACAGTCCGACGCAGTGAACAGAGCGAACGCCAGGCAGGCGACAGCCAGGGAGCGAACACATTGGTCCTTCATTTTCTCACCACCAGAGTTTGAATATCTGATACCACACTCCCTGCCCGGCGGTCAATAACATAAGAAATGGGTTTCAAAAGAAAAGGGGGAAGAGACACGGCTCCTCCCCCTTTCAAAAATATGGAACAGTCAATAAGGGACTAGTACTCTCTCCCCAGCGATCGGAGTGTCTGAGCCACTCTTCCGACCGACAGAATATAGGCCGCCTCCCGCATGGACACCTTGTTTTCTTCCATCGTCCTGACGACATCCTGAAAACCCTGCTTCATTTTTTTCTCCGTCCTCTCAAGGACCTCTTCCTCCGTGAGAAAATAGCGCTGCAGGTTCTGCACCCATTCAAGGTAAGAGACCATCACGCCACCCGCATTGGCAAGGATATCGGGAACAACCAGGGTGTTTTTTTCCGCCAGAATCGCATCAGCTTCCGAGGTGGTCGGCCCGTTTGCCCCTTCCAGAACGATGTCGGCCTTGACATAGTCGGCATTATCCTTGTGGATCTGCCCTTCCATCGCCGCCGGAATGAGAATATCACAGGGCAAAGCGATCAATCCCTCGTTATCGATAGGGGACGTGTTTCTGAATCCGACCACAGAGCCGTTTTCTTCCAAGTGTTTGTCCAGAGCCGCGATATCGAGTCCGTTTTCGCAGCACACCCCTCCAAAGATATCCGTAACCGCGACAATACGGCATCCGGCTTTGTCCACCAGGCGGGCAATGGATGCACCTACCTTCCCGTATCCGAGAATGGCCACCCGTTTCCCTTCCAGAGGATACCGGATATATTTCGACACCTCTCTCAGGATATAGTACAGCCCCGTTCCCGTGGCTCCCGCCCGGCCCAGAGATCCGCCCATATGGACCGGTTTTCCCGTAACGACAGCCGGTTCCAGATAGCCGATCCCCTGTCCATATGCCTCTGCGATCCAGGCCATGGTTTGCTCATTTGTGAACATATCCGGTGCCGGTATATCCTTATAAGGCCCGATGATGTCCCGGATGGCAAACGTGTAGGCTTTCGTCAGCTTTTTCAGCTCGGCTTCCGACATATTGAGCGGGTCACAGATAACAGCCCCCTTGGCTCCGCCGAAAGGCAGATCCAGGACTGCACATTTCCAGGACATCCATGATGCCAGTGCTTTGGCCTCACTGAGAGAGGCATCCGGGCTGAAGCGAATGCCGCCCTTCGCCGGTCCCCGGACAGTGGAATGCTGCACTCTGAATCCGGTGAACGTCTCGGCGCTTCCATCATCCAGTGTAATGGGCAAATGGACGATCAGTTCCCTTTCGGGATATTTCAACCGCTGATAGATCCAGGGTTCCAGATCCAGGCATCCCGCCGCCTTTTCGAACTGGTGAGAGGCCTCCATAAACGGATCGTAATCCCTCAAATCCCGAAACGCGGGACGAATGTATTGGATTTTTGCCCGTTGTGCCATCGGATTTATCTTTCGATTTCCTTGACGAGCAGGCGCAAAAGCTTTTCATAGCCCGCTTTTTTCAAATGCCCGATCGGAATTTTTCGCCCTTTATAATAAAGGTAAGTCCGATCCGCCATAATTCGAGGCTTGGCCTTTTTCTCTTCCTCATTTTCGACAAATGTAAAATCCGGGAAAGGGATGATTTCGGCGACATGCTCTTCCACCAGGTCTGTCCGGACCGCTGAAGATTTTGTATAACTCATAATAAAACTCCTTTAGGTATGAAAAAATAAAATCACCCATATTAGTGCAATATTGATGCCAAGTATTAACTTGTTTATTTTCTATCGTTTATGAATTTTAAAGAATGCGACACTCGCATATTGCGATACTGCAATATGCGACACCGGAAGCGGTTTTACTCCAGCTTCCAGCTTTTTAATTTTCTGAACAGAGAGGCCGGGTGAATTTCCAGAAGTTTGGCGGCTCGGGTCCTGTTCCCCTCAACCGATTCCAACACCTTCTCGATATAACGCCTCTCCATGTCCTTCAGAGAGGGATAGTGATTCCCCCTCAAATCCAAAATGGCGATATCTTGCTCGGGCACATGCGGCATCTCCCTCAGTTCCAGGGGCAGGAGATTTTTAGTGATCAATTCCATCTGATTAAGGGACATCACCCGTTCCAGGACATTCCGCAGTTCACGGACATTGCCGGGCCATGAATACGCTTGCAGCAGTTCCGCCGCCTCCCGGTCGAACCCTTTGAAGGACCTCTTCAAATCGAGATTGAGATCCGCCATCAGATGAAGGGCCAGAGGAATGATATCTTCTCTCCGGGACCGCAGCGGTGGAATTTGAATGGGAACGACATTCAGCCGATAGAAAAGGTCGGGTCGGAATTCCCCCTTTTCACTGGCTCTGGCAAGATCTTTGTTGCTGGCGGCGATGATTCGAATATCAACGTGAACAGGTTTGTTTCCACCCAGTCGGGTGAAAGATTGTTCTTCCAGCACGCGAAGAAGCTTAGCTTGAAGGGAAAGAGCCAGGTCCCCGATTTCATCAAAAAAAATCGTTCCTTCGTCCGCATATTCCAGCAGGCCGATCTTTCGCCCACGGGCATCCGTGAATGCGCCGGCCTCATAGCCGAACAACTCACTTTCCATGAGGTTTTCCGGGATTGCGGCGCAGTTGATATCGACCAGGTTCTTCTCCGCACGCGGGCTGTGATAATGAATCGCCTTGGCCAGCATTTCCTTGCCGGTGCCGCTTTCTCCCTGAAGCAGAACTGTGGTTTTGTCGGAGGCGGCGATTTTTTCAGCCATAAGAATGACGTCCTTCATCTTCCGGCTCTCGGCCACGATTTTACCGAAATAATAGCGGCCCATCTGCGTCTTTAGATGTTCCTGCACACGGATACGAAGGGATAGAGTTTCCGCCCCCCTTCGCACAATGTTCTTCAACTCATTGATCTTGAAGGGCTTCAGAAGGTAATCGTAGGCGCCGAGTTTCATCGCTTCCACGGCCTTCTCCACGATCTCATAGGCGGTCATCATGATCACGATGGTCTCTGCATCCTTCTCCTTGACCCTGCGCAAAACCTCGATCCCTGAAATCCCCGGAAGCATCAGGTCCAGCAAAATAATGCTGGGGCGCAGGGCGGCAAAGAGTTCCAGGGCCTTTTCTCCGGTATCAGCCAGATGGACTTCATAAAGATCTTTTTCCAAGGTTTTTTTCAGATTAGTCAGGGTAAGGATTTCATCATCAACGATCAGAATGGATCTGGATTTCATGCAACCGTCTCCTTTTCGTCACCGACCGGACGGCCCGTCTGACGAATGGGCAGCCGGATTGTAAAGGTGGTGCCTTCGTTCTCGACGCTTTCAAAGGTGATCTCGCCATGGTGGTTTTTGATGTAGCGATGGCTGATGCTCAATCCCAGGCCGGTGCCCTCATTCTTCTTGGTCGTAAAAAAAGGATTCATAATTTTGGCCCGGTCCTGAGGCCCGATACCCGAACCGGTATCCGAAATATCGATCCGGATTTTTTCCTCATATTTCACTTTGGAGGAAACAACGGTCAGAGTCCCGCCATCCGGCATGGCCTGGGCCGCATTGATAAAGATATTGATCAGAACCTGCCTGATCTGGCTCAGGTCCGCCGTGATCTGGGGGAACACCTGGGACAGATTCTTGCGGATGGTGATGCGCCTAAAAATCGGCTGATGCCCGATGAATGACAGGGTGTCCTCAATCAGCTGGTTGACGTTGATCTTGATGAACTGAGGAGGTGTGGGACGGGCAAAATCCAGAAGTCCGCGAATGGTTTCGGAAATGCGATAAACATTTTCCAGAACAAAACGTATCTCCTCCTTCTTTTCCATATCTTCCGTTTCGTCGGCAAGAATTTCCAGAAAGGAGGAGATGCCGAGAAGCGGATTGTTGATTTCATGTGCCGCCCCCATGGCCAGTTGGCTGAGAGCGGAAAATTTCTCATATTCGGCCATCTGCTCCTGCAGGCGTTTTCTCTCCGTTACATTTTCGACGACGATGGAAATTCCGGTCACCGTTTCTCCGGCCGACGATATTGGGAAAAAGAACAGGTTGAAGTATTCGAGATTTTGGCCGATCGCGATTTTTTTTCGTTCGATGTTCTGGGCATCACGGGTCCTCAGGGCCGACTGAAAAGCCTCCTCCACGTCGCGGTTTTTAAACCAGAGAAACACCTCGCCGATGGGTTTTCCCACTTCCGGCCGGCTGTCGGAAAACATGGTTGTGGTTTCCCGATTAAAGTGAGTGATGCACGCCCGATCGTCGACGGCGACGACGGCCAGAGAAATGGAGTCGATCAGGCCGCGGATGTATTCTTCGGACAGCTTCAGTTCTTCGGTGAGATGTTCCTTCTCCTTTATCTCCGCCTCGAGTTTTTTGTTGATTCCATCCAGTTCCACTCTTTTCTGCCGGGATTCCGCCAGGGCTGCTGAAAGATTTGCGGTCAGATTTCGAAAAAGTGAGGTCAACCTCCGGGAGTAAAAGTAAGAGATTAAAACGGCGATCACAACAAGAGGTAAAAACGCGAACAGAAGCAGCCTTTTCAATTTTCCCACAGGCCGCAGCGCTTCCGCACTATCGACCTCGGAGACCAGAATGAATTCCGTGCCTGGTATCCTCATGTGGGCGCTCAGAACCTGCTGGCCGCGATAATCAAAATGGGTTTTGATGCCCCGTTCCCCGATATGAGGATTTTTTTCCTCGGAGGAATACCCTCTGTCCTGGAGAGGGACACCGCCCAACCTGGTTGGAGAAAGAAGATAACCGTTCGAATCAACAAGGAACAGTTCGCTCGTATCCCCCAGCCGGAGATCAAACAGCAAGCTGTAAAAATGTTCCAGATTGATTGAAGCGGCAAAAACACCCACAATCCTTCCCTGGCTGTTTTTGATAGGAAAGGCAAGCACCATCACCGGACGGTCAAGAATGTCGGAGTAAAAAATGCCGGATCGGAATATTTTCCCCTCTTTTGCGGACTGAAAATAACGGCGATCCGAAATATTGGCGCTCAATTCACTGAGGATGGAAAAAACGATGGCGCCCTCCATATCAGCGATCAGTATCAGGTCATACCACTGTTTATCCTTCAGAAAGGCTTCAATGGAATGGGTGTAGTTCTTCACCTCCGAAATCCCGGATATATTCATATGGGTGTAGGAAAGGAGGTCGGATTCCCTGTCCTGAAGAAAAATCTCGATGGTCTTTGCGTTTTCTTCGACCATATTGAGAAGCTGATTATTGATCTGATTTTTAATCAAAAGCGAGGTCTGGCGGTTGATGACCAGATAGAGAATGGTCAGCATGCCGAAAAAAAGGAGCAGGACCCATGCCCTGTTCTGGCGTGTGAGGCTTTTGTAGTCGTCCTCGATCCGGTGATCATTTAGGGATTTTATTCCCATCGTTTCCTCTAAAGAAGGACTTATTGATAAAACATGTCAATGATTCCAGAGTGTTTCTGAATCCAGAGTGTTCCTGAATCTATTATATATATTTTTTTGTCTCGGTTCATGTGCTAATTAAAAGTAAAAATGATTAGAGTTATAACAACCCTTAATAGAGAATGGCCGCTTTTCCGTATTTTTGAATGCGGGTGTCGATCACCTGGACAATCAGGTCCCGCAGCTTCTGAACAAAGGCATCGGGCAGCTCCTTCATCAGGTTCAGTTCCTCGGGATTTCTGTCGATAAACAACAGGTTGCCCATGTATTCCTTTTGTGTCATGAACGTCCGGGAATGATCGATCAGAATGCAGCGCCAATCCTCCGTCACGAGGACATTTCCGGCCCGGCGGTCCACATTGCAGATAAGATTGTCGAACGCATGCTGCAGGTAGGCCGTCCGCAGAAAATCCTCCCATTTTGCGCTTTCCTCCAGATCCAAATCCGTCAGCTGGCAAAAAAGAAAAACCGGTATCAACAGGAGAAGAAGGCCGGCGCAGAAAAAAATGAATCCCGATTTAGTCATCGCATCTCCCCTGTCGACTTTTTATGCCTTTATTTTATGGGAGCCGTTTTTCCCTGTCAATGCTTGCCCGCCCTTCTTTAATCCACACTACCCGCCGGCAGGTGACATCCGATAGATAGGCATCTCATCCGCCTGAACTATTCGCGCCGTTGATCCAATCTTTTGAGATCCGGAAAACTGGGGATGTGCCTCGGCTGTCACCAGGCCAAAAAAGCCAACGATTATATCTTCGTCCACACGTTCTGACGAAGATTCGTTAGGCCTTTGGAGTGATCGTCTCTTTTTTCCAGTTGTTGATTTTGTCTTTTTTGATGTGATCCTCTCACTGATTAAAAAGAGCCTATGAAGAACAAACATCATTGAGTTTGATAGACGGCCAAAGAATGATTCTGATCTACCAGAAAATGATATAGAGGCAGATGGTGATCACGACCACCGCAATGCCGAGATACTTGACGGCCGGTGTGGGACGCATGTCGAAAGTCTCCCGGACCGGCAGCTTGACCGGCTCGGCCAGCGGCTTGAGGAGCGTCATCAGCCCCATGATGAGAAGCAGCAGAGCGAAGGTGACGGCCATCCGGTTGAGAAAGGCGATCTTGACCACGGTCACCGAGGGAATCGCTCCAGAAAAGAAGATATGAAGAAAGCCGTAGATGGGAACATTCCCGAGAAGGGCCACCATTCCGGCCCGGGCCGGCGCCCGCTTGATAAAGAGACCGAAGATAAAAGCCGCCAGAATTCCGGGTGAAATGTATCCCTGAAATTCCTGAATGTAGGTGAAGATCCCTCCCAGTTTGGGGTGCCCCAGAAGGGGCGCGATCAGACAGCCGATCAAAACAAAAACAAGGGTCATGGACCGGCCCATCCGCACAACGGATTTCTGTGAGGCTTCCTTCCGAAAATACCGTTTGTAAAGATCCAGGGTGAAGATGGTCGAGGCGGAATTAAGCATGGACGCCAGAGAACTGATGACGGCTCCGGCGATGGCGGCGAACATAAATCCCCGGATACCGACAGGAATAAGATTGCGGATGAGCAGCGGGTAGGCCGCATCAAACGTGCCGCCCGGACCGGTCATCTGGCCGCTGTAGAGCTGATAAGCCATGATGCCCGGAATCACGATGACGAACGGAATGATGAGCTTCAGGCCGGCGGCAAAGAGCACTCCCAGTTGGCCGTGCCGCAGGCTTTTGGCCGCCAGGCTGCGCTGGCAGATGAATTGATTGAGCCCCCAGTAATAGAAATTCGGTATCCAGAGCCCGATGACCAGGGCGGTCCAGGGAAGGACGGGATGGTCGGCGGGAAGGATCATGTGAAGCTTGTCGGCATTCACCCTAAAAAACTCGGGCACACCACCGACGGCGGCAAATCCGACAATCATCACGATGGCCCCGCCGATGATGAGGGCCGATCCCTGAAACAGGTCCGCCCAGGCGACAGCCTTGAGCCCTCCCCAAATGGTGTAGAGGGCTGCGATGGCGCCGATCCACCAGACGGCCGTGCCCAGGCTGACGCCGAAGATTGTCTTGAGAGCCAGCGCTCCCGAATAGAGGACGGAGGCGATGGTCACCCCGACATAGATGACCATGGTGTAAAAAGCCATGATCGCCCGGGCGGCCGAATTGTACCGGTACTCCAGGAACTCGGGGATGGTGTAGATGCCGCTTTTGAGGAACTTCGGCAGGAAAAAGAAAGCGACGACGACAAGCGTGATGGCCGCCATCCACTCATAGCTGGCGATGGCCAGGCCGACGCTGCCGGCGCTCTGTCCCGACATCCCGACAAAATGCTCACTCGAGATGTTGGCGGCGATGAGCGACAGGCCGATCAACGGCCAGAGGAGCCCCCGGCCGGCCAGAAAATATTCTTCGCCCGTTTTCTCTTTCCGGCTTTTGTACATGCTGACAAAAACCACGACGACAAAAAAAGCGACAAAAACGGAGATATCAAGAAATGTGAGTTTCACGGCCAGGCCCTCCTTCCGCCCGCTACTGTATTAAATTTACTTTTGAAAGGCAAGAAAAATGGGGACAGGCATCTTTTTTTCAGAAATCTTTTTTAGTCTCCTTTTTTCAGCCAGAAGTCTCCATTTCGCCATCGTATTTTTCGGGACAGATTGAACAATTTCGATTCCACATCCCTTCACGTCCCCTGGGGATTGACCCCGACTCCTTAAGAGGATACAATCATCCAGCATCGGATAGACACTCAGATGGGATGGTGCCTGGGATGACGGACACAGACAAAAAGGCCCTGGAAACTCTGGCCCGGTTATCCGGAGAAACGGGAATATCCGTCAAAGGGGGCCGTATCCGCAGAAGCTCATCCCGATTCTGCTTCGGGGTGGAGCACGGGGACTACAACGGGACCGAACTGTTCGGTGCCGGTACGGACCGTTTCATCTGGACGGCTTACAAGCCCCGACTGGAAAACCGAATCCGCATCTTCAGCGGCAACTTTCCCGATGACGGCATCATCGACTTCGAATCAGGCCACACCCCCCCTCCCAGAGACAAAAATAACGCCGACACCTGGGCGCGGTTCATCTTCGGCGTGGACTACACTCTTCATCAGAACGGGTTCCATCTCACCAGAGGCATGGATGCTCTGATCTACGGCAACATTCCCGGCGGAGGGATGTCCCGTTCCGCTTCCCTGACATTAAACCTCCTGCTGTCCCTCCTGGATGTCAACGGATTTAAGGTCGAAGACCCGTTCCGGATCGTGGACATGGCCCAGGCCGTCGAAAACGACTACATCGGCTCCCCCTGCGGTCAGCTCGATCAGATCATGATCCTTTTTGCGAAGGAAGGAGTCGGAACCCACTACATTCCGGAAAAAAGAAAAATCCGTCATATCCCCTTTGGCGGGGATTCCGATTTCCGCCTTGTCAGCCTCGATACCGGAACCATCCGGCCCGGTCTGGAAAAATCAACATACAAAATCCGGCGGACGGAATGCGAGGAATTCGCCGCCATCCTGCGGCCTGAATACGGCATCACCCACCTGGCCGGTATCACTGACGAAAAAGTGTATGGAGAAATTCTCGCCCGTCACAGCAGAACTCATCCCCACCTCTGCGCCCGCTTCCGCTACATCTTCAACGCTCAGAAACGTTTCAGCCGAATGCTCCGCGCCTGGTCCGCCGGTGACATCCCGACCGTCGGCGCCCTTTTTCGGGAGGACGGCCACGGGCTCAGGGATGACTACGCCATATCCGGACCGGAACTGGAAACAATGTGTGATATCGCCCGGACGGTAGACGGCGTCTACGGCGAGCGAATGCTGGGCGGAGGGGACAAAGGAGCCGGCGGCGTCATCTGCCGGGCCGACAGCGTGGAAACACTCAGGAAGGCTGTCGACAGGGCTTTTCCCCGAGCCTATCCTGAACTTAAGGGGAAATACGCCGTTCATCCACTTCGCCTGGTCGACGGAATCACGGTCCTGCAAAACGAATGATTTATCTCGCTCCTTCGCTCAGACAATTCGTACCGGTAATTCTCTCCGACAATGATTGCTGATTGCATATTCCGGCCGGGACAAGTAGCATGGAAATATGTGGATAATCGTTTCCGAGTCCTGGAGGACCTGAAGGTGGAACTGGGGATAAAAGGACCCGGAAAATGAAACAGATGTGTGTGTTCCTCACCCTCCTTCTTGTCTGCACATGCTCGGGAACGGATGGAGAAATGTCCAGGGCCGACGCGGAGCCCAAACCTGAAACACTTTCTTACAGCATCGTGCGGTCTTTCCCCCACGCACCCGCATCCTTCACGCAGGGCCTCGTCTATAAAGACGGCTTCCTGTACGAAGGAACGGGGCAAAAGGGGCAGTCGGAACTGCGAAAAATCGATCCGGCAAACGGACGAATCATGGAGCAGGTCAAGCTGCCTCGGGATATCTTCGGCGAAGGAATCACTATTCTTGACGACAAAATATATCAGCTGACCTGGACGTCGCTCAAGGGATTTGTTTACGACCCGGCATCTCTCAAACTCCTGCGCACATTCACATTTCCCCTGCCGATTGAAGGCTGGGGTCTGACGACGGATGGAAAGGACCTCATCTGGAGTGACGGCAGCTCCACCCTCTATTTCATTCAACCGGATACCATGAAGGTGAAAAAAAGGTTGACGGTGACACTGCAGGGAAGGCCGATTGCCTCCATCAACGAACTGGAATACATCGACGGGCAGATCTTCGCCAATGTCTGGCAGACCGAAAGCATCGTTCGTATCGATGCTCAGTCGGGACGAATAAACGGACTCCTGGACTTAAGCGCCCTGACCCCCTCCGTTTACAAAGGGCATGCGGATTATGTCCTCAACGGAATCGCCTACAATCCACAAAACGGCCACCTCATCATCACCGGCAAGATGTGGCCCCACTTTCACGAAATTTCCATTGGTGGTCGGACATCAAAATAACTTCTTTTTTCCCTGAGCATTCCCTATAATAGGCGTTTATTATTATGAACAACTCACAGAAAAAAACCACTCATCCGTCAGCCATGACAGAGGGGGTCCGCACCCTTCTCGGAAATCCCAAGAAAGCCATAATCAAGCTGGCCATTCCCATGATCATCGCCATGTCGGCCCACACCCTGTATTCCGTCGTCGACGCCATCTGGGTATCAGGCCTCGGCCCCGACGCCCTCTCCGCCATCGGTTTTTTCTTTCCCTTCAACATCATCATCATCGCCGTCTCAGGAGGATTGGGTGTGGGCGGCAGCTCCGCCATTTCCCGCAAAATCGGAGCACAGGATAAAAAAGGTGCGGGCGCCGTCGCCTCCCACACCCTCGTCCTGATGATCTTCGCATCCCTTCTCCTGATGGCTCCCCTCCTCATCTTTATCGAGAAAATCTACTCCGGCATCGGCGCCGGGCCCGTAGCCTCCCTGGCCGCCGGCTACTCCCGCATCATTTTCGCCCTCATGCCCCTTTCGTTTTTCTCAATGGTCGCCACCTCCCTCCTCCGCGGTGAAGGCGATGTCAAGCGGGCCATGACCGTCATGCTCCTCGGATCAGCCCTCAACATCGGGCTCGACCCCCTTTTCATCTACACTTTCAAACTCGGTGTCAACGGCGCAGCCTGGGCCACCATGATCTCCATCGGCTTCAGCTGCACTTTTCTCTTCTATTGGATGTTCCTGAAAAAGGACACCTACGTCACCTTCCGTCTCAAGGGTTTCTGTTTCGCCAAAAACATCCTCTCGGACATCCTCCGCGTCGGAATCCCATCCGCCGTCATGCAGACATCCATGGCCCTCATGGCATTTTTCCTGAATATCCTCTCCGTCAAGGCCGGCGGCACCGACGGCGTGGCCGTTTTTACGACGGGCTGGCGGGTGGTCATGTTCGCCGCACTCCCCATCATCGGGATGGCCACAGCCGTCACCTCGGTCACCGGGGCCGCCTTCGGAGCGCACGACGTCCCCAAGCTGCGAACCGCCTTTTTCTACGCCGTCAAAATCGGGCTTTTTCTGGAACTGATCACCGCCTCTCTGACCTTCATTTTTGCCCCTCAAATCGCAGGTCTCTTCACCATGAAAGCCGGGGGCCTGCGCATCCGCGCCGACCTCATCAACTTCCTCAAAATCATGTTTATCTTTTTTCCCTTCGTTCCTTTCGGCATGCTTTCCTCCGCCATGTTCCAGGGGACAGGGAAAGGGATAAATGCCCTCACCGTGACCCTCACCCGGACCATCATTCTGGTCGTCCCTCTCGCCATTGTCTTTTCAACCAAAACATCCCTCGGTCTGTCCGGCATCTGGTGGGGAATCGTCTGCGGAAACACGATGGGAGCAGTTCTGGCTTTTACCTGGGCGAACCTGTACATTCGCCGACTCCGGGATAGGGAGCTGTAAGATCTGGTATTTCCGCTAGGAATCCACCGTCAGGTTGCCGGATTCCTTCATCTTGCGGACGAGAAGCTTGTTGATGAGGAGAAAGACGCAGACGGCCAATATCCACTGCAGAAGGACGGTGCCGACGGAGGATTGGGCGAAGGGATTGAGCCAGTTTTTGGGATTGCTCTTGTAGCTGTCCCAGAACCACCAGCCCAGCATGGCCACGATCTGGACGGGCAGGAGGAATTTGACGAAAAAGTCGAACACCCGGCTTTTCTGCAGCCATCCCGCCGATTCCGGAACAACCTCTTTGCGGAATTTTTTCGGCCCGACTTTGAGGACAAGCATCAGGAAAAAAGCACCGCTGACCATGAGCCCCAGCCCCCAGACCCAATCCTGGTTGTCAAAAAATCCCATAAAGATCGCAGATGGAAGTCCCAGTACAAAGCAGGCCGTGCCGACGATCACGACTGCCTTTCTCCGGCTGAAACCTGTGTCCATGAAGATCCGGGTGATAAGCTCGAGCTGCGAAATGAGCGAGGAGAAGGCGGCGAAGCAGAGGGCCAGAAAAAAAAGCGCCAGAAAGACGGTCCCGGCCGGAATTTTGGCGAAAAGCGTCGGGATCCAGGTGAAGGTCAATCCCCTGTTCCCTTCGGCCATCACCTGCAGGACCTGCTCCTTGCCCGCACCCTGGATGGCGAAAAAAGAGAAAACGGCCGGGATGACCGTCACAGCCGCCAGAAGGGAGGCCACATAGTCCCCGAATCCCAGTGTGGTGGCCGTGAGCACGGGATTTTCTTTTTTGTGGGAGTAAACCGAATAGGTCAGCATCAGCCCCCAACCCGCACCCGTCGACCAGGCCGCCTGGCTCAGGGCGTTGAGCCACATCTTCAGATTGCCCAGCTCTTTCAGGTTGGGTGAAAAGAGAAAATCCAAGCCCTGGAGAGCTCCCGGCAGGGTGATGGATCGGATACAGGCGACAAGCAGGATGAAAAAAAGAGCCGGGATCATGATTTTATTGGCCCGCTCGATCCCCTTCACAACGCCCACATAGATAATGGCGCAGCCGATGACGATGGCGAACAGATGGAAAAAAATAGGCTCGAGCGACGTTGAAAATCCGTTCCAGAAATGGATGGGATCTTTTTTGACAAGCCCCTGAAAAACGGTGGCGAAGAAGTATTTGAGGCACCACCCCGTCACCACGGTGTAGTAAAAGGTGATGGCCGCCGTGACGAAGGCGACGAAGGTCCCCATCCAGGCGCTCTTATCACCCATGAGCTTGGCGAAGGAGCCGACGACCCCCAGCCGTGTTTTTTTCCCGATGGACATCTCAATGATGATGAGCGGCAGCGCCCAGAGAAAAAGAAACAGCAGCCAGACGAGCATGAAGGCCCCGCCTCCGTACTGCGAGACGATGCGCGGAAAACGCCACAGGTTCCCCGTCCCGACCGCCATTCCCAGGCCTGCAAAAATGATTCCCCAGCGTGAAGCGAACAGTTCTTTTGGTAACATATCCCGTCAAATGTACAAAGAATCGGGTTCGGAATCAACTGAATCTTTATATCATTCCTGATGAATTTATTTTACGGATTAATTATTGCGATTTTGAACAGATAAATGTCGTCATTCCATCTTTGACGGCAGGACGGAGCCTTTGAATTCCAGGGCATAAAAATCGATTTGTTCGATCCTGAACAGCGCCGGCCCCTCTTTTTGTCCGGTCTCTTCGGGATTCAGATCCAGATCGATGGGCAGATTGTCGAACAGAACAAACATTTTATTGTCCAGGCTCCTCAGAGTCACAGGAAACGGTTCGCCGGCGTGCTGTTCCATCCATCTGAGGGTCCAGTAGCGCTCCATCCGGCGCTGATGGATCTGGGCGGTCCGGGTCTGAAACTCCATCCGCTTGGCCCGCACCAGAAGCTCCGATTCATCAGTGAAGGCGGGAAGATGTCCGCCGATGAGGCTTCCCAGCTGCCGCTGATTGATGAGGTCCGCATACCGGCGAATAGGGGACGTCACCCAACAGTACATGCCTGCCCCGATACCCGAGTGCTCGCGGGGATTGACGGTCAGGCCGGCCCGGCTTCTCTGGGTGTAGGTCTCGCTGACGACGATATCCCGCTTGGCCCTGTAGATTGCAGGGAGGCCGGCTCTCGACAGTTGGAGCGCCACCCGGGAATTCATCCAGATCATAAGCTCGGTCACCACATTTTCGACAATCCCGCTGCGGGGCCTCTGTTCGATCCGAATGTCTTTTTCGGAAAGCACTTTGATGTTGAATTCCCTTCGACGGGCAAACGGGGCCTTGCCTTCATTCCGCTGCAGCGCCAGAAATCGGGCCAGAGGCACCAGGTGGTCGAACGCCTCTCCGAGGGCATGCGGGAAATCCTCTTTTTTATGATAGGGAAGGTCATCCACAGCCGTTCGCTCCGGAGAATATCCGCCGTCCCTGTGTCCGTTCCCCTTTTTATAACCCGTTAAAAAATCCCCCTCCAGTTTCGCTTCTATTTCCGCATAGCTGAGATTCTGAACGGAATCCATCGTTTCCAGCCTGAATTCTTCACCAATAAAAGACAGATCTTTTTCCTGAAAAGTGAAATATCCGCTCACCACGGGAATCCTGCGCCCAGGATGCAGGCTGAACAGCTCGATGAGCTCCTTCGGCAGCATAGCCCACTTGCAGTCCGGTTGGTAAACGGTTGTGGTTCGCCGGCTGGCCGCGGAGTGAACAGGGCTGCCTTCGGGAATGAACAAACCGGGAGCGGCGACGTGAACCCCCACACACACCCGTCCGTTTTCAGGGATGCCTACGGACAGCGCATCATCGACCTCTTTGGTTCCCACATGGTCGATGCTGAAAACCGTTTTTACGTCTGCATCCGGCAGAGAGGGAAGCAGATCGGTCACATCCGATATCAACCGATCGACGGATTCGCTTTCGACCAGAGGATACCGGCTGCACAGCGGCTGAAAAAAATATTCGGGGGATTCGTCACCGGGGATAAACGCAGAGCTGAACTTCGCCATGAACAGAGAGTAAGGATCAGGCATGCTGTCCAGAGATTGAAGGATTCGCCGAGCCGCCTCCTCATGTCCGATCCGGCCCTCATCGGCAAGTGCCGCGAGGGCGTCTTTCAGAATGGAATTGTGCTCCAGCCTGTGTCTCTGCAGCAGAAAATCAAGGAGGTCATCCTGGATGTTTTGAAGTGTTTTCGGCTGTTTCCGGCAGGCCTTTTGACCGGATTCGAGGCAGTCCCGAAGAAGTTTGACCATGTCCTCAAGGGCGCTGCGGGCTCGGAGGCGGCGTTCCTCGTCCCTCTCTCTGCGAAGGATTTCCTCTTCCGTGGCGGCCCGGATCCGTCCCGATGGATCCGCCTTGAACCATTTCTCCCCTCTCAGGCAGGCGGACAGAAGGACGGCCTTTTCCCTCACCCCCGGTTCCTGACGGCTGTA
This sequence comes from Acidobacteriota bacterium, assembly GCA_018894615.1. GTDB lineage: Bacteria > Acidobacteriota > Aminicenantia > Aminicenantales > Aminicenantaceae > JAHIPL01. The sequence continues at coordinate 3,161 of JAHIPL010000264.1, read as the reverse complement.
CCAGAGCCGGGTCAGGTCGGACAGGTCATACTCGCCGCCTCCCCTCAGCTCGGAATGAAGGAGTCCGGCATCGACCTCATCGGCCTCTTTTTGAAGCGCCGCGATGTATTCGGCCGGATCTTCATTCACAATGTGCCGCAGAAAAAACCGTTTGGCCGAAACCGAGATGTTCTTCCCGGAGAGAGTCATCACCTGCAGTTTCGTCAGGCCGTCTTCCCGCAGAATTCCCCAATGTGTTTTGTTTTTTTCCAGCCATTCGATCAACACGGCCATGGTTTCACCTTTTGCTATTGTAAAGAAAAAGCGGGACGGAGGAAACAGGGAATTTCAAGAAAACCTTTCCTCTAAATGAGGGAAACGACAGCAACAGCGGTGTCTCTTGATTTCAAAAGAGAAAACATATACCCTTACCCTTACCGTGGAAAAAACGTTGACTCTGAACGATGTTCATCCGCGGCGGATTTTCAGTTTTTTCACAGGAATCGGAATGGCGGCGGCTTCCCTTTTGACCATCCAGCACTTTTTTCTGGCCAACTATCCCGAATCCATCTTTGAAGGGTCGTTCTGCGATATCAGCGCTTTTTTCAACTGCGACAGCTCCGCTTTTTCGGAAATCTCTCAGGTTCTGGGAATCCCTCTCGGATTCTTCGGCCTCGTCGTCGGGCTGCTCGTCTCTCTGGGAGCCCTGTTCCCTACGGAAAAATTCGAACGGACAAACGGATTTATCGCCTTCGGAAATGTTATCTGTGTTCTTGCCCTTCTCTCCTATTCCATCCTGGTGATGGGCAGCCTTTGCCTTCTCTGCAGCGGGTACTACCTGTTTTCCATCCTGAGCTTCTTTTTATTCTGGAGATACGGGGTAGGGCGAAAGAAATACGGAGTGGTCGGCAGGCTGCTGCGCCCTTCATTCAAAATGCTCGTTGTTTTCGCTTGTTTCGCCGCTCTCGCCGGAGCCGGAGTGGCGGAGTACCACAACGTAAAGCGCAACGCCCAGGAAGCCGTCTCCATGCGCATTGTCCGTCAGTTCTACGAGCTGCCCGTTGTGGGGAACCCCAGTTTCATCTCCCCTTACTGGACGGTCCGCTCGACAGGCGAATTTGAGGACGCGGCCATACAGATCGTGGAGTATTCCGATTTTCTCTGTTCCGACTGCCTCTTTCTGACCCAACAGCTCAACCGGCTCAAGGAGGAATTCGCGGGGAAAATCAACATCGCCTTTCAGTTCTTCCCTCTTGAAGGAAAATGCAACACTGTTGTGGCCAAGGACATCCACCCGGGCGCCTGTGAACTGACCGCCATCGCCGCCTATGATCCGGCGCGGTTTGTCGAGATTCACGACGAGATCTTCGCCAACTTCAATCTGGCGCGCAACCCCGGATGGCGAGAGGACCTGGCCCGCCGGTTCGGAGCCGAGGGCGCCGCCGACAACCCGTACACGATGACCCTTATTCAAACCATCGTCGAAACGGGACGGGAATACGAAAAGACCTCCGACCAGTACGACCACGGTATCCGGTCCACTCCGACCATGATCATCAACGGCCGCATGATTATCGGCACTCTCCCCTATGAGCACATGCAGGCCATCTGCCGGGCGCTTGTGGAAGAACATGAAGGCGGCCGGCGTTTCATCGAAAATTGGGTTCCCGGCAAAGCCCGGCGCTGAATTCCGGTCAAAAAACACGACAGTCCAAACCCTTCAGAGGGATTCGTGAGCTGCCGGGCTATTTCCGGTTTGATTCTTTTTTCAAGGAATCGAGCGGTATGGGGATCGAGGAGCGAAGGTGGAGGTCCCGCTGGGGAAAGGGGATCTCCACACCGTATTTCCTGAACTTGCGGATGAGGGCGAAGTTGACCTCCGACTCGATGTACTTGTGGCGTTTGGGATCCCGGACCCAGACCCGCAGCTCCATATTCCAGGAGGAGTCTCCGAACGACCGCAGCTGCACTTCGGGTTTGGGATCCGTAAGGATTTCCTTGTTTTCTTCGGCGACCTCTTCCATGGCTTTGATGACCGTATCCAGGTCGGAATTGTAGGAGACCCCGACAGCGATATCAATCCGGACTTCGGGGTCACCGTGAGACCAGTTGATGACCCGTTGGGAGACGAATTCGGAATTGGGCACGATGATGAAAATATTGCTCAATGTCCGGATCTTCGTCGCCCGGATGTTGATCTCCTTCACGTCCCCTTCCGTACCCCCGACCGTGATCCGGTCGCCGACCCGGATGGGCTGCTCAAAAAACAAAATGAACCCCGAGATCAGGTTGGAGGTGATGTTCTGCAGCCCGAATCCGATCCCGACGGAGAGAAGCCCGAAGATGACGGCCAGGCTGCTCAGGTTGACCCCGATGGTCTGAAAGGCGATGATGACACCGATGATGGTGAGGACATACTCCGTTATGCGGCGGATGATGAACCGGGTTCCCTCCTGGATGTGAAGACGGTCCGTCACCTTGACCAGAAGCTTTCGCGAAAAAAAACGGGCCAGGATGCTGACCGTCAGAATAATGATAAAAAAGATGAGAAATGACGCCAGCGTCACATCCGTCTTACTGAGGGTGAATAATCGGGTATTGAGCACGGACCGAACGGCATCAAAAATTCCGGACATTTCCTTTTTATTATATTGATATTCGAGCGTTTGGTCAAATAATCGAGTTGGAGTCCCATGGATTCAACCGGATTTTTCCCAATTTCTCACGACACACCTCCTCGTTGGCTTTTATATTGGTCATCCCTATTTTTTTGTACTATAATGAGCGGCTTAAATGTTCCACTTTAGCCTCATTCGCAACAATCCAAGAGGAGCCTTTTTCCTTTTTTTTCTGTTCTTCTCCCACTTCCTGTTTTCCCATCCCGGGCCGGCGGCGGATCACCCGTCAGAGCACTCCCATTCAAAACCTTCCAATCCCGGAGACAGCTCCTCTTCCGAGATCCGATCGGTTCGGGCCATATTTCTTCAGGCTCCTGTCGTTATTGACGGCATTCTCGATGAGGAAGTCTGGCAAAGTCCGGGCTATACAGGATTCAGGCAGTCCGATCCCATAGACGGAGACCCGGCCACGGAAAAAACCGAAGTCCGGATCGCCTATGACACCCGCAACCTCTACATCGCCGCCCGGATGTTTGATTCCGACCCGGACGGCATCGTTGGACG
>JAHIPL010000263.1 GCA_018894615.1 Acidobacteriota bacterium | reverse complement strand
TTTCTTTAGAATAGCGCAAGGCTCATGAAACCTCGACACTGGACCGTCTTTTTCCTTCTCTCCCTGATCTGGGGGGCGTCATTTTTCTGGATTAAAATCGCGGTTCAGGAAACAGGCCCGTTGACCGTCGTCACGCTGCGCATCACGTTCGCCGTGATGATCCTGCTCATTTTTCTGATTGCGCAAAAGCACAAACCTCCTTCCCGCAAAATGTGGGTTCCCTTTTTCATTCAGGGTCTCTTCAGCGCGGCACTGCCCTGGATCCTCATCACCTGGGCCGAAAAATCCATCGATTCCGCTCAGGCTACCGTCCTGAACGCTACGGTGCCTCTCTTCACCCTGATCATCGCCCATTTTTATGTTGCAGACGACAGAATTTCCCCTTCCCGGATCCTGGGGCTTCTCCTGGGATTTATGGGTGTTGTGGTGCTTGTTCACAAAGATCTCGGGGTGCTTCTGGGACCGGAATCGGGCGGGCTGGACCTGCCTTTTTTCGGAAAAGTTGCGATGATTCTGGCCTCTCTCTGTTACGGGATTTCAAATGTCTACGCCAAGGTTAAATTCCGGAATGTTCCCCCCGTCCAGCAGGCCTTCTTCACCCTGCTGCTGGTCGATGCTGTCATGTGGATGACGGCTCCCGTTATCGAGTCGCCGTTCACCCTTCCGGCCAAACCGGTGACATGGATCGCCATTCTCTGGCTGGGCTTTCTGGGGGCCGGCATCAGCTACCTTTTGTTCTACGGGCTGCTCCAGGCTATAGGACCGACGCGCGTGTCCCTTATCACCTATGTCATCCCTGTTGTCGGTGTGACTCTGGGGGTCATTTTTTTGAATGAGACTCTGGACTGGTCCCTCGCAGTCGCCGCGCTGCTCATCGTTGTGGGCGTCTGGGCGGTCAATCGAAAATAAACAGGTCCTGGATGAGTTGCTAAACCGGTCCTGTTATTTGAGTTGATTTTCTTTATATTTTATATATGATAAATGTAATTACTCAAAAGGAGAAGATATGAAATTCACCAAGGGGATTACGCTTGTGTGTGTATTGGTTTTCGCCGGGGCCCTGACAGCTTGTAGAGGCGGAGGGGGAAAATATTCCGACCTGAAACCGGTTGTCAAAAAGTTCAACGACACCACGGAAACGTTCATCAATTCCATGGAGAAAGCCGAAGGCGCGGACGCGGTTGCTGCGGCCCTGAACGCTCTTGCCAAGGAGATGAAGACGATCAAGGCCGGCATGGACAAAATGGAAGAAAAATATCCCGAGCTCAAGAACATGTCCGATCCCCCGGAGGAACTCGGCGCCGAGGCGGCGAGGATGCAGGAACTCATGGGACGGATGGGCACCGTTATGATGAAAGCCATGCAGTTCGGCGACGATCCCAAGGTCATGGAGGCGCAGAAGGCATTCGAAGAAGCGATGAAGTGATCCGTCTCACCCTGGTCCGGTAGTTCTGAAAATTTAGGGGTGGCTGCCGGGATTATTTCAGTTCAAACGTGTCATTCACCCTGGCTTCACCGTTGACGACGATCGAGATGCAGTGAGTGCCGGGATAGTGTTTGCGTGTCGACATGTCGGCGAAGGACTGTTTGCGCTTGAGTTGATACCGGCCGGGAGCATAGTCATTTTCGGCTAACTGGAATATTTTTTTTGATGCTTTTCCGCCGGATTTTTGGTATTTGACGGCGTATTCGAGCCGGACCCGTCCCTTTTTCTCTCCCGAGATCTCCATTTCAAAGGAAAAAAGCAGGGTTTCCCCGATTTTCAGGACTGAAGTCGCCAATTTAAAATCCGTGATTTGAACGCGGGACGGATCGCAGTAGCCGAAGATCTTGAGTGCTCGGGGATCTCCCGCCTTGAGAAGCGTCCGGCAGGCGTGTTTCACGATGCGGTCCGTTTTTTCCGATTGGCCGTACCACCTTTCACAGACTTCGAGGGCGAGATCGGGATTGTCCTTTGAGATGTCGTTGAGGTTATTGGCCACACTGCGGCGGACGAACTCGGCGGAGTCGTTTTTAAGCTTCTCGAGGACGGGGAAAATGGAACGAGGGTCCTTTTTAAATTTTGGGAGGGCCATGGCCCAGGGAAGGCGAGGCCGGCAGCCCTCGCTTGCGAACCGGCGCACGTTCTCATTTTCATCCTCCGCCCACTTCAGCATATAAGGCATGACCCGGTCGGGATCTCTGTCCAGAAAAGGGCGAACGGCCAGCTCGGAGGTGGAGAACCGGGTGAAATATCCCAGGGCGGGCAGGGACAGGTCCCAGTCGTTGAGGCCGTAGAGGGAAACATAGTCGGGTAAAGTAACGGACTCGAATCCTTTGACATTCGGCGCAGCTTTTTTCAGGATCTCGAGTGCTTCCGGATAGGATGGAGGGAGCATTTTTTGCAGGCTCTCGGTGGTATGGCGCATTCGCTGCATGATCTCTTTGCCGGCCCATTCTTCATCGTGGATCAGGGAAATGAATTTGTCCGCGTCGAAAGCGGGGTAGGCGTCTTTAATGGTGGTCGCAAATTTCTGAAGGGAATTCTGTGTGAAAAACCTGTCTTTGAGCGGTTCGGCCATTTCCTCCTCACTCGGAATCCGCGGTCATTTTCCGCAGTTGCTCGTCGATCTCGAAGGGAAGGCGTCTTTTGTATTTTTGCAGGTATTCCCGGATGCCCTCCACTTCCGCTTTCCATTCCTCTTTGTCGACGGTTAAGAGGTCTTCCATCCGGTCCTTGGGAACCGTGATGCCTTCCAGGTTCAGGTCTTCCAGCCTGGGGACCAAACCGGCCGGCGTTTCCCGGGCGGAGACCCGTCCGTTGATCCTGTCGATCACCCACTTGAGCACCCGCATGTTTTCCCCGAAACCCGGCCAGATAAAACGGCCGTTCTCGTCTGTCCGAAACCAGTTGACTGAAAATATTTTCGGCGGCCGTGTGAGCCTGTGTCCTATGTTCATCCAATGCCGGAAATAATCACCCAGATGGTAGCCGCAGAAAGGCAGCATGGCCATGGGATCGCGCCGCAAAACACCCGTCTGACCGGCCGCGGCCGACGTTGTTTCCGAGCCCATCCGGGCCCCCATGAAGACGCCGTGAGCCCAGTCATGGCTTTCCGTGACCAGAGGAATGAGTTGAGCCCGCCGTCCGCCGAAGATCATGGCCGAAATGGGAACTCCCTGCGGATTATCGTATTCCTTTGAAAGGGTGGGACAGTTGGTGATCGAGACGGTGAAGCGGGAATTGGGATGGGCCGCCGCGGTGCCTTCGGCCCCCGTCCAGGGCCGCCCCTGCCAGCTTTCCAGGTATTCCGGTGTCGGGCCGTCCAGCCCCTCCCACCAGGGCTCCCGTGTCCCCGGATTGAGAGCGACATTGGTGAACAGCGTCGGGTTGAAGAGGTCCCGCTTGAGAGTTTTAATCATGTTGGGATTGGTTTTGTCTGAGGTGCCGGGGGCCACGCCGAAGAAGCCCGCCTCCGGATTGATGGCCCAGAGCCGGCCGTCGGGCCCGATATTCAGCCAGGCGATGTCGTCTCCAATCGTCCAGATTTTATACCCCGGCAGAGCCGATTCCATCATGGCCAGGTTGGTCTTTCCGCAGGCGCTGGGCAGCGCGGCTGTGACATAGGTCACATGCCCTTTTGAATCCTCGATGCCCAGGATGACCATGTGTTCCGCCAGCCAGCCCTGCTTGTAGCCCTGCCAGGAGGCGATGCGAAGCGAGATGCATTTCTTGCCGAGAAGGGCGTTGCCGCCGTATCCTGAACCCACGCTCCAGACCAGATTTTCTTCCGGGAAGTGCATGATGCAGCGACGGTCCGGGCTGAAATCGCCGACGGAGTGAAAACCCTTGACGAAGTTGCTGCTGTTGCGGATTTTATCCAGGGTGAATGTTCCCATCCGGGTCATGATCCGCATGCTGACCGCGACATAGGTGATATCAGTGATCTGAATGCAGGCCCGGGCGTAAGGGGATTCGGGGTGTCCCATCATATAGGGAAGGACATACATGGTTCGCCCGCGCATGCAGCCGTCAGAAAGGTGGGTGAGGCGTTCCTTTGCCTCTTTGGGAGACATCCAGTTGTTGTTGGGTCCGGTGGCCGCCCTATCCGAATGGCAGATAAAGGTCAGGTGTTCGGTCCGAGCCACATCGGTGGGATGGCTGCGGTGAAGGTACGCCTTGGGCCATGATTTGTGGTTCAACGGGGAGAAAACCGGGTGTCCCTCCAGCTTCTCCTCCTCCATGCCGATTTCAAGAAGCCGGTAGGCCTCTCCCTCCGATCCGTCGCACCAGACGATTCGGTCCGGCTTGGCCAGTCTCGCTTGTGCTTCAACCCATTCTTCTACTGCTGTCGCCATGCCTTCGCTCCAATTCTTGTTGCCCTTTTATTCGATGTCTGTTCGATATCCGATCTTGGGCGGATTTTATTTTTTGCCGCCCCGTCTTCCCGGCGGAGAGCCGCTCCGCCGTCCCGCCGGTTCACCGCGATCTCGGGACTGAGGGCCCCTTTGCGGTCCGCCGCCACGGCCTCTTCCCCGCGGGCCGCCTCTTTGATCTCTGCCGGAGGATCCCTGCGGTCGGGAATGAATTTCAGGTCTCGGTTTGAGCTTGATTCCGTCCACTTTTAATCCGCGGTTTTTCATGTTGCGAAGGACAAAGCCGTAAGCTTCAAGCTGTTCGCGCTCGAGGTGGGCGTGAATGCCGTATCCCGCCAGGAATCCTTCGAATTTTTTAATGATGTCTTCCGTAAAATAAAGATTCATCAGGGCAGGCCAGGCTTCAATACCTTCTTTCCTCATCTCGCGCAGGGCGATCAGGGGATAGTAGAAATATTTACGGTCGATACCGCTCAAGATTTCAAAGGACTGTTCGTTGACGCCCTTTACGGACACGCGGACTTGAATGTTGCGTAAGCGGAGTTTGGAGATAAGCTCCGGTTTCCACCCCAGCAGGAATCCGTTTGTTTCCACGATAAAAACGGCGTTCGGCATCTCTCTGAATACGATCTGAAGGACCTCAACCAAGTGATCGAGGGAGCCCGGCCCCAGGATGGGTTCGGCGCCGCTTATGCGGAATCGGTTGAACCGGTTTTTCCCCGCGATATCCAGCAGGTTTTTAGCGACGTCCTTGGTGGAATAAAATTCGAGAGATCTACCGGGATCCTGATTGCGGCTGTAATTCCAGCAGAAGGGGCAGAGGAAGGAACAACCGACGGCGTCGGCGGTCGAAACCCCCCCGTAATATGGAGCCGGACGAAAGCGGTAGTAGGCCCGTTTGCCGTTTTTCAGGACGAGGGCCTCCATCTCTTTGAGCCGTTTGATGGGATCCAGTGGAAATGTCTCTTTCATGTCGTCCCTATTCTACAGAAATTTCTTGGACAATTCATGTGGTATTGAAGATTTTTCTTGAAACTGGACGGCAGATCCTTTTGCCCATCCTGCGTGTGTGATGAATTCCTGCTCCAGGTCGAAACCCGTCACTTTTCCTTGGTGCCCGACAGCCTTTTATGTCCATTACAGTTGACTCCTTCAGGGCTAAACGATTATACACTATTTATCGTAAGTCTTTTGGATGGGTTGTTTTAATTCCATTTCCGGGATGTTCATGGAACAAGGAGACGGTCGGTAGATCGAGAGTCCAATTTATCCAACGGAGAAAATAAGGATGAGTGAAAAACAGAGATCGCGGCGGATTCGTCCGGGAGGGGTCATGTTTCTTTCAGTTGTGTTGATCTTTTCGGCGCTTATCCGTCAAGCGGATGCCCTTTCCATTCAGGAGAAGACCATTCAGCACGACGCTTCGGCCGTTTTGAAGTTGATCCAGGTCTATGTCACGGAGGTGAATGGAACACCCATCAAGGATCTGAAAAAGGAAAACTTCATCCTTTTTGACAACGGGGAACGAAAAATCATCACGGATTTTGAAAAACACATCCTGGCTGACCTCAAGGGAACGGCCACGGGGACACTGCCGGACAGGAGCTCAGCCGCCGCACGACTCAACCGCAAGTTCTTCTTCTTCCTTGATCTGCAGGGCCTGGACGAGGTCGGCGTGATGCAGTCCAAAACGGC
>JAHIPL010000262.1 GCA_018894615.1 Acidobacteriota bacterium | reverse complement strand
TCAGGTTTCGGCCTCTTCGATGACTTTGTATGCCAGCTTCAACGCCCGCAGCCCTTCGCTTCCCGACACCTTGCCGGTTTCCCCTTTTTTGATACAGTGGAAGAAGTTCTGGAGCTCCTTTTTCAGTGGCTCCTCTTTTTGTATTTTCACGTTTTTGATGTCCGTCTGCATTCCGTTGAGGGGAAATATCTTCACTTCCTGATCGATATAATCGATGGAGTAATAGGAAGTCGGCTCAAATATCCGCAGTTTGCGCACCTTGCCCTGATGGACACGCGAAGCGATCAGAGTGGCCACACATCCGGATTCAAATTCAAGCCGCGCATTGGCGACGTCGATTTTGTCGGAAAGCACATGGATGCCGCTGGAGCGGATGGTCTTGACCTCGTCATTGATCAGAGACAGGATGATATCCAGATCATGAATCATGAGATCCAGAACGACATCGATATCGAGAGACCGCGCCGAGAAGGACCCCAACCGCTGCACTTCGATGAAACGGGGCTCGGAGATGAGATCTTCGAGCGCTTCAACGGCCGGGTTGAATCTTTCCAGATGCCCCACCTGTAAAATCGTGCCGGTTTTTTCAGCCAACGCCACCAGCTTTTCCCCTTCATCGATGGTCTGGGTGATGGGTTTTTCGACAAGAACGGATTTTCCCTCCCGCAGAAGCCTGTCCGCGATCTTGAAATGCTCGGAAGTGGGTGTCGCGATGATCCCTGCATCGATTTCATCCAGGATGTCTTCAAAGTTTTGATAGTATTTCACATTGTGCCGATTGCCGATCTGCATGGCTTTGTTGAAATCGATGTCGACGACGGCCTTGAGGTCCGCCTCTTCCAGATAAGAAAGGATTCGGGCATGCTGAGTTCCCAGATATCCGACGCCGATAATCCCGACTTTGATTTTATCCGTTTTTGTCATCTTCACAGCCTTTCCGTTATTTGCTGCAGGTTCTGGAAAAGAGAAATGATATTATTACAAATTCCCATCCGGTTCAATCCGGGCGGGAGCGGGCATAGAGGGCAAGGCCGTGCCTGTCCGCCAGTTGAACGGCCTCCTCCCGCTGGAAAAAAGGCATCCTGTCCGCCTCAAAACACAGCCCCGCAAAACGCGCCTCGATCATATTTCGCACGGTTTCCTCTCCGACGGCAGGCAGATCGATTCTGTAATCCTGTCGGGTCCGGATCACCTTCACGGCGACACACCCGTCTCCCGCCAGTTCCCCAGCCCTGCGAATAGTCATGTCCGTGCCTTCCATCCCCTCGACCGCCACAACCGTCCCTTCCTTGACGATCAGGGTCTGCCCGATGTCCTGGTCGGCAAGAATGCGGGCTTTGTCCCATCCGAAGACCATGTCCGCCATCACTTCCGGCGAGGGCTTCACCCGACCCTGGGGTCCTTCAGAGCGGAACAGCGGTTCAAGCAGCGGGTAAGGATCGGCGGTGGTGATCCCCCGATCGGCCAGAAAATCGATAAACAGCCGCACCAGGGATTGAGCGCCTCTCTCCTTGAGCCGGTGGACAAGAAGAAAATGACGGGGGTCCAGGCTCTTTTTCTGAACGAATCGGCGGTGCTCGATTTTCCCGGCGAGATAGACATTCTCCACATGATGGGATTTTAAAAAGGAGACAAGATCATTGAGTTCCTGAAGGGCGAATTCGGCATAGGCATCCGTTTCCCCGGACAGGCCCGCCGGGGCCTCCCCCTTAACGGCGGCAACGACACAGGTGTCTCCCCGTTTTTTCAATTCGTGAATATAGAACCGGGGGATGTCTCCCGATCCGGCGATTATTCCAAAGGATTGTCCCATTGTCTCGCCGCCTTTTTGATGATCCCCCGGCTTGCCCGTTCGATAAAGGAGAGAATGATGTCCTTCTCCGCTCCATCGGGACACTCCGCTTTTATTTTTTCGACGGCCTGAGATGTGTTCAGATCGGATTCAAAAATAATCTTGAACATCTGTTTGACGTTCTGCCGGCTTTCCCTGGTCAGTCCGGCACGGCGGAGTCCGACGGTGTTGAGGCCGTAAAACAGCGGCGGCCGGGCGCCTGCCACGCGGCAGTAGGGAAGGACATCCTGGGTGATGACGGAATATCCTCCGATGTAGGCCAGACGGCCGACACGGCAGAAAGGATGCACACCGCTGAAGGCGCTGACCTGAGCGTTGTCATCCAGCACCACATGGCCGGCCAGGGTCGCCCCATTCATGCAGACGATATGACTCCCGATCCGGCAGTCATGGGCGATGTGGGTATAGGCCATGAAGTAGTTATCGTTCCCGATGGAGGTCACCCCATCAACCTTGGTAGAGCCTCGATTGACGGTCATAAATTCCCGGAAAATATTTCTGTCCCCGATCACAAGACGGGTTCGTTCGCCCCTGTAGCTGACATCCTGAGGATCGGATCCGATGGAGGAATAGGGGAAAAACCGGTTGTCCCGGCCGACTTCCAACGGCCCTCGCAATTGCACATAGGCTTCAACAACGGTGTTTTCTCCGATGCGGACCCCCTCCTCGATGGTGACGTGGGATCCGATGGAAACACCATCGGCCAGATATGTTTCCGGATGAACCTGTGCGCTGGGGTGAATGTGAACGCCTGTGGTCATGCCTCCGATTCCTCGCGACGGACGAAGGTGGCCATCATTTCCCCTTCAGCGACAACTTCTCCGTCAACGAGGGCGCGCCCCTGCATGATGCAGTATTTCTGCTTCATTCTGAGGAATTCCGCTTCGAGACGGAGTTGATCGCCGGGAAAGACCGGTTTCCTGAATTTGACCTTGTCCACTTTTGACAGAAAACTGAGCTGTTTTTCGGGTTCGTCAAGCGAAAAATGGGCCAGGATCCCCCCGGCCTGGGCGATGGCCTCGATGATGAGAGCACCGGGCATGACATGGTACTGCGGAAAGTGGCCCTGAAAAAAGAATTCGTTATAGGTTACATTCTTTAACGCCACGATCCGCTTTCCCACCACGACTTCCAGCACACGATCCACCAACAGAAAGGGATACCGGTGGGGCAGAATACGAAGGATTTTTTCGATATCCAGCGTTTCGTTATTGGTTGGCGGCTTTAGAGGCATCGTATCTCTGGACCACATCGTCGGTGATCTCGATGGCGGGATTAAAGTAAATGGCTCC
>JAHIPL010000261.1 GCA_018894615.1 Acidobacteriota bacterium | reverse complement strand
CTATACAGGATTCAGGCAGTCCGATCCCATAGACGGAGACCCGGCCACGGAAAAAACCGAAGTCCGGATCGCCTATGACACCCGCAACCTCTACATCGCCGCCCGGATGTTTGATTCCGACCCGGACGGCATCGTTGGACGGTGGAAATCCGCATCCCCTTTGAACAGCTTCACTTCAGGGAGCAGGAGAGCACCACTTGGGGGGTCAATTTTTTCCGGACCATCAAGCGTAAAAACGAAAATGCCGTCTTCGCCTGGGTCCCGAAAGAGGAGAGCGGCTATGTCTCCCGCTTCATTGAATTGACCGGCCTCGACCGCATCCGGCCGTCATCAACATCAGCGACCAGGAAACCTATTACGACGAAAAACGCCCCTTCCTTGTCGAGGGAGCGGATATATTCCGGTTCGGGGAAGGAGGCGCCAACTCCGTCCGAAACCTGGGATGGAGCGCTCCCCGGTTTTTTTACAGCCGGCGGATCGGCCGGACTCCGCAGGGATACGCCTCCGGCCCCGGATACACGGACTATCCCGACTGGACCACCATCCTCGGTGCGGCCAAGCTGACGGGAAAAATCGGAAAGGGATGGAATATTGGGATCCTGAGCGCCCTCACCCGGAAGGAATCAGCCCGCATCGATATCGACGGCGCAAGGTCCACGCAGGAAGTGGAGCCCTTCAGCTCCTACAGCGTCCTCCGTGCTCAGAAGGAATTCACCGAAGGGTTCAGTGGACTGGGGATGATCTTCACAGGAATGACAAGGGACCTGCAGGATCCCGCCCTGGCGGACGGACTGACAAAAAAAGCCTTCAGCCTGGCGCTGGACGGCTGGACCTTTCTCGATGAGGACCGCACCTACGTCCTCAACGGATGGTTCGGCGCCACCCGAGTGACCGGCAGCCGGGAATCCATGACCCGGCTTCAGATGTCTTCTCTCCACTATTTTCAGCGCCCGGACGCCGATTATGTCGAAGTCGATCCGGAAGCCACGTCCCTCAGCGGATGGGCGGGCCGCTTGTATTTCAATAAGCAAAAGGGAAATATCATTCTCAACGCGGGGCTGGGTGCCGTCTCGCCGGGATTTCACGCCATGGATCTGGGCTACCACGCCCCGGGGGATGTCATCAACGGGCATGTGGAGACGGGGTACATCAGTTTTCATCCCGGAAAAATCTTCCGCGGCTGGAACCTGACCGGTTCCACTTACCGCACCTATGATTTCAGCGGCAACCGGACGAACGAGTACTACAACCTGACAGGCATGTTCCAACTGCTCAACTACTGGACTATCGGGTTCTTTTACAGCTATGATCCGCCCCGCTACAGCCACTATCTCACGCGTGGAGGCCCCATGGCCTATTACCCCGCCGGCGTCATGCGCAATCTCGCGGTCAGCACCGATAACCGCAAACCGCTGGTTCTGAAGTTTTCAGGCCACTACCGGACCCATCCTAACGGAAGCTACAATTATTCCTTCAATGTCGGACTGCGCTGGAAACCGAGCGACAACCTGGACCTGTCCGTCAGCCCCGGATACTCCTGGCGGCTCTCGGAAGGGCAGTTCATCAGAAAGGTGACGGACCCCCTCAAAACCGAAACCCTCGGCGTCCGCTATATCATGTCCGACATCATTCAGGAGAACGTTCCCATCGAAATCCGTATCAACTGGACTTTCACCCCGAGGCTCAGCCTGCAGGCCTATGTGCAGCCGTTCTACGGTGTCGGTGATTACTTCCACTTCAAGGAAATGCGGGCGGTGCGGACCTTTGATTTCGACATTTTCGGGGAGGTCAATGATTCCACCATCACCCAGGAAAACGACGTTTACACCGTCGATCCCGACGGCCCGGGACCGGCAGCGGCATTTGACTTCAGAAATCCCGACTTCAATCTCAAGTCCCTGCGAGGGACCATCGTCCTGCGCTGGGAATACCGCCCCGGCTCCACCATGTTTTTTGTCTGGACCCAGAACTGGGCCGACTTCTCCCATCCCGGGGATTTTGATTTCGACAGGGATTTCTTCGACATCTGGACCGCCCCCGGCGACCACATTTTCCTCTTCAAACTCAACTACCGCTTCACCTTTTAAGTACTATTTCTTTTCAGCAGGCTCCACGTTCCAGCCGAAATCGACATACTCCCATTCGATGGAATCGCCCTCACACTCGACGAGCAGGAATCCTTCCTCCATCCCATTGCGGGGGCCGTCCCACCAGTTGGCCGAAACGGCGCCGCCCGTGATGAAGTGAATGCCGTTGACATAGATGTCCTCGAGGAAATGCAAGTGTCCCTGAAGAACCAGCTTGAGATTGTGTCCGGCATACAGTCCCAGGACTTGCTTTGAATTGGTAATGACGATGCCCGGGCTGTTGGGAGCGGTTGAACCGGAACGCAGCTGGGTCATGGCAGTGATGAAAGGGATGTGGACACTGATGCAGATGG
>JAHIPL010000260.1 GCA_018894615.1 Acidobacteriota bacterium | reverse complement strand
TGAGATAGGCGATCACGGACATGAGGATTTTCATGGCAGTCTGATCTCCTTAAGCACGGAGTATTCCGCTCCGGCCGGGTTCAGCCGGCTTTCGAAAAAGAGGAAGGAGCGAACGGTCATTTGACCGAACTCGCGGTCACCATGGGCTTCGATTCGGGCGGGAATGCTCCCAAGCAGAGTGGGGTCTTTGACCCGTCCGATGGAGATGTGAGGTCGGAATGGACGCTTTTCACTTGGAAATCCAAGGCGGGCCATGGCTATTTCCACGGCGGAAACAAGCGCAAGCAGTTCTTCCGACCTGTCGATTCCCACCCAGAGAACACGCGGCTGGTTTCCAGGAGGGAAGGCTCCTGTTCCGGCAATCCGGAGTGGGAAGGAGGGAACATCCGGCCCGATCGCTTCCAGGGCGGCGGCGACACGGGTCGCCTGATCGGCCGTAATATCTCCCAGAAATTTGAGGGTGAGATGGATCCCCCCGGCTTTGACCCAGCGGACAGACCTGTTTCCCTCATCCAGATCCCGAATGACATGTTGGACGGATTGGATGATGTCCGGATTCATTTCGACGGCGATGAAGGTTCTCATGACGTGTCCTTCGAATCCTTCGGAATGGAGGTCTGTATCCGCCGCCGAAGCATGTCCAGGGCTTTCTGCGAGGCCTGGAACTTGATTTTTTCACGTGGTCCCAGAAAAATCCGGCTCTCGGCTTCCGTCCCCAGTGACATCGCCAGGGCGATGCACACCAGTCCCACCGGCTTGGCTGTGGTCCCTCCTCCCGGTCCGGCGATTCCTGTGATCCCCAGCCCGTAGTCCGCTCCGGCCGTTTTTCGAATGCCTTCCGCCATGGCTGAGGCGACGGGGAGGCTGACGGCGCCGTGCCGCTCGATGAGCTGAGCCGGGATATCGAGCAATGCAATTTTTGCGCTGTTGCTGTAGGTGACGGCGCCCATCAAAAAGTAATCCGAACTTCCCGGGATATTCGTCAGGCGGTGACTCAACAGGCCTCCGGTGCAGGACTCGGCGGCGGCGAGTGTCTCTTTCCGGACCCGAAGAAGCGTTCCCACCACTTCCTCCAGACTTTCGCCGCCGGTTGAAAACACATTCTCACCCAACCGCCGGGAGATGAGGTCGCCTATTTTTTGCACTTTTTCTTCAGCTTTTTGGGCATTCTTCGATTTTCCCGTCAGGTGGATCTCGATCTGACCCGGTTTGGCCAGGATCGTCAGCCGGACGGATTCGTCTTTTGGATAAAGATCTTCGATGAGGGTTTCGATGTGCGATTCGGTCATGCCCGTGATCTTAAGAACCAGGCGGGATGCCGAAATCGTCCGGTAGGCGGCCAGACGCGGAAGGACAAAGTTGTCGAACATGGGTTTGATCTCGTGCGGAGGTCCTGGAAGAAGAGCTATTTTATGGGCTCCGGTGTCCAGCCACTGGCCGCAGGCCGTTCCGTTGGGATTGGGAAGGATGTCCGCCCCTTTGAACACATAGGCCTGCTTTTTATTGATGTGCGGCATCTCCATTCCGCGGACCTTAAACCTTTTTTCCATGGTTCGGTAAATGTCACGTTTGAATTCAAGCTTGATTCCTAGAACAGCGGCAAGGACCTCACGGGTGAAGTCATCCCGGGTGGGCCCCAACCCTCCCATGACGATCAGCAGATCCGTCCGGTTCAATCCATCCGCAGCGGCTGTGGCCAGGAGGTCCCAGTCGTCTCCGGCGATGGTCTTGAAGGAAACGTCCAGGCCAAGGTCGTTCAGTTTTTCAGTCAGGTAAAGGGAGTTGGTGTCCGTGAAAAAAGGCGTCAGAAGCTCCGATCCGACGGCGAGGATCTCGATGCGAAATGGTTTTTCCATATTAAAAAATGATCAGGTAGAGATTGATCAGAATGCCGGTGTAGAGCCCGGCTGCGATATCGTCGAGCATGATTCCCCACCCTCCCGGGTAATTTTCCGCCCTGTTGATGGGAAAGGGCTTGAAAATGTCGAAGGCGCGGAAGAGCAGAAAAGCTGCGATGAGCAGCCCCCAGTCCGGTTTGAGGAGAAAGAGAGGGATCATCTGCCCCGCGACTTCATCGATCACGATCTCTGGGGGATCTTTTTGGTCCAGAACGGCGGCATGCCGGGAGGACGCCCAGACCCCAGCCAAAAAAACCGCCGCCAGGATGCCGATGTAGACGGGCCGGTTAAGGCCGTTGAGGGCAAAACGGTAGAGCAGAATCACAACGAGGCTGACGGCCGTTCCGGGGGCGATGGGCGCGTAGCCCAGGCCGAAAAAAGTGGCGATCATCCGGGCGATGGTATTCATTTCAGAAGCACTCCCTTTAAATCATATACATCCGTCCATGTGATTTCAACCGGAAGAAAAGGATGGCTGAAATCCGCGTCTTTCCCGCCGGTCGTGATGCGGGTGATGCCGTCCACCTCCGGCGCCTGGAAGCGGGTCCGGCCCAGGAGCAATCCGCTGGTCGGTCCTTCGAGAAGAACGTCCAGTTTCTGATGCAGGTAGCGGCGGTTGTTGTCCGCGG
>JAHIPL010000259.1 GCA_018894615.1 Acidobacteriota bacterium | reverse complement strand
TTCACGCTGCAGTTCATAATCCCGCTGCCCGTTCCACCTGTCGAAACTGTCTTCGGTGTTGGAAAGGAATTTCGTGGGGTCGGATGTCGCCCGCCCGTCAATGGCTTCGAGGCGCTGGTCGGCTTTGATCAAGACAGATCCGTCTTCAAGAGCGGCCTCCAGAAGTCCCTGAAAGACAAAGAGTTCCGTCTCCTGGTTCTCCCGGATGTCGAAACGGAACAGGCCGCGGTCCAGGACATAGGCCGACAGATCGGGAGTGTGGAGTTCGAGGCCCTTGTCCTGATCCAGGTGGTTGATACGGAGGTAGCAGCTTCCGGACCAGACACGGATTTGAACGAGATCGCTGGAATTGTCCGGCAGTTTGAGGATGTCGATTTTGGTGTTGTGATTGAGGCGGATGTATTTACCTCTGGTGATGTACAATTCCGCCCGCCCGTCCGTCGTTCCAAGGCGGTCGCCCTCGGTGACGGGCATGTTGAGGACGGCGTTTTCGAACCCCATCTCGGCGGCTCGCTGAAGAAACACGTCGCCTTCGATGAAGCTCAACCGGGCGACGGAACCGTTGGTGTAGGGGATGTCCTCCGCCCCGAGGGGAGAGAAGAGAAAAAAGATGCAGAGCAGAAGTCCGGCTGATTTTTTCATTTCATGCACCTTTTTCATCCATAAGTATAGCACAGGAGTGGTATATGCAAGCGGCATGCCAAGTGGTTTCCCGGGGTGAGGGTGAAAAACGCCGTCTGTTTCTGTCACGATATGGGGACGATTGGAATCCATTGTTGACAGACGGATGGAAAGAATGAGGCGGTGGCGTTGGTGTTGGTTTTACTTGGGGTTGGCGTTTTAGTGATGATATCGGAAAGGGGTGATTGAGTCGGTTGCCGGACGGAGGGGAAATGTTGTTTAGAAATCCTCAAAGGAAATCAGATGTCCCAATTTTCGCGGATGGTGCGGAAACCCGGCTGAAGTTCCTGTTCCAGGAGGGGCGAGATGTCGGCTGGGATGTCGGGATTCATCGCTTCGCCGGCGAGCTGCTGTAGAACGTGCCTGACGCCGCGGCTCTGTCCGATGAGGTTGTAGCCCCCTTCGAGGACAAACAGCAGTTTTCCGCCGCAGGTCTGTTCGGCCATGTCCATGAGCTCTCGGGCGAGGGCGCCGAATCCGGCGTCGGTCACCCGCATCCCGCCTAGGGGATCGTTGACGTGAATGTCGAAACCGGCGGAAACGAGGATGATGTCCGGTTCGTAAGCCAGGCAGACGGGACGCAGGATGTGGCGGAACACGGCCCGGTAGTCCCGGTCATCTTTGCCTGGGGAGAGAGGAACATTGAGGGTGAAGCCTTTCCCTTCGCCCTGTCCCTTTTCCGACCAGCGGCCCGTTCCCGGGTAGTGGGGAAACTGATGGGTGGAGAAATAGAGAACGTCAGGGCGGTGTTCGAAGGAATGCTGGGTGCCGTTTCCGTGATGGAGGTCCCAGTCCACGATGAGGATTTTTCGGCAGCCGCGGACGCGCAGAAGATGTTCGGCGGCGACGGCGATGTTGTTGAAGAGACAGAATCCCATGGCGCGGGCGGCTTCGGAGTGGTGTCCCGGAGGACGGATGAGGGCGAAGGCGCTTTCGATGTCTCCCAACATGACGGCGTCGGCGGCCTCGATCGCTCCTCCGGCGGCCAGGAGGGCTGTGTCGAAGGATTTGGCACAGGTGGAGGTGTCGGGGTCGAGCATGATGTATTCCCGGCCCGCCGTTTGCTGAAGGATGGTGAAATGCTCTTCCGTGTGAACGAAAAGGATCTCCTCCCTGGAGGCCGGGCGCGGGGTGATGTGATCGAGAGGGAAGGTGATCTCCTGTTCGATCATGGCGTATATGGCCTCCAGGCGCTCAGGGGATTCGACGTGAAAGCCGCCCATGGTGTGGTCCAGGTAGCGGCCGTCGGTGACGACGCCGGTGCGCGGGCGATGAGGATCGGTCATGCGGTTTTTCCCCGGAAGAACGGTTTCCATTTTTCCGGATCGGGTTTGGGGGTGGCCAGGCTGACAAAAATGAGAAGAGCGACGGAGATAAAGAGGGCGGGGTAGACCGCGGGGAGGTCGAAGGGTCTGGCGCCCTGGAGCTTGGTGAGCACTTCCCAGACGACGGTGGTGGTCAGGCCGCCGATGATCGAGGACAATCCGCCGGCTGTGGTGGCCCGCTTCCAGAAAAAGACGGCCATGAGAGCGGGGGTGATGCCGGCGCCGTAGACGGTGTAGGCGGCGTAGGCGGCGTCCAGGATGCGGGGAAAAAAGGACATGAGCATGTAGGCGAGAACACCGAAGACGATGACCACCAGCCGGGAGGAAAGGATGGCTTTTTTATCCGAAAGGTTGGGATTGATGAAGCGTTGGTAGATGTCGCGGACGACGTTGGTGGCCGGTACGAGGAGGAAGCTGTTGGCCGTGGAGATGATGACGGCCATAAAGGCGGCCATGAGGGCGCAGCCGACGACGACCGGGACTCCGTCGTAGGCGACGCGGATGAGGATTTTTCCGGATTCCGCTCCGTGGAGGCCCTTGAACATGCTGCTGCCGATGACGGCCAAGGTCTGCAGAGCGACGCCGAGGAGGATGACGCCGATCACCCAGCCGATCACGGATTTTTTTGCTTCGCCTTCGTTTTTGGCCGAGAAGAAGCGTTGGTACATGTTGCCGTTGCCGAGGGCGAGGAGGAAGGTGGGGATGAGGTAGCCGAGCGCCTGCAGCCAGTTCAT
>JAHIPL010000040.1 GCA_018894615.1 Acidobacteriota bacterium | reverse complement strand
TTTGATCCGGTCGGATGCGGCGGGATGGGTGCTGAACCAGCCCGGTCCGGTGTCCTCATCCTTGACCATGGTCTGAAGGAAGTCGGTGAGGCCCTGCGGGTCGTATCCGATACGGGCGGCATACAACACGGCCAGGGCGTCTGCCTCGTATTCATACTTCCGGTCGTATCCCTTTTCGATCAGCTTTTCCGTGATGTCGTTTAGGGCCCCGTCAAAGATGTTCACCAGGGAATTCAACTCGCCGGAGCCGTATTTTTCAAGAGCGCTTTCACCGAGGAGCTGAAAGGCCTCGATGAGACGGGAATTTTTAATGGCCCGCAGCCCGTGTTTGGATGTGACGTGACCGATTTCGTGGGCCAGGATACATCCCAGCATTTCCTCGTTCCGGCAGCGCTTGAGGAGTCCTTTGGTGATGAAGATGAAACCTCCGGGAGCGGAAAGGGCGTTGACCTCGTCCGTGTCCAGAAGCAGAAAGTGGTATCCGGCGTAGGTTTCCGGCCTGTCGGAATAATAGGCGACGGCCTGGCCGACGGTGTTGAGATAGGTGTTGAGGCTTTCGTTCTGTGAGGCCGGATAGCGGGACAGGACAAGGGCGGCCACCGACCGGCCGATGTAGTACTCCTCTTCCTCTGAAATGTCTCCGAACGTCCGCCGGATGGTTTTTGCCGTTTGAACGGCGGAATCGGCCTTGCCGACCACATCGGACAGCTTTCCCGCTCCCTCTTCGATCATGGAGCACCCGCCCATCAGCAGAATCAATGCCGCCGCAATCGTTGTGAACACATCTCGTTTTTTCATTGCGGCCTCCCGAATTCGCCCAGTTTGCCGCGTTTGAGAAAGGCCTCGATTTCCGAGGGGGACAGGCGGTACTTGAGCATTTTTTCAACGAGGGTGAAATTCAGCTCCGGATTTTTGGCCCGGTATCCCTCTTCCACCTGTTTATTGAAACCCTTTCCGGCCAGCGTCACTTCGGCGGCCGATGCGTCGGTGCGAAGGGCATTGTCCAACGCTTTCAGCCGGACTTTTTTGGGCGTGGCGGCGCTGGAATGGATCCAGCCGACAATCCCCCCGGCGGTTTTGACCTTGAACCATCCATCCTGATCCTCAAGCTTTTCCACCGTGTCACCTGATTTGACCTCGGCCAGGGTGGCTGCGTAAAATTTCGGCTCCTTCCTGACGGCGGTTTTCTGAATCTGAATGACGAGCGTTTCGGCCAGAAGAACGGATACCAGAGCAATCAGTAGAAATACAAAGGGGAGGAAGGCTCTTCTTTTTTTCATTAAAACCTCCTGAATATCCCGGGGGCGGCACCCTCCGTATATATACCACAGGGCCCGGTACTTTAAAAGCAAAGAGAGACTCGCCCTGAATTGTGTTAAAATAGGCGGCATGATGTGCCCGAAAGAAAAAACTGAAAACAAACGCAAAGGCGGAAAAAATGTGTACGGCATGGAGCCGGCTGAACTGAAATCCCTGTTTGTTTCCTGGGGGAAACCGGCTTACAGGGGGGATCAGGTGTTCCGATGGCTGTATCAGAAAAAAGCCGCATCCTTTGAGGAGATGACGGACATCCCCGGGGAGCTGGCCGGAAAGCTGAATGAGACGCTCGGAATTCAGTCCCTTGTTTGTCTGAAGAAGCTCCGCTCAGGAGACGGGGCGCGGAAATTCCTGTTCGGCCTTGAAGACGGCCGCCGCATCGAGACCGTTTTTATTCCCGAGGCGGGCCGGCGGACGGTGTGTGTGTCCACCCAGGTCGGATGCAAGATCGGCTGCCCCTTTTGCGTCAGCGGGTCGGGAGGATTCATCCGGCAGTTGACGACGCACGAGATCGTGACCCAGGTGCTGGAAGCGGCCCGCCTGACGGGTGAGGAAATCAGCAACATCGTTTTTATGGGAATCGGCGAGCCGCTGGACAACACCGTTCATGTGCTGCGGGCCGTCCGCATTCTCAACCATCCCCTCGGAATGAAGATCGGGGCGAGGCGGATCACCATCTCCACCTGCGGTCTCATCCCCGGTATCGAGACGCTGCGCGATTTTGATCTTCAGGTCAAGCTGTCCGTTTCTCTCCACGCCGTGAAGAATGATCTGAGGGACGGGCTGGTTCCCGTCAATCGCACCTATCCCCTTGAAAAACTGATGGCCGCCCTGGAAGATTATGACCGGACGAAAGGCCGGCTCGTGACGCTGGAGTATGCCCTGATCAGCGGGATCAACGACTCCGATGCTGACGCCTCCCGGCTGGCCGGGCTGGCCGGAAAAATCAAAGCCAAGGTGAATCTCATTCCCTGCAATCCGGGAATGGGGGATGCCTTCCGCGCCCCATCGGGAAACCGGACCTACTCTTTCAAGAGGATACTCGAGGACCGCAAGATCACCGTCACCCGGCGGAACACCAAGGGCCGGGATATTCTGGCGGCCTGCGGCCAGCTGGTTTTTGACAGGGAGCCGGAAGCCGCCGAATCGAACGGGAAGGAGAAATGACCTACCGCCTCATCGTATTCGATATCGACGGCACGCTGACCACGCATATCTCGAGCTGGCAGTTTCTGCACGAGCGCCTCGGCATCTGGGACGATTTGGCCGCCGCGTATCAGAATCAGTTCAGGGAGGGCCGCATCAGCTACAAGCGGTTCTGTGAACTGGACGCCGCTCACTGGAAGGGGATGGAGACGGACAACCTGTATGAGCTTTTCAGGGAGATCCCCTACTCGACGAATGCGGTGGAAGCCGTCCGGCGTTTGAAGGAGGACGGATTTGTTCTGACTGCGGTTTCCAGCGGTGTCCAGTTCATTGTCGACCGCGTCCGGGAGGACATGGGGCTGGATTACGCCGTGGGAAACACTCTCAGGGAAAAACAGGGGCGGCTGACGGGAAAGGTCACCATTCGGATCAGTCATCTTGGAAAGGCGGCGGCCCTTCGACGCGTTTTGAGGAGGTTTCGGATTCCGGCGGAAGAAACCATCGTGGTGGGAGACAGCGACGGGGATGTTCCCATGATGAAGAGAGCGGGGTATGCCATCGCCTTCAATCCCGTCGGGCCGGCGCTGACGGAGGCCGCTTCCTATGTCTGCCGGACGAGTGATTTTATGGAAGTCCATGAGCACATCCGCTCCATCAGCTGAAATCGAACGAAAGTGTAAACTTGACGATCGACATGACGATAAGGCGGCGAACGGGACGGCTGGTTTTAACGGGCGTTATGTGTCTGCTGGTCGCGGTTGTGTTCGCCCAGGAGGGCGGGGACAAAAAAGACCAGGAGAAGAAACGGATCCAGACGGAGGAAATTGTCGTCGTCGCGGAGCGGCCGGGTGAACGTCCGCTGGCGTCCACAACACGGATCAGCAGGGAGTGGATTGAAACGACAGCCGCCCGCGACCTCTCCGACATCCTCTCCTATGCCTCCGGAACCTATGTGTCCTCCGGGGCCAAGAACGAGCACCGGCTCAAAATCAGGGGATTTCAGACCCAGAGGATCACCCTCCTTTTTGACGGGATTCCTGTGTATGAACCCTATTTCAATGCCTTTGATCTGAAAACATTTCCGGCCGCGGAAATCGAAGAGATTAAAATCGTCAAGGGCGCCTCGTCCGTCCTCTATGGGCCGAACACCCTGGGCGGATTGGTGAATGTCATCACCAGGCGGCCTGAGTCCCGTTCGTTTTCCCTGTCCTCCCAGATGGATTCGAATGGGGCGCTGGATCTCTCGGTTTCGGGCGGCCTGCGGCGGAAAAACCTGGTGGTGAGCCTGTTCGGGATGGCGGGCCGGACGGACCATGAACACTGGAGGCGGGACGGGGTCAACCTGAAGCGCGATAACAGTGATTACGAACGTTCGAGCGTTTTGGCTAAGGTGTATTATTATCCCGGCCGGAATGTGGAACTTCTGTTCGAGGTGTCCGCATACCGGTCAAGCTACGGGATCCCGGCGGCTGTCGTCTACTACCGACCCCGTACTTGGCGGTTCCGGGACTGGGACCGGTACCAGGCCAATCTCGGAGGGACTTTTTCGCTGTTCAAAACCGGCAGCCTGAAGTTCAGGGCCTATGCCGTCCGTCACTTCAATGTCCTGGATGCCTATACCGATTCGAACCGAACAGACCTGCAGTGGGAGTCCACCTTTAAAAACGGTTCGGTCGGTGCGTTTGTGCTGGGCGATGTCCCGGTGACCGGGAACCATCGTCTGCAGTTCAGCCTGAACATGCGCGACGACCGGGTCAACATTCAGGACGACACCGGCCTTCCGTGGGATATATATGCCCACAAAACCCAGTCCCTCGGAGTGGAGGGACATATTTCCCTGAGCGGACGGTGGATGCTTCTCGGAGGGGTGAGCGCGGACAGGCTGAACAAGGGAGTCGGGGCGGTTTCCGTTTCGATCAATCCGCTGCTGGGCGTCAAGTTTTCCCCTATGGAAGATCTGAAGCTGCATCTGTCCCTGTCGCAGAAATCACGGTCTCCCTCCATGAAATCACTCTACGGTTCCGACCTCGGCAATCCCTTTCTTCTGGCTGAGAGGGGAACGAACGTGGAATTCGGCTGGACGTATGAAGGGGGTTTTTCACTGTCGGGGGCGGTTTTTCACTACGGCATCCGGGACATGATCGATATCGTCCGGCTGCCCGACGGGCGTAAAACCAACAGGAATGTGGGGAGGGCGGATATCACGGG
>JAHIPL010000258.1 GCA_018894615.1 Acidobacteriota bacterium | reverse complement strand
TATGAGGACGCGATCCGGATGCTTGAACCGCTCTATGAGAAAGCGGAGGAAATCGACCGGCCGGTCCTGAGTGCGCTGCTGGCATTTGTCCATCACCGGCGGCAGCACAGGGAGTCGGAACATGAATGGATCGTCCGTTATTTTGAGTTGCACTGGGGGCGGCCCGTCTCTTTTGGATTCTCGACGCCGCGGGACGGAGCGGAATTTCAGTCCTTCCTGACCCTCTGGCGGGAGAGATATCCTTTTGTCAGCGACATTCACCTGATCGACCCGCGCCGACCAGCCGGAAGTGGGCCTCCTGACAGACTCGTCATCGGAATGGAGGTGGCCAACACCGGATTGTACAAGTTGAGACAGGGGGAAACGGTTCTGGCGGGAAGCCTCCTGCTTCCGGGGTACAACACCCTCTCCCTCCCCGCACGTCGACTCTTCGACTCGGACGGAATTCTCCTTTTTATCCTGGAAATCAAATCGGGCGATGTTCTTCTGATAAAAAAGATCACTTTGGAGTCGCAGTTTGAGGGAACGGAACAAAAAGCCCCTCAAAAGGAAGATCGAAGGGATCCGGAGTTCCGGATCCGCCTTCTGTTTGACGGGGAGACGCTCGTCGACAGCCGGAAGCGGAAGCGGCCTCCTGAACCCGTCCGGACAGGCATTGATTTTGGGGTTCCCTATAAAAACTATGATCCGGAGAAACGGACGGACCCCCTGAATCAATCCTTTTCCATCCTCAGTGCGGTCGGTCTGGCGGCTCACCTGATCCGCTCCCTGGCCGAGAAGAATGCGTATGAGCCTCTTCCTCCTCTTCGTAAGGTGCGGATGCTGGAGCTGACATTTTGCCGTGTCCGGGAGGACGGAACGGCGGTGGAACGGAAGGCCGTGGTTCGTTTGCGGGTGGAAACGGAGGGGCTGCAACTTTACGGTGGCGTGCGGGAGAAACGGGTGGGATAAACGGTCCGAAATGACTATTGAGTATTTTGTCGGATGATGTTAGTTTGTGTTGAAGGAAAAAAAAACGATGAAGCGATGGATGGCGGTTTTCGTCGGCTTGGTTTGCGGGCTGCTGCTTGTTTCCGGATTCGGTTATGCTCAGGGCGTGAGCATCGTCGGTAAGGTGCAGTATTTTTATCCTCTGGATAAGGATTTTTTGGACATCTACGGCGGAGGCCTCAGTTTCGGAGGCGAACTGGGGATCTCTCTGTTCGGTCGTGTGGACCTGTGGCTGGGAGCCGCCGTTTTCCAGCGAAAGGGAGAGTTGACCTTCACCAAAGAGGAAACCATCCTTTGGATTTATCCCGTCAGCGCGGGCCTGCGTTTTCGCCTGACACGAGGAGCCGTCCAGCCCTATCTCGGAGCGGGAGTTGGTTATTTTCTATACAGAGAAAGCAACGTCATCGGGGATGTGGAAAAGCAGGCGGTCGGTCTTGTGAGCAGGGGAGGCCTTCATTTTTACATAACGAGAGGATTTCTGATCGACCTGTTTTTTGAATATTCCACCTGTAAAATCACTCCGGCTGATTTCTCCGTCAATATCGGAGGGATTACGGGAGGATTGGCACTCGGCTTCGTCTTCTGATCCCGGCCCCTTCATCAAATCCACCGCTTTAAAAAACATTCCGATCATGTTCCGGAAGCGGACGATCACTGAGGTCGAGACAGTCTGATCCGATGAATTTTTCCGGAATGGAATAAATCATTTGCCGAACACGTCTAAAGAATGTGATCAATAAAAATGAAAAAAGGAGAATGACATGAGACATACGGTAAAATTGATTGGAATTTTCGTGCTGACGATTCTTTTGTCGACCCTGGCTTCCGCCCAGTTCAGAGGCCGAACGCCGGGAGGGGATAGGGGGGCCCCGCACATGCAGGGTGGAATGATGATGCTCAAGGCCCTCCGGGCCGAGTTGAATTTGACGGACAAGCAGGTGGCGGCTATCCAGGATCTGATGGATGCTCACCAAAAAGCTTGCATCGATATGGAAAAGGATGCGGCCCTACAGCGTCTCGAGATGCAGAAGCAGTTCCGAAACAGATCGGAGATGGACCTCGACCTGTACCGCAAATCCCTGGAAAAGGCATCGGTGATGCGCATAAACAATCAGGTTGCTCGTTTGCGCCTTCGTCAGGATGTCGAAAAAGTGTTGACTATGGAGCAGAGGGAAATCCTGCGGCAGAGAATGGACAAAGACATGCCTCCCCACAACCGGCACTTCACCCGCGGCCGGACATCACGCGGATTTGGCCGGTTCATCCGGTAGCTCCGATTCGTATGGTTGAGGCCGGCGGTGTGACAGGTTCACATCACCGGCCTTTTTTTTGCTTTTTGGGCGGGTAGGCACAGAAAGCGAACGGACCGGTCATGGGATGGAGTCTATTAAAATGAGATATCGGATTGAACCGGAAGAGGTAAATAACATGATGATAAATTCAGATCGAAGGCACAGGGGCGGTATTCCATTCCTGCTTCTTGGTGCGGCACTGCTGCTCTGCCTTTTGTCCTTCGCCTGCCGTGAATATGAGATGAAGAGCGGCTGGCTGGACAGAGATGTCCGGATTGACGGCGAGACGGGCGCAGATTCTCCAGCAGGGAATGACGATCTGGTTTGGTCAGGAAAAATCACCCGGACGGTTGGGACTTCGCTTCCCGCTGGGGATGGAGGGCCAACGCAGCGGGATGGATGAGAAACGCCCCGACCTCCCGCCGGAACAGATGGCAAAGATTTTTTCAGGGGTCGAGATATTTGTCCCTTCGGCTGAAGATCCCATCCGATTGACCGTCGATGAGCTGACCGGCATCGAGATCGGCCTGGATCGGAAATCCGATATTTTCAGCTATGAGATCAAGATTCCGCTCAGCCGTTCGGAAAATATTCCCTATGGAATTGATGCCCGGCCCGGAGAAACCATCCTTGTGGATATCGATGTGCCGAAGATGGAGATGGGTGCGGGAAGCGGCAAACGCGACGCCGGAGGTCCCATGGGCGGCGAAATGGGGGGAGGCCGCGGCGGCGATATGGCAGGCCGCCCGGATATGCCCGGATCCAAAAATCTGAAGTTCCGGATCACCGTTCATCTGGCAGACAAGAATCAGTAAAAAAAAGAAAATATTTTCAGGCCGCCCGATGCGTGTGAATGGAGGAGGGGAGAAGGATTATAAGGGCCTTCTCATTTCTTCTTTTTTGTCGGCGGGGCATCCGGCGGCTGATATCTTGGCCTTCTGCCCTGACCCGGTTTGCCGGGTTTTCCGAATCCACCAAACGGGATGGGAGGTCTCCGGTTCAGCCGTTTGATCTGTTCGGGCGTCAGGATCCGGCTCAGTTCCTCCTTGAGGGATTCCCGGCTTTTTTGCATGTTCTCCTGCATCTGTTTTCGTTCCGTTTCCATCCTTATGGAGTACCGGTCGAGAAGGGCCTTCACTTCCGCCTTCTGCTCCTGCGTCGGTTGAATGAGATCCATCAAGATTTGAGTGAATCCTGCCGGATTCCGGTCGGCGAAGGTGCGGCGGATGCGGTTCTGCACAAGTGCCCGGTTGAGCGTGGCTCCCACAAATACTCCCAGAACAAAGAGCGCGATAAGAAAAAAGGTGATTTTAATTTTAGTCGTCATGGCCGGGCCTCCGTGTTAAAAAAGCGGGACATTCATGATCTCCTGAACGGTCGAATCCGATGCAAAGAGGACCTCTTCGGTCGACAGGTTGTCCCCGAGGTGAATGTTGTAGAGAAGGAGAAAGAAAAGCAGGACGGTCCCGGCCACCGCCAGGCGGCTGAAGACCTGCCTGAAGGAGCGGTAGAGCTGGTCCAGGCCGTTCCCTCCGGCAGGCTTTTGAATCCGGTGCAGTACGCGTTCGGAAAAATCCGGTTTGAAACCTGGACGCTTGCCGGTCGCCAGGGCGCTTCGGATCTTTTCGACGGTGTCCTTTTCCCTGCGGAATGTCTCGGATGCCTTCAATCCCCGGTCCAGCCGCGCGGATTCCTCCGGCGTCAGATCGGCGTCGAAGGACCGGTAGAGCAGCTTCCGCAGGGCCTTTCTTTGTTTCTGTTTTGTTTCCATCATGGGCCTCCGGTCAGTGGAGTCAGAATTTTTTTCAGTTTCTGCTGAGCTCGTGCCAATCGCGACAGAACCGTTCCCATGGGGAGACGCAGGATGTCCGCCGTTTCCTCCGTCGTGTAACCGTTCAAAAGCCTGAGAACGATCACCATTCTGTCTTCGGGCTTCAGCTTCTGTAAAGCGGAGCGGACGATCTTTTTTTCGTCTGTGTGCTCCGGGCCGGGATTATTGTCGGAAATTCTCTCGATGCCCGGATCTCCTTCAAAAAAATCCTTTTGTTTTCTCCTTTTTTTTCGCCGCAGTTCATTCAGGGACAGGTTGATGGCGATCCGGACCAGGTAAGTGCCGATCCCGGATTCTCCGCGAAAGACATTCAGGTTTTGATAAAACTTGATGAATGTCTCCTGACCGATATCGTCCACTTCGGGCGAATTGCCCAGAATGCCGAACACGGCGGCCGCCACCTGGTGTTTATGCGTCTCAACCAGGATTTTAAAGGCGGAGTGATCCCCGTCTCTCGTTCTTTGAAGCAGTTCCCGTTCGTCCAGTCTTTATCTCCGCTCCGCTGGAGCTACTGTACACGATTTGGTCGATCGAATCCACATCCGTTTGACACGGCGGGCGGCCGATTTATTCCCGATAGGAAACATTCCGGGTGCTTTTTCTCCGCCCTGCACACATTGGGGGGATGGGCTGGACTGGTTCTAGATCAGAAAATCAGCTGACACGGCGGTACAGGGAGATCCGGTTGAAGTCCACGGTGAGGTCAAAGAAGGATCTCAGCGGCGCCAGATAGGGGCTGTCTGCGGCCGCTTCTCTGTTGATGGTTTCGATCTGAAGGCGCCGCCGGGGGTTGAACGCGCGGTCCAGAAAATGGTGAAGCACTTCCAGAATCCGGGCCATGTCCCTGTCATCGGGAGAGACGCTGAACTCGAGATGACGGCCCGTCCCCCGACTGAT
>JAHIPL010000257.1 GCA_018894615.1 Acidobacteriota bacterium | reverse complement strand
GACGGTCTTCGTTCTCATAGCAGACTCCAGACGGACATCACGAGGGCGTACAGCACAAATATCCAGGCGCTCCAGGTGATTACTTTCCCCTTTTTCCCGAGCGGCCTGTTGTCGAGGACGGGCAGGAAAAAGAAGAGCAGAAAAAAGAGGCCCATGTTCAGAATGGCGATGGTTTCCCCGTTGACGAACAGGAGCTTAGCCGGGGACAGTTTCAGTGTCTGAAAGAGAAAGAGGAAGTACCACTCCGGTTTGATCCCCTCGGGCGCCGGGGCCATAAGGTCCGCCGCCGTACCGAGAGGATGGGGGAGGAGGACGGCCACGGTCAGCAGCGTGCCGAAAAGGAGAAGCCAGACCACCGCTTCTCTGTAAACGAAATTCGGCCAGAAGGGAATGGACGGGGATTTTTGTCCCGTTTTTTCTTCCTCTAGCGGCCGGCTGATTCCCTGTTTCTGAATGAGGTAGACATGGACGGCGAGCAGGGCGAGAATGAACAGCGGAAGGATGCAGATGTGAAAGGCGAAGAAGCGGGTCAGCGTATCTCCCGTGACGTCTTCACCGCCGCGAAGGAACCGGGTCGCAAAGTCACCGATCCACGGAATCGCCCGGGGGATGTCCGTGCCCACCTTGGTAGCCGCCAGAGACAGTTCATCCCACGGCAGCAGATAGCCTGTGAAGCCGAATCCCAGCGAAACCGCCAGCAGCAAAACTCCGGTCATCCAGGTCAATTCTCTGGGTTTGCGGTAGGATTTTGTCATCCAGATGCTGAGAATGTGGATGACCAGCGTTGCGATCATGAAGGTGGACGACCAGCTGTGAACCGAGCGGATGACCCAGCCGAAAGGCACCTCGTTCACGATGAAGGACACGCTCTCGTTGGCGAGCTCCAGCGTGGGTTTATAGTAAAATGCCAGCAGGATCCCTGTCAGCACCTGTATTCCGAAAAAAACAAGAATGGCGCTTCCCGTGTAGTACCAGAGGGAATGTTTGTGCCGGGGGACTTCCTTGTGGATCATAAACCGGCTGACGGCCGACAGTCCCAGCCGTTCCTCCAGCCAGTCGCGAATGTTGTTTTGACTCATGTGTCCGTTCTTTTGATGATGATATTGTCCTCATCCGAGGTGATGATCAGTGTCCGCAATGGGGAGGGCGGCGGGCCGGCGATATTGACGCCCTTCTCATCGTACCACCCGTCGTGGCAGGCGCAGAAAAATTTGCGCTGATCGGGTTTGTAGGCGACGTTGCAGTCCAGATGGGTGCAGACGGCGACAAAGGCGGTGAGGCTGCCGTCATCGTTTTTTTTCAGAATCCCGGGTTTAGCGCCCCACGGAAATATCCGGGCCTCGTTCACCTCGAGGTTTCCGAATTCCGCTTTGGCCAGAATCACTTCTTCCGGTTCCCGAGAGGGAGGGAAGGCGAATTTCAAGAGGGGCGACAGAAAAGACGCTCCCAGGGCCGCTCCCCATCCGGCGAGAAGGCCGTTCAGAAAACGGCGGCGCGTAAACAGAGAATGCTTGAATTTCATGATTTTTTCTTCAACAGTTTTTTGGCTTTGTGGGCGATGATCTCCCGGCGAAGCCCCTCGATCCCGTCTGCGGGCCTCACTTCTTTGGGGCAGACTTCGTTGCAGCGGAAGACCGTGTCACACCCCCAAAGTCCCTTTTCATTGTCGACGATCTTCCAGTGGGTCGAGGGGCGTCCGTCGCGGGGGTCTTTGATGAACCGGTAGAGTTTGGCCAGAGCGGCCGGTCCCAAGTAGCGGTGGTCCCGGGAGGCGACGGGACAGGCCGCGTAGCAGCTCCCGCACCAGATGCAGTTGATGTACTGATCGATGTTCTCCATCTTCCGCTCAATAATCCGGTGGCCTGTTTCAGGCGGTTCTTCGGAAGGGAGAAGATAGGGTTGAATGGTTTTCATCGAGAGATAAAAAGGATCCATGTCCACGATCAGGTCCTTCTGGATCTCAAGATTGGGAAGGGGCTCGATGACGATGCGGCCGATTTTCAGGGATTCCACCGTTGTCCGGCAGGCCAGGGTGATGGCGCCGTTGATGACCATGGCGCAGGAACCGCAAACCGCCTCACGGCAGCTGTACCGGAAGGAGAGCGACGGGTCCTGTTCGTCCCGGATCTGCTTGATCGCTTCCAGGATGGAATCCTTTGGGTCCGGACGGCTGGTGTAATTCCGGAAATGCGGCGCTTCGTCCTTGATGGGATCATAGCGCAGTATTTTGAATTGAATGTCCATTGTCAGTACTTCCGTTCCACCGGTTCGTATTCGCCGAGGGTGACGTCCTTGTATCCGATGACCGGTCCCTTTTCCGAGGGAGTGACCAGAGTGTGCTTGAGCCAGTCGTCGTCGTTCCGTTTGTCGAAATCGAGCCGGAAATGGGAGCCACGCGTTTCCTCCCTGTTGATGGCGCCGAGGACGATCACTTCGGCGATATCCAGCATGGAATCGAATTCGACAAGGGTCACAAATTCCTGGCAGTAGCGCCGGCAGGAACCGAAAATGTAGGCATTTTGGTATCTTTCCCGCAGAGTGGAGATGGCTTGAAGCGCTTCCTCCAGGTTCTTTTTGGAGCGGAAAATACCCGTTTTTTCACTCATGACGTCTTTGAGCTCGAAGAGAAGCTTGTAGATGTTTTCCCCTCCGTCCTTCGCCATGAGGGTTTCCACCTTTGTGTTCCACTCCGCAGCGTGCTGGACGATGACCCTGTCGAACCGGTTGTCTTCCGCTGCTCCCTCAACGTATTCCCCGGCGGTTCTGCCTGCGATCTTGCCGAAAACGACGGCATCGAGAAGGGAATTGCCGCCCAGGCGGTTGGCGCCGTGAACGCTGATGCAGGCGCACTCGCCGGCGGCGTAAAATCCTTCGACGCTGGAGGCGCAGGTGGCGTCCACATCGATGCCGCCCATGGAGTAATGCTGGGCCGGCTCGATGGGGATGGGGGAGTCGATGAGGTCGATTCCGGCGAAAAGAAGGCAGATGTCCCGGATTCCAGGCAGCCGTTTCAACAGTTTTTCCCGTCCGAGATGACGGAGATCAAGGTGCACGAAGCGGTCGTCGATGCCGTTTCCTTTATCGATCTCGGTCTGAATGGCCCGGGCCACGATGTCGCGCGGCGCCAGCTCCATAGCGGAGGGGGCGTAGTCCTCCATAAAGCGGCGGCCTTTGTTGTTGTACAGATAGCCGCCTTCTCCCCTGGCTCCCTCGGTGATCAGAATGTTTTTTCCGTAGAGCGAGGTCGGGTGAAATTGGACGAATTCCATGTCCTTGAGGGGAATGCCCGCCTTGTAGGCCATGCCGATGCCGCTTCCCAGGTTGATGAAGGCATTGGTCGAACGCAGATAAACCCGACCGTAACCGCCGGTGGCGAAGATGACCGCTTTGGCTTTGAGCGGCATGATTTTTCCTGAAGCCAGATCGTAGGCGACCACACCCTGGCAGCGTCCTTCGTGAACGACCAGGTTGGTGACCAGCCACTCGTCGTGAAAATGCACGTTTTTTCGGATGCACTGTTCGTAGAGCGTATGGAGAAGCACCATTCCCGTCCGGTCGGCTGCATAGCATGTCCGGGGATAGCCGGCGCCGCCGAAGGGGCGCTGGGCGATGCATCCGTCCGTGAAGCGGCTGAAAGGCGCTCCCAGACCATCCATCTCATAAAGAGCGGGAATGGCGGATTTGCACATCAGGTTGACCGCGTCCTGGTCGGCCAGAAAGTCCGATCCTTTGACCGTGTCGTAGGCGTGTTTTTTCCAGCTGTCGTCCTTGCCGTCGGGATTGTTGCCGAGGGCCGCGTTGATCCCTCCCTGCGCGGCCACGGAGTGGGAGCGGAGGGGATGGACCTTGGAGATGACGGCGACCTTGAGCCTGGGCGGGGCGTTGAGCGCCGCCGACAGACCGGCCAGTCCGCCTCCGACAATCAGGATGTCGAAGTTTTTCATTTAATAGTTCCTGGTGAAGTAGAGGACGAGGAGCCCGATGGTCACCAGTGTAGCCAGGGCAGTGAACAGTCTGAAGAGGAGCTTTTCTTTTTTGACTCCCAGATCGATGATGATTGTGCGCAGCCCGTAGAAGGCGTGATAGACGCCCGAAATGATGAGAAGTGTGTCAATGAGGGGGTTGGTGTGAAGGAGGAGAGCCCAGTCCGGTTTTTGTGCTTTGGTCATGAGAAAAAACGACGTCAGAAATTTGACCGTCAGCAAAACAATAAGCAAAATCCCGCTGATTCGATGAAAGATCCATACAAACATTGATTAATCCTATCGTTTAAATCATGCCATTCCGGCATAACAATTTCAAGCAATATATTAGCAAAAACAAATATTAAAATATATGAATAATAGCAAATAGGATGAATACAAACCTTTAATGAGCAATGATCGGTTTATTAGCGATTCTTCCTGAGAGAAAAGCATACGAATACGTTCCTGTCCTGTCAACCCCGACCCTGTATTCCCGATGAAGACCGGACGGATTATCAAATTTATTGGGGACAGGCATCTTTTTTTCAAAAATCTTTTTTACGGCGGTGGAGTTATTGTATCTTTTTATTGTTTCGAAATTCTGTAAACGCCGAGGATGAGAACGGGAATGATGAAGTCCAGATGTAATATTGATTCCTCATCAAGAATCCAATATGATGATTCCCATGAAATCAGAGGCGCTGAATCAACGTGAAAAACAGATGCGGGGCATCACTCTGATCGGCTTGGTGGTGAATGTATTTCTGACCACCATCAAACTGCTGGGAGGTTATCTTCTTCGTTCCGCTTCCCTGGTCGCGGACGGGATTCACACTATTTCCGACCTGGTCACCGACGTCATGGTTCTGTTCGGTGTTCGCATCGCCAACCGCCCGGCGGACGAGACTCATCCTTACGGACACAAAAAATTCGAAAGTGTGTTTTCCTTTCTCGTCGGCATGGTCCTGCTTCTCGTCAGTGTTCAGCTTGTCGTGACTTCGGTGCGGGCGATCATTCTCCAGAAGACCAACATCCCCGGATGGCCTGTTCTGGTTGTGGCCGGAATCTCCGTTGTCATGAAGGAACACCTTTTCCGTCGGACGCGCCGCATCTCTCTCCAAACCGGCAGCCCTGCCCTCTACGCCAACGCCTGGCACCATCGAAGCGACGCCGTGTCCTCCCTGGCCGTCATTGTCGGAGCGATCGCCGGACTTTTAGGCTGGGGACTCGCCGATCATGTCGCCGCCGTCGGTGTCGGTTTGATGATCGCCGGAGTCGCCGTCAAGATCATTCTGGATGGCATCAAGGAGATCACCGACCAATC
Source organism: Acidobacteriota bacterium (assembly GCA_018894615.1). Lineage (GTDB taxonomy): Bacteria > Acidobacteriota > Aminicenantia > Aminicenantales > Aminicenantaceae > JAHIPL01. Next base: position 6,018 of record JAHIPL010000257.1, on the reverse strand, counting down.
CGCGGGCAAGGAATGTCAGGCCCAAATAGAAGACGTCCTCAACAGCGAAAAAGACGTATGCGGCTGGCATGCCCTTCGGACGCGGAAAATCGGTGACGAGGTGTTCATCGACCTCCACCTCCTCTGTGATCCGGAATTAACCGTCAGCGAGAGCCACTGCATCTCCGTTCGAATCGAGGACCGTCTGAAGAGCATCCTTCCGAGACCCGTCCACATTCTCATCCACATCGAGCCCGATATTCCCGACCGCCATTCCTGACCGGCGGCATCGGGACTCCCGTCATCCGGGGGACTCGTCTCATCCGATTGAGGTTGTTGTTTTTTCTTTCACGCATAATCAATTTTTTGTAAATATAACTTGACGCACTGTCTCTATTTCTAAATAATACAAACAAATAAGTACATGAAGGAGGTTCCATGAAACTCAGTTCACCTAAAAAAATCGTCTGGTTTCTCTCGATTCTTTTTGCGGTCGTCGGGATCATCGGATTCTTTATCACGATCCCCTTTGTCACGACCTATGCGTTCTATTTTGTAGCCGTCGGTTGGCTCCTGCTTTTTCTGGGCACCGCTCTCAAAGGATTCTAGACCCGAAACCATGGAAGGGGCTCTGCCCGGAGCCCCTTCGATTCCCGAATCGTTTTTCTCGCCGGCGTTGACTTTTTTCCTCTGATTTGCTAAAAATACCATACCCAACCCTAGGTGGCGCTATCGTCTAGGGGACCAGGACGGGTGGTTCTCAGCCATCAAACCGGGGTTCGAATCCCCGTAGCGCTACCATTTTTTTTGCCTATTCCTCCTCATCATGCTGTAAGGCCAAACGCCGACGGATTCCAGACAGGCGGGATTATTTTTTCCGCTACTTCCTTCTCCCCCCCAGAGTATCGATGTTGAAGTTCTCATAAACGATGGCGATGGCGATTTTTGTGAGCAGGGTGAAGATGAGGAATCCGATGGCGAAAATGGCGACCGAGACCCTGATTTCCGTCATGGACGGGCGGTAGATGTAAATCTGCCCCAGGACGTCCGGCGTGAAACCGGGGGTGATCAGCGTGATTCCCTTCTCCATAAACACGCCGAACCAGATGAGCACCGCCCCTATATTCAGGGTGATGACGTTTTTACGGGTGGCCGGGATCAGAAACAGGAGAAACGCCACGACGCTGAAAATGATGGACAGCCAGCCGTAAAGGACGATGTCGTTGTTTCCCTTGACCCCCATAAAGACATACTTGAGGTGAACCAGGTGCTCCGTGTTGGAGTAAATCTCCTTGAACACCTCGCTTCCGAAAAAGAAGAGGTTGATGAACATGGCGTAGGCCATAAGCTCTGCTATCTTCCAGATCGCCTCGTCCTTGATTTCGAAGGTCGTCGTTTTCTTTAAAATCTGGAAGAGGATGATCAGGACGGCCGGCCCGGAGCAAAAGGCCGAAGCGAGAAATTTGGGTGCCAGAAGGGCGCTGTTCCAATAGGGCCTGCCGGCAAAACCGTTGAAGAGAAATGCGGTCACGGTGTGGATGCCGATGGCGAGGGGAATGGAAAGGAGGACGAGAGGGGTTAGAACGGATTTGTTGTATTCTTTCCTGTGATACTGCTTGTAAAGAAGGTAGGTCACGACAACCAGGTTCAGGATAAAATAGAGGGTCAGCACGACCGAATCCCAGGCCAGAAGGGAGGAGGGGATGTTGACCTTTCCGATCAGGGGGATGATGTGCCAGAGGCGCAGCGGATTCCCGATGTCCACCAGAACGAACAGCATGCACATGATGATGGCGCTGATGGCCAGCAGTTCTCCAAAAATGACGACTTCCTTGATGGGCTTCCAGTTGTAGACGTAGGCGGGAATGACCAGCATGATGGCCGCCGCCGCCACTCCCACCAGAAAAGTGAAATTCCCTATGTAGAAGGCCCAGGAGATGTTGTCGCGCATGTTGGTGACGAGGAGCCCGTTGTTGAGCTGCGCGATGTAACCCACCGCCCCCCAGATAATGAGGACAAGCAGAAAGGCCAGCCAGGCATAATACTTTCTGCTCCCGTGGATGACGATATGGACACTTTCTTTGATAAAGCGGATAAAATTCAACTCATCACCTCATTTGACGCGACTACCCGTAGAAGTAGAAAAACTTGGGCTGCGTGTTGAGTTCTTCCCTGAGGACAAGAACCCTTTTGTTTTCCAGGATGTAGCGGATCTCACCGTCCTTATCCAGCAGGTTGCCGAACTTCCGGGCGCCGACCGGACAGACCTCCACGCATTTGGGATACAGGCCTTCCCGAACCCGCTGAATGCAGAAGGTGCACTTTTCCACAACACCCTTGATACGGGGGCGGTTTCCCAGATAATGGGAGGCAGGATTGACCTCTCCTTCGGGAATCGTTACCTTCCCCCAGTTGAAATGACGGGCCCCGTAGGGACAGGCGGCCATACAGCTTCGGCAGCCGATGCACCAGTCATAGTCCACGACGATGATCCCATCTTCCTCGGCCCAGGTCGCATCGACCGGGCAGGCTTTGACACAGGGCGCATTCCGGCACTGTTGGCAGGCCACGGGGAGGTAAAAATGCCCTTCGTGGGGAACTTCGTCGTGATCGTAGTACAGGTTGGAGTGCAGGAAGTCCACCCCTTTTTCCTTCTCCATCTCCAGGACCTGAATCCAGTGGACCTGTGGATCCCGCGACTGATTGTTTTCCTCGACGCAGCCGTAGACGCACCTGCGGCAGCCGATGCAGCGGGAGATGTCGAGGGCGTAGCCGAAATTCGTCTCGGGGAGAGGCCCTGCTGTGGAGACGGAGAACGGCCGGCCGTACGTTTCGGAATAGTCCTTTTCAAGCCGCTCGATGACCCGGGCGATTTCGTCTTTAGACATATCCCGGAAGTTTTTTTGAAAAAATGCATCGCGGTCCGCTTTTGAACCGCAGGCCCCGAGTGCCGCGATCGAGCCGGTGACGGCAGCCGCTTTGAGAAACGAACGGCGGCCGATTTTAATGGGGGAGAGGATTGTTTTGATGCCGCTCATCGGATCTCTCCCGGTTTCAGCGGCGGTGCTTCGGGTTTTATTTTCTTGAATTCGGGCGAATGGGGATTGTGGCAGTGGGCGCAGAGAAGATACTCTTTTTGCCCGTTCCATGATCCGGTCCTTCTTCCGTGGATACCCGCCTTCCAGTCGCGAAGTTTTGGGCCGTGGCACTGACCGCACAGCTTGTAAGATTCGGTGAAGGAGATCGGTTTGCCGCTTGCGGAGTGCAGCATATCCCGGTTTTCGGCGTCGTGGCAGTCCATACACCAGCGGTTTTCTTCGTCATGCTTCAACACGATGTCGTCGTGAAAATCCTCGAGCGCCCGTCTTTCGGGATTTGTCTCCATGTCGGCATGGCAGTCCATGCAGGGGAAAATCCCGTCGGTGAAGGGAGGGGGGGGGATTTGGATGTCCGCAGAGAGATCGTCCCGGACCTGCGGCTGACCGGACACGCGAGGGGAAACACTCACCCCGATGATGAGAACGAGGGAGATCAATCCTGACAATAAACGGATTGTTTTTTCCAGTCCGTCTCGCCTGATTCGATCAACCAATAGTCCGTTTTTGTTTTGGCGGTGATGAAACGTCGGCTCATTCATGTTGGCTGTTCCTTGTCCCGATAAAACACATCATAATACTAGGCGTCATTCTAAACATACCATTCTTTCCATTCAACTTTCAAGCCTGAAACCGCTTGAAATAAACTTATAATACACATATATTCAGTATTATTAATTCAACACATGAACAACCTTTATCCGTCGTCGTAATAGGCGGTGGTCCGGCCGGAGCCTTTTTTGCTCTCCATGCCCGAAGGGAGGCCATGAACGCCGGCCGTGCTGTCGACATCCGCATCATCGAACGAAAGCGGGACAAAGGTCCCGATGACGGCTTTTCCCCACTGGTCCGCCGTGACGGGTGCAATTACTGCGCCGGCGGGCTGTCTCCGGCGCTGACCCGGTCCCTCGAGAACATCGGAATATCCATTCCCGATGAGATTATCTCCGGCCGGATCGAGACGCTGACCGTCAACGGCCACTGGAAAAATATTGAACTGCGAGTTCCGCAGGGCAGCCGGATGTTTTCCGTCTTCAGAGGATCTCGGCCGAGAGGGCGGGACAATCAGTACATCAATTTTGACTCTTTTCTGCTGGACCGGGCCGTGCAGGCCGGAGCCGAAATCATCAATGCCGCGGTGTTCGATATTCGTTATGACGGAGACGGCCGCCCGGACGTGTTTTTCCGGTCTTCCCAGGGTGGAGTGACGACAAAGGGCAGCATCAAGGCGGATTTTCTGGTCATCGCCGCCGGCGTTAATCAGGTTCCCGGCGGAGATCCCCGGCAAATCCCGCTTCTCGCTCCCATCCGCCGCCTGATCCCCCGGTTCAGACCACCCCGCACCCGGAAGGCCCTGATCTGTGAAGTGGAACTGGACAAGGACACAGAAGCGTTTCTGGAAGGGAATATCTATTTTATCCAGTACGCGTCGAAGGAACTGAAGATCGAAATGTCATCGCTCCTTCCCAAAAAGAAACATGTCACAATCGTTCTTCTCGGAAAATCCATCGACGGATCCGAGCCGGCGGACATTCCGTCCATCATCAAAAGCTATCTGGAACTTCCACAAATCAAACGCATTGTCCCGAGAGGAGTGGACAACCTTCCCGTCTGCATCTGCTCTCCCAACATGACGGTCGGTCTGGCCCGAAAGCCCTGCGGTGACCGGGTCGCGGTCATAGGGGATCTGGCCGTGTCCCGGCTCTATAAGGACGGTATTTTTTCCTCTTTTCTCATGGCCGAATCCCTGGCCGCCGCTCTTTTTCAGAGAGGGTCTGACGGGCGCAGTCTCAGAAAGGGGTACCTGCCGGTCATCAGAAAAATTCGGGCCGACAACAGCTTCGGTGCCGCCATCTTTTTTCTCAACAGAATCATCTTCTCGAATCCCACCCTCAGCCGGATCCTCTATCAGGCGGTTCTGTCCGAACGAAAAAAACGATACTATCGGAAAAGAAAGCTGGAAAAAATCCTGTGGGCCATCGCCAGCGGCGAGGGATCCTACACCCGGACATTCGCTTCCATGTTTCAACCGGTGACCGTGGCGTCCATTCTAGTGGGGGGGCTTCTGGTGACATTCAGAAATTTTTTGACGGAAAAATTCTTCGGATTGAACTGGATGGGGCTGTCCCGCTTTCCGACCGGCATTCACCGGGAGGATCTGGATAACAAACGGGCTGAATTCCTCCAATTCACAGGAGGAGCGTTTGAAAGAAAACCCCAGTTTGAAAGCATGTACTCCATCAAGATCCGAAGCGATGCGGCTGATATCTTTAATGGTCTAGGGACATTCGGCGATGCGGACCGCAGGTATTTCAAACCCCGGTTCGTAAACGTCAACCGGATATCCGGGGTGGGTAATGAAGCGGGATCCGTTCTTCAGTACAAACTGCCTTTTCGGTTCATGAATTTTCAGCTCGTTCTGGAGAAGGTGAAAAAAAACCGGTATCTTGTGTACCGGATCAGGGATGGATTCGGTCGCGGCGGTATTCTTGTCTTCAATATCGAAGCGAAAGGGGAGCGGACATCCATCCTCTCCATTTATGTGGCTTTTGATTTTGATCGTGAAGGGAGCCTGCCGAAACGGATCTTTATGTTTCTTTTCCGGGTGGTTTTTCCCGGATATATCCATGACGTCCTCTGGAACCACTCTCTCTGCCGGTTGAAAAGCCTGGTCGAAACGTCTTCCTGACCGCCAGCTCTGTGATTCCTTGGAATCGGTGCAAAGAAGGGATGATCATCCACCGTTGAATACGCTGTCCCTCACTTTTTGCCGATGGCGTAAAGGGTGCTGCGGGTGCGGACAAAGAGGGTTTTGTGCGAAAGGGCGGGGGTGGCCATACAGGTTTCGCCCATGTCGTTCACTGCCAGGTGCTCATAGGTGCGGCTCGCCTTGATGATGTGGATCTTGCCGAACTCGTCCGTGCAGTAAATCCGTCCGTCCGCG
>JAHIPL010000256.1 GCA_018894615.1 Acidobacteriota bacterium | reverse complement strand
GCTGACAAATGTGACTAAAGACCTCAGTTGGAGAACCACATTTTCGACGGGCTTTCGCGCTCCGCAGGTATTCGATGAAGACCTCCACATCACTCAAGTCGGCGGGGAAGGCATGATCATTGAAAACTCGCCCGCCCTGAAGCAGGAATCCTCCTTCAGCATAACCACGGGGCTCGATTTTGGGCGGATTCAAAGTGGAAACAACATCCAGGTGAGTTTGGAAGGTTTTTTCACGCTTCTTACCGACACCTTCATTCTTACGGAGAAGGAATATGATCCCAGGGAAAACGCCTTGGTTTTCGAGAGAATCAATGGTTCGAATTCAAAGATCTACGGGATCTCGGCTGAATTCGGATATCGATTCAACTCGTCACTTTCCTTCATAGGGGGGATGACGTTTCAGCACAGCCGGCTGGAAAAGCCGGAGCCCTTCTTCGGCTCCATGGAATTGTTTCGTTCTCCTGAAAGTTACGGTTATGCGAGCCTCAATTACGAGAACCAAAAGATCGTTAACATCGACATTTCGCTCGAATACACCGGACAGATGAAGGTCCCCCATTACGCCGGATATATTGCCGAAGATCGCTTGGAAACATCAAAGCCCTTTTTGGTGCTCAACGCCAGGATAAAAAAACCGCTGATTCTCTCTGATAACAATTCGATGAAAATCATGGTCGGCGTTTTCAACCTTTTCAACGCATATCAAAGTGACCTGGACCTGGGAATAAACAGGGACGCAGGCTATGTCTACGGACCTTCCAAACCAAGATCTCTCTACATCGGTTTTGAGTTCACTTTTTAACTATTCCGGAATGATGATCGGCATCTGATTGTATTTTCCCCGTCTGTTTTGTTATGTTGAAAAAAGAGGTTGATTCACCATGTCAAAAATCAGGGATAAAGCCGTGGAGGGCATCAGGATCGGCGACACCTTCCGCGTCACAAGGACGTTCACCGAGGACGACACCTTCCAGTTCGCCGATATGACCAGAGACTACAATCCCGTTCATTTCGATGACCATTTCGCAAAAGCCAAAAAACTGCATGAGCGGATCTGTCACGGATTTTTGGTCGCCGGGCTGATCACGGAGATCGGCGGCCAGATCGGATGGCTGGCCACGGACGTCAGGATCCGGTTCAAGAAGGCCGTCTACTTCGGGGACACCGTCACATGCGTTTTGACCATCATCAATATGGACGAGTGCGGGTTTGCAGAAGCCATCATTCAGATGAATAACCAGAGCGGAGAGGTGGTGATCGAGGCGGAATTGGAGGGATTCCTTCCCGTTCAGGAAGAGGAGCGCCGGATTCTGGCTGAAACAGCTCCCCCTCAGACCAAACGGCAAAATTGATCCTGAAAAAAGCCGGAATCCCCTTTTCTTGACTACAGGGGGGACATTGGCCGATAATGGGATTTTCATCTGTTGAAGGAGAACCGATGATATTAAAAAAGCACTCTTCACAGTGGATCAGGATTCTGTTTCTTGCGGTCTTCTGTCTTTTTCTCATCTCGTTTTCGATAACCGCGGAAGAGACCTACAATCCGTCCATCGATCCGGACGCCTGGGAAACGGGCTGCACCAGCATTCTGGTCGCGGTCAATGCCTCCACGGACGGCTCGGTCATCACCTGCCACTCCTGCGACGGCAATTACCGGACCTGGGTGGAGATGACACCGGGAACCACCCACAAAGCCGGTGAAATGGACACCATCTACTGGGGCAAACTGCACACCGAAACCCCCTGGGACATGCGCAATGTCCGCGTCAAGGGCGAGATCCCGGCCCCGGAGAAATCATACACCTTCTTCAACGTCGCCTATCCCAGCATGAACGAAAAGGGCCTGGCCATCGGAGAAACCACCATCGGCGGCCGCCGTGAACTCCTTAACAACGAGGGGCTTTTCCAGATCGAAAATCTGGAGCGGATCGTTCTGCAGCGGTGCACCACGGCCCGTGAGTCCATCAAGCTTATCGGTGAACTGGTGAAGGAATACGGCTACGGAGACTTTGGAGAGTGCATCACCATCGCCGATCCTAAAGAAGTCTGGCACTTAGAGATTTTCGGCGCCGGGCCTCTCGAAATCGGGGGCGTTTGGGCCGCGGTCCGCATCCCTGACGATCATGTCGGTGTTTCGGCCAATATCCCCCGCATCAGCGAACTCGATCTCGATGATCCGGACCACTACATGGCCTCGGACAATGTCTTCTCGCTCGCCGAAGAGATGGGCTGGTGGGATCCTAAAAGCGGCGAGACATTCAAGTTCTGGAAGGCCTACAGCGGCCACAAGCCCTTTTCAACGAGGGAATTTTTCATCCTCAGCACCATGGCCCCCTCCCTCAAACTCAATATGGACGCCGAAGAACTTCCCTTCTCGGTCAAGCCGGATAAGAAGGTTTCGGTCCGGGACGTTTTCGCCTATTACCGCCAGACCTATGAGGGTACGGAGCTGGACGCCACCAAAAATCTGAAAGTCCGGCAGCGGACAAGCAAGGATCCGGTGACAAGCCCCATCGCCTCCGGCTGGATGTCCTACGACCTCGTCAATCTCATCAATGAACTCAAACCCGGCACGATCGAGCGGACACGGACCATCGCCATCTCCGCCTGCTCCTACTCCCACGTCACGCAGCTTCGCAGCTGGCTGCCCCCGGAGATCGGCACCGTGGCCTGGTTTTCCTTCGACAATCCGGGGCAGAGCCCGCGCATTCCGGTCTTCGCCGGAGTGACCGAACTTCCCAAACAGTTCCTCTACTGTGGACAGAAACAGTTTCGCACGGACTCGGCCTGCTGGGATTTCCGGCGCGCCAACCGCCTGGCCATGATCAAATGGGGGGAAGCCCGCGGAGCCATGGAAGGCGCCATCGAGGAATTTGAAAACAAAGGCTTTGACGAGCTGGACTGGGTGGAAACAACCTACAAAAAAATCGCCAAGGAAGATCCGATCAAAGCGCGGGCATTCATCACCCAATACACCAACAACTTCGCGCAGGCGGCCATGGCCAGGTGGCGTGACCTCGGCGACGAATTCTGGGCCCTCCTCTCCCGCCGCTTTTAATGGGGATGTGATAATTTGACCCACGGGAAGGAGAAAACATGCGGATATCCCTCTTATGCGGAATAACTTTTTTGGTTTTAGCGGCTGTGATATCCTGTTCTCCGTCCAGACGGACAGACATTCCATCCCGGGGAGGTTTTCAGATCATCCCGAAACCCCAACATCTCGTCCAGCGTGAAGGCCGATTCACCATCACTAAACAAACAGCCATGGAGATCGAGGGAGATTACCATTCCGTCATGCCCTCTGCCGGTTTTCTGGCGGAAACCATACAGAACGCATCTGGTATCGCCGTGACTTTTTCAAATGTGCAAGGGAGAAGGGCAAAGAGAGTCATCCATCTGGCGTTGGATGATTCTCTGGTCGAGCTCGGTATCGAGGGCTACACGCTGACCGTTCAACCAGACCGGATCGACCTGAAAGCCTCTCAGCCGGCCGGTCTTTTTTATGCCGTTCAGACCCTCATCCAGCTGATGCCGCCCGCCGTGTATCAACCTGCGAGCGCGTCAAACAAAATAAAAATCCGGATCCCCTGCGTCGAAATCAAGGACCGGCCCCGATTCGGTTGGAGGGGGCTGATGCTGGATGTCTCGCGCCATTTTTTTCCTCCGGAGTTCATCTACCGATTCATCGACTTTCTGGCCATGCATAAGCTGAACACTTTCCACTGGCATCTGGTTGACGACCAGGGCTGGCGGATCGAAATCAAAAAATATCCAAAGCTGACCGAAGTCGGGGCCTGGCGCGTGGACAGGGAAGCCAACCACTGGAACGCCCGCGAGCCGCAGAAGCCCGGCGAAAAGGCGACCTGCGGTGGTTTTTACACCCAGGATGAGATTCGGGACATCGTTTCCTACGCAACAAACCGCTATATCACCATTATCCCAGAGATCGAAATGCCGGGGCACACCACCGCAGCCCTGGCCGCCTACCCGGAGTATTCCTGCTCCGGAGGCCCCTTTTCCGTCCTTCCCGGAGGCGTCTGGCCCATCACCGACATCTTCTGTGCCGGAAAAGAGGAAACGTTCATATTCCTGGAAGACATTCTGACCGAAGTCATGGACCTTTTCCCCTCCCGTTTCATCCACATCGGCGGCGACGAGGCCACCAAAACCGAATGGGAGAAATGCCCCCTCTGCCGGGAGCGGATTCAAAAGGAAGGATTGAAGGACGTTGAGGAGCTTCAGAGCTACTTCATCCGGCGCATCGAGCGGTTTCTCAACAGCCACGAACGGCGGCTGATCGGATGGGATGAAATCCTTGAGGGAGGTCTCGCACCCCAGGCAACGGTTATGTCCTGGCGAGGCACACAAGGGGGAATCGATGCGGCCCGCCTGGGACACGATGTGGTCATGTCCCCCACCTCCCACTGCTATTTTGATTACTATCAAGGAGATCCGGACGTCGAACCTCTGGCCATCGGCGGTTATCTCCCCCTGAGCCGGGTGTATGAGTTCGATCCTGTTCCAGGCGAGCTCTCCGCGGAGGAATCATCGTTCATTCTGGGCGGTCAAGCCAATCTGTGGACGGAATATGTCTCCACCCCCGAGCACGCCGAGTACATGCTTTTTCCCCGGACGGCCGCCCTGGCCGAAGCGGTCTGGACGCTTCCGGACCTCAAAGACTGGACGGACTTCGCCGGCCGTCTCGAAGGCCAGCTGGCGCGCTACAAGGCGGCAGGCATCAACTATGCCGAAAAGTGCCTTTCCCCTTTCGATTGAGCGGACATCCGTTCTTAAAGCCGCCTCCATCGGAATCTGCCCGGACCGGCACTTCGCCGCCTGAGGCAAAGCCTGGCTCTTCATCGACAAAATCCTCATCCAATAATGGGGACAGGCATCTTTTTTTCAAAAATATTTTTTGCGAGTCCCCCGTCAGAATCTGTCAAAATCCGTCTACACCTGCAGCTGAATTAGAATAAATAAATATCGGTTGAAAAAAAGATGCCTGTCCCCAATTGCCCCAAGGAACAAAGTGTGATATAGAAAAAAAAGCCATGAAAAACAAAAAGCTTCCTTATTTTTTTTCTCTCTGCATTCCCCTGCTCTGCGGCGGACTCCTCCTCTTCATACTGAACAACCGTTCCGCCGGGGAAATCACACCTCAGGACAAACAGATCCGCTCCTCGCCCGAAATCCAGAAAATCATCCGCGATATTTTGAAAAACTACATCGTCGTTTACGACGATCATCACGGATATTTCGAAGTCAAAGCCCAAGGCGACGCCGGCTC
>JAHIPL010000255.1 GCA_018894615.1 Acidobacteriota bacterium | reverse complement strand
TTTTTGTGCTGGAATTGTAGATTTTGTTAACGAATCCGCCGATTTCCACTTTTCCCAACTGGGGGTGATCGAAAGGTTTCCAGTCTATGAAGATTTTTCCGCCGAGTTCTTCGTCGTTCCACTTCATCATCTCTTCCTGGGAGGCGCGGCCGTCGTTGTCGGCGTCGCAGAAGGGGGCCAGGGAACCCATCTCAGGCACCCAGCTTGGGACGCCGTAGTGTTCGTAACCCCAGCCGATCATAACCCCCCAGATCGCGCCCAGCCGGGGAGGAGCGCCGCGGCCGACAACCGTACGCACGGGCTGATTGTTGATGATTTCCGTGTATTTGCGGCCGAATTGCTGAAAAATGGCCTCATCTTCAGGAGGAAGGGGAATCTCTTCGCCTGAGATGGGATCGAAGCGTCGGTTGGTCGGAGGGCGGTAGAGAAAATTTCCCGACATATGGTGGTTGACAATCCCGGTCACATTGCGGTGGGCAAAGAGGAATTCGGCCACGGCCCGCGTTTCAGGTTCGGAGAGGGGATAGAGCCCCGATCCCCGTTGTATCCATTCCTGCTGCCAGCGCGAGGGCCAGTTGCGGTTGATGTCCAGGCCTCCGACACCGTCCTCGTTGTAGCGGCCGTCGCTGTCGTTGTCGATGCCTTCCGAATAGACCGTCCAGTCGCCTTTTTCCCCGTCTTCTTTGCGGACGAGAAGGCGCGGGTCCTTTTTGTCCGTCCGCATGCGGCCTTCCGGATCGCGGACACGCATCTGGGTGATATATCCGTCGCCGTTGAGATCCTCTCCCGGGTCTTCGTCCTTCGCGCCGTCACCGTCCTGGTCGTGCGGACGGACGCTGCTGCGCATGGAGTCAGGCCTGGTGAGGTAGTGGTCCGAGCCGTCAGGATTGAGCTTGGGCATGATGTAAATTGTGCGGGTGTCGATCAGATCCGTGATTTCGGGTATCACCCCGTATCCGTTGATGAGGGTTTGAATGGTGTGAAGGCAAACCTCAGCTCCCATAACTTCGCTTGCGTGCAGGTTCCCGTCGAACCAAAAACCCGGTTTGTCCATCCCCTTACCTGTTTTTTCGTTGGTTATCTCAAGGACGAGAAGATCGTTTCCAAGATAACTTTTGCCGATGACGTGAAGGCGGGCGATGTTTGAATGGTCCCTGACCACGTCATTCAGATAGGCTACGACTTCGGTAAAGGTGTGGTTGTGATTAAAAACCAGGTTGCCGGTGTCCTGCCCGGCGTTTGTTCGGGCTGAGGATATTCCCAGCAGGACTACAAGGCAGACAATAACAGGAATTACTTTTTTGCTCATGATCCTCTCCTTCATTAAATATAGTCTATTCATGAAAAATGCCGAAACCTTGTTATTTCAGCAATATTCGGTCCGCGAATAATCCAGATTAAGATGATATGTCAATCCTGAAATAAATGTCATCAAAAAAGATGCCTGTCCCCAATTATTGATTTGGGGAGGGGCATATTCTACAATTAAAAAAGCGAATGTTTTTAAGGAGAAAAGAAAATCGGATGAAAAGGAAAACCGCTCTGGTGATTGTATGGGCGAGCCTTTTCAGCCTCAATTTTTCTTCCGTCAATGTGGCGGAGGCTAGTGAAATGGCGGCGGGAGGGGAGGCGTCCGACACCGATGTTCGAATCGAATCATCAGACCCGGCAAAGACTGCAAAAAAGTTCCTTTTTCTTCCAGTGCCTATCGCCTTTTACATGCCGGAAACCCGCTGGGCTCTCGGGGCCGCGGTTCTTTTTTCATACGATCCGCGGGGGCATTCCTCCATAACCCGGCCGTCCACCCTGTCCCTGTCCGGCTACACAACGCAAAACCGGCAGTATTCCATCGAGCTTCAGCCGGAGATCTACCTCAAGAACGAAACCTATTATATCAAAGGATCCTTGCGTATCAGCCGCTATCCGGACAAGTTTTTCGGTATCGGTGACGGGACTACATCGGAAATGGAGGAATCCTATACCCCTGAATTCCTCAAGCTGGAACTCTCCTTTCAGAAAAAAATCCTTCCCGGCTCGGGGATTTACGCGGGTTTGGGTTACAAGTTCGAGCGCCACCGGATGATCGAAGTGATGCCGGAGGGAGCATTGTCCGCCACCGGCGGCCCTGAACGTTTGGAAATCCACGGACGGGAGGGGGGCACGCTTTCCGCCCTCGGTCTGATTTTGAACTGGGACACGAGGGACAATATTTATTTTCCCCGGAATGGTCGTCTGTTCCAGCTCACGGCGGATGTCTATGCGGCCGCCCTGGGAAGTGATTTTGATTTCACCTCCCTCAAACTGGATCTCCGCACCTATCTGCCGCTTTTGACCTCCCATGCGCTGGCGTTTCAGTTCCTGATGGAAACCCGGCTGGGAGAACCGCCTTTTTATTCCCTCAGCCAACTCGGCGGCGACAGAATTTTGCGAGGCTTTTACACCGGCCGATTCCGGGACAAGACAGCCGCGGTTCTTCAGGGGGAGTGCCGTCTTCAGGTATTGAAAAAGCTGGGCGTGGTCCTTTTTGCCGGATTGGGAAACGTGGCGGATCGTCCGGGACATCTCAACCTTCGGACTTTGAAATATACCTTAGGTATCGGAGTCCGTTTTTTTCTCTCGCCCGGTGAGACGCCCTGTGTCAGAGGCGATTTCGGACTGGGGAAAAAATCGTCGGGGTTGTACGTCACCGTCAAAGACGCCTTCTAATCATGATATTCACGGCCCGGCTCCCACTGCCGCCGTTTACCTTGCCAGTGCCCGGTTCTTGGTCTATACTTTAAAAAAAATCCTGAAGGAGAGACCATGGACAAACGGATACCGGAAGAGGGATCGGGCGTCAATCACGGCCCGCGCGAGGCACATATTCGGCGCAGGGAATTTTTCAAACTGTCAGCCGCTGGTGCCGCCGGAGTGGCCCTGAGCGGGGGGCTGGCCGCCCAGGATACGACCTCGGACCACAAGCCCAAAGCCGCCGAGGAAATCAGCACCAACATCGCGGATCTTCTGAAGCCCCGGACGGCTGATTCCATGCCCGGCAAATTTCCGGGAAAGGTCGTTCAGATCGCCACCGGCAGCGCCGCGTCGGATACCGGATTCGACACGAACAAAATCCGCGAAGCCGTTGAAACGGGCATGAAGGAACTCACCGGTGAAAAGGATATCCGGGATGCGTGGCGGGTCTTTGTCGGCCCGGAGGATGTCGTCGGCCTCAAGCTCAATCCCATCGGAGGAAAACTCCTCTCCAACCGTCCCGAGATGGTGGATGTGATCATCGACGGCCTGAAGGCGGCTGGAATCCCCAAAAAAAACATCGTCATCTGGGACAGGCGGCTTTTTCAACTGGAAGAAGCCGGATTCACTCCCGACCGCTATCCCGGCATCTGCATTCTCGGGACGGAGATGAAAGGGCCCAACGACGACTTTTACGATGAGAACGGGCTTCTCTGGGCCCGAGACAACATCGACCGGGACTATCCGGCTTACACGGTGGACATCGAAGGCAAATACGAAAAAAACGTCCTGCCCTACATGATCAATGAGGGGCGGACATCCTATTTTACCAAAATCGTCACCCAGACCTGCAGCAAGATCATCAATGTTCCCGTCCTGAAAAACGCCGGATCGGCCGTGACGCTGTGCCTCAAGAACCTCTCCTACGGCGCGCTCAGCAACACCTCACGCCTCCATAAAATCTGGGCCAAAAGCGTGGCCGAGCCCTGCGCCGTTCCCTGCCTGCGGGACAAGGTCGTCCTGAACATCGTCGATGGACTCAAAGCCTGCTACGAGGGTGGTCCGGGTGCTAATGCCCAGTACATATGGAACGCCAATCAGATGCTGTTCGGCACCGATCCGGTGGCAGTCGACACCGTCGGCTACGAATTCATCATCGGGGAACGGATGAAACGGGGCGTGCAGCAGCTCGAAGACAAAAAGCGGCGCGAGTTCCTGGAGATCGCCGGCAAGCTGGGGCTGGGGCATCACGATAAGGACAACATCCGTCTTCATTCTCTTGAACTGGCATGATCAAAAGAACAGCGGCGGCCTTTCTGGTTCTGGCATCGATGCTCGTTTCCCCGGTCTTCGCCGCCGATGATCCTCCCCGTTTTGTGCCCGGCGACGGCGAATTTAACGGATGGAGCCGAAAGGAAGCTCCCGAACGCTACAGCCGGGACGGTCTTTTCGGATACATCAACGGTGGTGCGGAGATATTTCTCGAATACACCTTTGTGGAACTGTGGTTGGCCCGCTACACCCACGGTGAAAAGAGCGAAATCACGCTTGAGGTCTACCGCATGCGGACGCCCGAGGACGCCTTTGGCATCTTTTCCATCCGGAGGAGCGGGAATGAAGCCCTCTCCTTCTCCATCGATGGTCTTCACTGGATCTCCGAGACTCAGATCAACGTGGTCCGAGGCATTTATTATGTCAACGTCACCGCTTTCGACACCGCACCCGCCGACCTCGAGGATTTTACCAGGAAGGTGGCGGAACACATTCCGGGGAGGGCCGGTGAGCCGAAGGAACTGCTCCGTTTTCCGAACGACAGGCGCCGGGCGAACACGGGGCGTTTCATTCGCGGCCGGCTGGCGGCGGTCGCCGAATCCATCCTCTTCGCGCGGGATCTTTGGGGATTCGATAAAGGAACCATCGCCTATTCCGTCCGATATTCGACCTCAGGCACCCGGGTGGTTCTTCTTTTTCCCGCCGACCCGTCTGCACTGAAGACGGAAAACATTCAAGCTCTTTTCGAGGAATTCATGGAGGATGTTCGGCTGGAGGATGGTATTCTGTCCGGTCATAATGCCGTCGGCCGCCTGTTCCTCTATAAAAAATGCGGTTCAGCCGCC
>JAHIPL010000039.1 GCA_018894615.1 Acidobacteriota bacterium | reverse complement strand
GATTTCATGAAACAACCAGGCTAGAAAACCTGGCCGATGGTGAAGTAAAACACACCCCGCGCCTCCCCTTCTTTCGGGGACAGATTGAAGCCGTAATCCAGCCGGAGAAAGGCGACGGGTGTATTCAGCCTCAAACCGATGCCGGCGCCGTGCCTCAGCTGCCGAAGGGAAAAATCCTCCAGATTCAAATACACATTACCGGCGTCATAAAAGACGACTCCATCCATCCATTTTAAAAGCGGAACCCGGAGTTCCTGATTCATGACAAAAAGCGCTTCTCCCCCGACAGCGTCGTTGAAGAACGGATCGATGGGTCCGACAAGATCCCGTTTGAATCCGCGGATGGAATTCCCGCCCCCGGTGAAGAAGCGCCGGCTCGGGATCAAGTACTGGTCAAAGGCATCGGCCAGGCCCAGCCGAATATTTGACGCCCAGACAATGCCTGAGGTGACCGGGATAAAAAGGGAATACTGCCCGAAAAAGCTGTAGTATTTCAGGTCCGTCCCAAGAAACTCGGGGGAGTAGGAAAAACTGAGAGAGAGGAAAGATCCCCGGCCGGGATTCAATTTATCGGAGCGGGTGTCGCGCACAAGATATGTCTGGAGTTCGGAGAGCAGAATGGTGATGTCGAACGGGAACGGGCCGATGGGCACCAGCTCAAAGGAATGGATCTGGTTGATCTTGTAAAGGTAGGAGAGCGTGAAATCAAGCGGAAGGCGGATATTCTGCTGGACGGTGTACCCGATCTCTTCTGATTTGAAAACCGAGCGGAGATCTTCCTTGTAATAAAAGGAATGAAGCGTGTTGAACCGAATCCCGAGCAGATAAGGGGTTTTCAGGGAAAATCGGATATCCTTCTGCCGTTCGTTTTCCCGGTAGTAGAAGAGCCCGTTGTTCCCGCCGCCGAAGAGATTCGTCAGATCGAGGCGGGCGAACCCCTCGAGTTTCTCTTCGGAGTTGTAGCGCAGCCCGTATCCCACCGAAAGGACCGATTCCTCCTCGACGCTGACGACCACTCGATCGACCGCTCCTTCGCCCTCCATCTCTTCACGGAAGATATGGAGGGATTTGAAGACATTCAGCTCTTTCAATTTTATCTGGCTGAAAAGAATCCGTTCCAAATTGACGGGATCGCCGACTTTGAAACGCAGCTCCCTGCGAATCAGACGTTCAGAGGTTCGGGTGTTGCCGCGCACGTCGATTTCGCCAATCCGGTGCTGTTCCCCTTCCTGAATGCGATAGGTCAGAAGAACGTCCCGTTTGTCCGTAAAATCCATATCGAGGATCACGGTGGCATCCTGATATCCCTTTTCCCGGTACCGGTTGAGAAGACGGTTGTTGTCCTCGGCCAGAGCCGTCGGCCGAAAGACGGATCCCGGAACAAGTGACAGCCCCTTCACCAGGTCCGCCTCGGAAAAGAGGGTATTTCCCGTCACCTGCCGCGATTCCACCAGCGACATCGGTCCGTCCGCTATGTAGAGATTCAGGTCCAGCTTTTGTGTTTCCGGGTCCGGAATCACGTTGGTCAGGTGAATATCGGGATAGAGAAAACCCCGTTCGGCAAGATCATCCTGGAGCCGCAGCCGGCTTCGAACAAAATCATGAAGAAGAGCCCAGCCGGGATGTCCGGATGAACCGGGTATCCCTTTCAGGATGGATTTAACACGGGCTGAGCTGAGACCGGTTGCCCCGTCCACCCGGATGCGTCCAATCGAGTATTTTGCGCCCTTGTGGATTCGAAACACATAAACCCTGCTGCCAGGATCGTCACTCGCTTCTGCGGAAACCTCCGCCTCGTAAAAGCCCCTTTTTTTGAGCCGGGTCAGAAGGCGGCGCCGGGCCGCCGTCATTCCGATCCGGATAGGCAGGCGGCCGTTCCACTCCCTCACCACCGCCCGTTTCCAGCTTTCAGGAAGGGGGTCCCCTTCAAATCGGACGTCGGCCGTCTCTCCGGACCGGATGTCCAGTGAAATGGCAACCCTTCCATCCGGCAGGTCTTTCACGGCGGAATGGACAATGGCCGCAGGATGCCTGCTTTTTTTCAGTTCCCATGTCAGGCTGTCCGCCGCCCGGCGAAGCTCCCCGTAATCAAAGACCGATCCCTCCTTGATACCCGCCGCTTTTTTTCGAAGTTGGCTTTCCGGCGGGGGGGAATCTCCCTTAAAACTCAAAGACGCCACTGTCCGTCTAAACCGGCCGGCACTCGTTCCTTTTTTCTTTCTAAAGATTTCCAGGGGTTTGAAGCGGTGGCTCAGGCTCCCTCCGAATTCCCCATTGTCGCGGTGGAAAGCAGCCAGGCTAAAATTCCTGTTCAGGTCGTAATTCAACAGCCATGTTTTTTCCTGAGTGTTGCCGATGTCGATGGAATAGACCAGATCGATGTTTTTTGCCAGGCCTTTGCGAAAGGTGAACCGGGCTCCGGGATCCTCTTCCGTCGCGATGTTGATGGGTTCGAGGGTGACTTCTTCCGCACCCAGCAGGTTTTTGATCCGGTTTGTGAGAGGGGACGCCAGCGGGCTTGCAAAATAGAGAAGAAGCTGATCGCTCAGGACATTGGCTGTGTCGCTCTGCAGCCGTTCCGTTCCGTATCCTGTTATCAGGAGAGAGGCCAGTTCGGTATCGGACCGGGGAGGCGAGGAGGACAGGGACAGATTCAGATTGGTCAGTGAGCCGTCCAGGGACAGGATCACATCCAGATTATCATAATCATGCTTCATTGAAGTGCGGGCTTTGAGGCTGACCATGGTGTCCGGAATCAGGGACCGGTCAAATGACAGCACCAGCGATTCCACTTCGTAAGACCGGTTTCCAAAAGAAACGGAACCTTCTGTCCGGTTCCTAATAAATCCTGAAAAAAGCGGTTCGACAGGGGTCCCGTTCACTCTGATATCCGCGTCAATCTCCAGGTCGGCCAGGTTGTTGTCGATGATGAGCGGATCCGATCCGGTGGTGACGCTCACATTCAGGAGGAGACCCCTCAAGAAAAGCGGAATATCACTGAGAGAACTCACAGGCCTCCGCTTCAGCCCCGCCCAGATCTGACTGCCCGGATAAATATTTTCCGTGTAGAAGGCATGGTCCAGCTTAATATTCCCCGAGAGGGCCGCGCTGCCGGAACGGCTTTTGAAAAGAAGGGAACCACCCGCCAGGGCGATGAATCCATCGGGATACATGAGTTGGATCTGATCGGCCTTCAGCCGGATATCCGCCTGATCAAACGTGAGATCAGGATAAAGGACGGTTCCGGACAGATTAACAGATCCTCCGTTGAAAAGCCCGTCGATGGAGTGGATCTCCAGTTTCTCACCGGTGAACCGGATGTCCCCCTTGAAGTCCGTCCCAAGCAGCATAAAGGCGTCGGACTGGAAAAATCCCTCCTCAATAGTCAGCACACCGGTGATTTGAGGAAGGGGAAGGGGACCTTTCGCCGAAAGGGTTAGATTCAGCATACCTCCAAAATCGGCGGTGTCGATGCCGGGGCTGAGAGACGCCAGATCAAACGAGGCCGAAACCTCACCCTCCATTTCCATATTTTCGAGGAGAGTCATTCGCCCCTTGATCCCGAGACCGACACCCTCTCCCTCAAGCCTAAAATTCTCCATTTCAAGGACACCGTCCCTCAGCCTGACATCGATCCGTTCGGGATTATTCACCGTGTATCCCGACAGGGTCAGGTTCAATCGTTCGATCACTCCTTCCCCATGAAGTGATCGGAGAGATGAGGCATCCCCGCCCAGATGGAACTCGGTATCAAGAACACCGGAAAGCGATTCACCCATTTCGGCCGGCAAATATTTCGAAAGGATTTCGAGAGGGAAGCCGCGCAGAGCCACATTCAATCCATTGGAACCGGACTCCTCCCCTCCGGTCGGACTGTTCGGTCGAATGAACGAATCGAAATTCCATTGCCCGGCTGCACTCAGGGTTCCGGAGGCGATGTCCGCTTCCAGTTTTTTAAGAACCAGGATGTTGTCACTGAATTCGGCGTGCAGGCGGCCGTTGTTGACGGATGCCGGAAATTCGGGATATTCAAAACGCCCCCCCTGCAACTCGATGGATCCATTGAAGGATGGTCTTTCCAGAGGCCCGGTGACGGAGGCTTCCAATCGAAGATTCCCCTGAAAGACGGCTTCAGGCAGAAGGGATCCAAGCGCCTTCAGATCGGCCGAAACACCGGCCTGAAGGCTGCCGTCGGAGCCGGGACGTACAGGGAAATATCCGTTGAAACGGAGGGTGGTCCCGGGAGCGGTGAACAGCAGATTGTCCACTTCGAGCCGGCCGCCGCGCAACCCGATGACCGGGGATTCAGATGCGGACAGAGCCCACTCCCCCGACCTCAGTTCGAGTGTCTTGATATTGAAGTCCAGATCCACACTGTCCGCCCCTATTTCCTTTTCATCCGAAAACCGACCGGCCAGGCCGATTTGAGCGGACAGGACGACAGGTCTTCCGGCTTCTCCCAGATCCAGCCACGGTTCCAGATGAAAAGACTCTGTTGTGATCCCTCCCCGAATGAGGCCGCCTTTTTTCAGCCCCGCCTCCAGCCATCCCTCCACGCGATTTTCCCCCGATGACAGGAAAATCTCCTTGACCGCCAGAACGCCGTCCTCGAAACGGCCTGACAATCCGGCGGCATCGACCGCGTATTCATCGAACCGGCCGCCATTCAGCCGAAAGTCATAATCCACACAGGGATTTTCCAGAGTCCCGGATGCGTTCAGCTTCGCCGAAACCAATCCTTCCAGCGTCATTGAAGGGAGAAATCGCCGGAGCGCAGCCAGATCCAGATCCCGCAACTCGACAGAGAGCTGTCCCTGCCGGCCGAAGGAAAAATCGGTCGGATTAAATGGAATCCAGCCGTTCCCCTCCAGGCGGCCCTCCAATAGGACGGCCTCGAAGCGGGAAACCGTCAATCGGCCGCTGTTGATTTCCGCCCGGATATCGAGAGAAGGCACATCCAGCCCCTCCGCACTCAGGCCGCGGCCGCTCAGTTCGATGGAGGCCCGGGGGGCTTTGTCCGTTCCTCCGATTTCTCCTGTGAGGACTAGCCCGCCGGAAACCTTTTCAAGTGGAACATTCTCTTTAAATCCGGGAAAAAAGGCCTGAAGGGAAGACGGCAGCCCGCTCAGGTCCTTGATAACAACCTCGATTGTTCCGCCCAGGTCTCCGCCTTCGGATAAAAATCCGCTCGCGGAACAATCCATCTCCATCCAGTGCAGCCGGCTGGGAAGAAGACGAATTCCTTCTTCTTTTCGAGTAAACCGCAGCCGCCCCAGCAGAGACTCTTTTGTTTGGTTCGGTGTTTTCAAAAAAATGATCTCTCCCTGTCCGGTCAGGGATTTCAGATCGCTTCCCAAAAGTTCCGCCTGCAGCGTCCCGTCCGACCGTCCGGAGACCGGAAGAGAGTCCGATCCGGACATCCGCATCAACTCGGCAATATCCAAATCCTTCCACTGCAGAAAAAACCGCGCACCGCCACCCACCGGAAGCGGCGTCTTTCCCTCAACCGTAAGTCTCCCCCCGGCAAAAAGAAGTTCGAGTTTTTCCAGTTCAGCGGAGGCACTGTCAACGGAGAAGAGCGCATCGATCTTATCCAGAGGGACGCCGCGGATTTTCAGATGATCACCCGATATTTGCCCGCGGAAACCGGGTAAATCTTCCCGGCTTTCGATCATTCCCTTGATTCGCACATCCCCCCCGGAGGATTTTTTAGGATCAAGAAAATCGCTCAATTCCGCCAGGTGAACGGCTCCATCGACGTTCAAATCAAAATGAGGAGAGAAAAACAGGTCTTCCACCCGCCCCTTCACTTCCAGAGTCGCCACATCTGTCTTTAAAAGCAGACGTTCGATGTCCGCACTCCGCATATCAAAAAACAGCAGGCAGGAGAGCCCCTGAACCTGAGAAGAGAAATCCGCGGCGGATATCTCTCCCTCTCCCGATTCCAGAAAGATCCGGTGCCTGAAGCCCGGGCCCGGATGGCTGACGGACAAGGCGATCTTCGTCAGGTCGAAGCCGAAGGCGGCCTCCCGGCCCTTCAGCGTCAGCCGGCCTCCGTCCATCCGGAGGTCATCAATCCGAAAGGAAAGAGGTGCCGGGGCCGGTGAGTCAGGAGGGGGGACATCCGCTCCGGAAACCCCGGTTGGAAGTCCCGCCGTGATGCGCGGATTGGAAATGACAAGACGGCGGACATGCGGCGCCCCCCCGAAGAGAATGGAAGGAGTGATGCTGATTTCGAGGCTGTCGATCGAAACATCCTCCAGGGGGATTTCACTCTCTCCATTTGATTGGATCCTGATTCCCCGGGCGGACAGCCGGAGCCGCCAGAGATTATAGCGGAGGGATTCCACTTCCAGCGTTAGACCGTAGCTGTTCTGAAGATATTGATTCGCCCGCTTCAGCACAAAGGATCGAAAGCCGGAGCTGTGGAGGATGATATGAGCCCCCAGTACGAGGAGGAGAAGCGCCGACATCGTGATAAAAAATACCCTCCTCAGGCGCTGCGCCCGACTCCTTTTTCCGGAAACGTTTTTTCGAGGGGACATGATTTCCTTCTTCGGAAGATTATAACCGTTCGCCCCCATCCCCTGCAATATCCATCTCAATGAAGACTGGATGGGCGGGAGTCGAGATACGGCGAATCCTTCACGCCAGGGAGGAAGGTCTCAAGCTTCTGAAGGACAATCTGAAACCGCTCTGATTTCCTTAAAAATCCAGATTGGCGGGTTCGTAATACTCTCTCGGATTCTTGCAGGACGGGCACTTGGCCGGGGGCTCGGTGCCTTCGTGGGTGTATCCGCAGACGCTGCATTTCCACTTGATGGGTTTCTCGCGTTTGAAAACCGTCCCGTTCTCTACCTTTTCCAACAATTTTTTGTACCGTTCTCTGTGCTGAAGTTCGATTTTTCCGATCTGCTTGAACAGAACGGCCGCATCCATCCGCCCCTCTTCCTCGGCAATCCTGGCGAATTCGGGGTACATATCCACGGTTTCAAAATGCTCGCCCTCGATGGCTGCCTTCAGGTTTTCAGCCGTGCTCCCGACACCCTTTAGAAGTTTGAAATGATCGCGGGCATGCTCTCTCTCATTATCGGCCGTCTCCTCGAACAATTTGGCGATGTAGTGATAACCCTCTTTTCGCGCCGCTTCGGCATAATAGGTGTACTTGTTGCGAGCCTGGGATTCGCCGGCAAAGGCGGCCTGGATGTTTTCCTTCGTTTTACTCATGGATCTTCTCCTTCGTTTTTATTTTTATGTATTTTTCACACGGATGCACTTTTCGCACAGTCCGGATAAGGCCATCCGTTTTCCTGATATTTGATATTTTCGCTGGATCTCTTCGGGGACGGATATGTTGTTAT
>JAHIPL010000254.1 GCA_018894615.1 Acidobacteriota bacterium | reverse complement strand
TCTGTGATTATAATTTATAGACATTCATAACGTGTTTTTTATTTATTATCCCAATATTTTATTGACAAAGAATTTATATTTTCCTAGCATGACAATGCTTGAAAGAATTGGAGACACTCTACACAAACCCGCATTTGAGTGGCACTCTCTGTCTTCAGCCGGTCCGGTTTCACTCTTTAAATCCCTTTATTTCCAGTAAAACCCTCCCCTCCCGCGGAGCCGGCTTTTTCCCTTTGTTTTCGGGGTGGGGGTTGCTTTTGTTTAGGCTTGAAAGGAAACATTTTCATGTCACGAATTGGTGTGTTCGTCTGCTGGTGCGGACATAATATCGCCCGAACGGTCGATATCGAGAAACTGATCGATGCCGCCGGGTTTTATCCCGATGTGGTCTATTCCGTCGAATACAAATACATGTGCTCCGATCCGGGACAGAAGCTTGTCCATGAGGCCGTCAAGAACCAGGAACTGGATGGTGTTGTCATCGCGGCCTGCTCCCCCCGGCTGCACGAATCCACCTTTCGGAACACCTGCACAGCCGCTGGTCTCAATCCCTATCGATGTGAAATCGCCAATATCAGGGAACACTGCAGCTGGGTCCACAAAGACAGGGACAAGGCAACAGCCAAAGCCGCCGATATCATCGCCTCCCTGGTTGAAAAAATCCGACTCAACGAACCGCTCATCCCGATCGAGGTCCCGGTCATCAAAAAAGCGCTCGTGATCGGAGGCGGGATAAGCGGAATCGAGGCGGCCCTGAGTATCGCCGGCAGCGGTCACGATGTGGTCCTCGTCGAGCGGGAATCCGTCCTCGGAGGCAACATGCTGAGGCTGGCTTCGACGTATCACATTAAGGACGGTTCCGCCTGTCTTCTCTCTTCAAAAATCGTCGACGCTTTCTCTCATCCAAAAATTAAGGTTCTCACTCACTCGGAAATCGATGAGTTCAGCGGATATATCGGCAACTTTGAAGTCAAAATCCGACAAAAGGCGGATTTTATCGACACAAATCGCTGCAACGGCTGCGGAGACTGCCTGAGCGTGTGTCCCGTGCATGTCTCAGAGATTGAAGATACGCTGTTCGGGCCCCGCGCCGCGATCCACATTCCCGATGTCCCCTCCCTGCCGGCTGTGGCCGTCATCGATAACATGTCCTGCACCCACTCCAGTGACGGATGCAGCCGGTGTGCGGACGCCTGTCGGGAAAAAGCGATCGACTTCAAGCAAACGGATCAGTTTGTGGAAGAGGAATTCGGGGCGGTCATTATCGCGACGGGATTCAGACCGTTTCCGAAGACCGGGGTGAAAGATATCGACGTCCACGGACTTCCCGACATGATTGACGGATTCGCCTTTGAACGGATACTGGCCGAACAGGAGCGGACCGGTGACCTTATCAAGCGGCCGTCGGACGGGAAGGCGGTGGAGAGCATTGTTTTTGTACAATGCGCCGGATCTCGAGATAAGGATAAAGGGGTTCCGTACTGCTCCCGCATATGCTGCATGACGACCGCCAAACAGGCCAAATTTTTCAAGGAAATCACACCTCAGGGGGAGGCCTACATCTTTTACTCCCATATCCGGGCCGGAGGAAAAGGATTTGAGGAATACGTTCAGGACTCAATCACCGACAACCAGATCATTTACCTTAGAGGCGACGTCAGCCGGTTTTTTTCCGAAAACGGCGCCATGAAGGTCTGGGGAAGGGATGAACTGAGCGGACACGAAATCGAAATCGATGCCGATCTTGTCGTTCTGACGACACCTCTCATTCCAAACCGAGGCTCCGATGATCTGGCAAAAAAACTGAAAGTTGCCACCGATGAAAACGGATTTTTTGCTGAAATCCATCCCAAGCTCCGGCCGGTGGAGAGCGCTTCCCTTGGCGTTTATCTGGCAGGGTGCGCACAATCGCCGAGAGACATCCCGGAATCAATCACCCATGCCTTGGGCGCCTCCGGAAAGGTGATTGCACTCTTCTCGGCGGAATTCATCTATCAGGAGCCCATCATCGTCCGGGTGGATGAAGATTTCTGCAGCGGATGCGGTGTGTGCGTCACGTCCTGCCCCTACGATTCCCGTCGGATCAATCCATGGACACAGAAGGCGGAGGTCATCGCCGCTCTCTGCCAGGGCTGCGGCGCCTGCGCCGTCGCCTGTCCCAACGGGGCCACACAGCAGCAGAATTTTACAAAAAATCAGATCATGAATATGATCGACGCTGTTTTGAAGGATTAATTTGAAGGATGAGATCGATGCGCATGAATGTTACGGAAACACGCCCCTTTATTAAGCAGATCAGCGAGGCCAGCGGCCAGGATGTCGCCTCCTGCTACCAGTGCGGAAAGTGCACGGCAGGATGCCCGGTGGCGGAGCATATGGATTTTGTGCCCAACGCCGTGCACCGGATGATTCAATACGGGGACAGGAGCATCCTGGGCAGTTCAGCCATCTGGCTGTGCGTGGGATGTGAGACCTGCGCCGTCCGCTGCCCAAATGACATCGCCACTTCCGCCGTTCTGGATGCACTCAAACGGGAAGCGGCCGAAAAGGGAGTCCGAAGCCGCGAAAAATCCGTTATCGCTCTTCACAAGTCTTTTCTCGCCGGCGTCCAAAAGCGGGGGCGTATGCATGAGCTCAGCCTTATCCTGGGCATCCGACTGAAGAGCGGCGGTCTCTTCAATGATATGAAACTGGGAATTGAGATGTTCCGCAGAGGGAAACTATCCCTTTTCCCTAAAAAAATAAAAAACAAGCGAATGCTCAGAAACCTGTTCGAGAAGGCAAGGAGGCGGACGTGAATCTCAGCTATTATCCGGGCTGCTCTCTTCAGGGAAGCTCCAGCGAATACGACATCACCACCCGGGCCGTCTGCGCTGCGCTGGGGATCGAACTCATGGAACTCGAGGACTGGATCTGCTGCGGTGCTTCTTCCGGGCACAGCCTGGATGAAGTCCTTCATATCGCCCTGCCCGCCCAGAATCTGAAGATTGCGGCCGAAAAAGATCTTGACCTTCTCGTTCCCTGCGCGGCCTGCTATAACCGCCTGAAGGCAGCCCGCCACGCCCTTGAAACCAGGGAAGAGGTCAGAGATAAAATGCGGGATGTGATCGACTACGACGGGCGGAAATCCCCGGCCGTGCTGAACATGATCGAACTGCTTCAGGAGAGGGTAGGGCTCGACCGGCTCAGGACCGAGATCAAAATCCCTCTCAAAGGATTGAAGGTCGCCTGTTATTACGGCTGTCTGCTGGTCCGCCCTCCGGACGTCACCTGTTTCGATCATCCGGAACACCCCCAGTCCATGGAAACCGTTGTTGAAGCGATGGGCGGGGAATCCGTCCGCTGGTCTCACACGGCGGAGTGCTGCGGAGGAAGCCTGTCCCTCGTACACGGAGGCATCGTCCGTTCGCTCGTCGACCGCATCATCGAATCGGCGCAGGAGGCCGGTGCTCAAGCCGTGGTTTCCCTCTGTCCGCTCTGCTTTGAAAATCTTGACATGCGGCAGACAAAAAAGTTTCCCGTGTTTTATCTGACCGAACTCCTGGGACTGGCTCTGGGGATCAAGGACTTCGGGCATTGGATCAAAAAACATTTTCAGGACCCGTCTCCCCTGATGGACAGTCTGAGGTTGACCCCATGAACAACGAACACACGATCGGATCCGTCCTTGTCGTCGGTGGCGGCATCGGCGGCATGCAGTCCGCACTGGATCTGGCGGAGGCCGGATTCAAAGTCTACCTGGTGGACTCCTCCCCCGCCATCGGCGGCACGATGGCCGCTCTGGACAAAACCTTTCCCACAAATGACTGCTCCATGTGCATCATGTCTCCCAAGCTGGTCGAGTGCGGCCGGCACCGCAACATCGAGATCATCACCCTGGCCGACGTCAAGTCCTGTGAAGGGGAACCGGGACAATTCAAGGTCAGAGTGGAGCAGCTGCCGCGATTCGTGGATGCCGAAAAATGCACGGGATGCGGGCTCTGTGTGGCTAACTGCCCGGTCCGGAACACCCCCCATTTTGAACAGAAGGCTTATTCACCTCCCGATCTGACCGATGAGGAGAGGCAAAAGATCGATGCCATCCTGGAACCGCACCGGAAGAATGGAGGATCGATCGTATCCATCCTCCAGGAAATCCATGACACCTTCAATTATCTGCCCGAACACATTCTGAATCATGTGGCGCTGGCTATGGACATCCCGCCCAGCCGGATCTACAACATCGTCACCTTCTACAAGGCATTCAGCCTCAAACCGAGAGGCCGGCACATCATCACGGTCTGCATAGGCACGGCCTGCCATGTCCGGGGCGCTCCCCGCATTCTGGAGGAGCTTGAGCGGGCCCTGGACATCAAAGCCGGCGAAACATCCGAGGACAGGCAGTTCACCCTGGAAACGGTGGCCTGTCTGGGCGCCTGCGCCCTCGGCCCCATCGTCGTATCAAACGGGGAGTACAAGGGAAACATGACCATTGTAAAGTCCGCCAAGCTCATTTCCACATTCAAACAGATGGAAGAGAGAGCCGTGAATGAGTGACAAAAAGATTCGCAGCTCGTCTCAGCTCAAAACCCTCCGGGAAAAACACCGAGACAGACAGGATTCCGTCAAACAGTGGGTTACGGTCTGCGGCGGAACGGGCTGCCGCGCCTACGGCTGCCTCAAGGTGTCCGGAGCTCTTCAGGATGAAATAAAATCCAGAGGACTGGACAAGGAGATCCAGGTCCGCGTCACCGGCTGCCACGGATTCTGTGAGCGCGGCCCCCTCGTCGTGATCCAGCCGTCGGGCGTTTTGTATCAGAAGGTCAAACCAGGTGAAGTGAAGGAAATCGTCGAAGAGACGGTGATCGGGAGCAGGGTCCTCGACCGCCTTCTCTACAAGCATCCGACGAGTGGGGAAAAAATCATACTTGAAAAAGAGGTTCCTTTTTATCAGAAACAGAAACGTCTCATCTTCGGCATGAACGGCCTGATCGATCCCACCCGGATCGAAGACTACATCGCCAACGACGGCTATGAAGCGCTTGCCCGAATCCTCAGCGGATCCAAACCCGAAGACGTCATCTCGCTGATCAAAAAGGCCAATCTGAGGGGCCGCGGAGGCGCCGGATTTCCGACCGGCATCAAGTGGGAATTCTGCCGGGCCTCGGCCGGGGATGTCAAATACCTGATCTGCAACTGCGACGAGGGAGATCCCGGAGCCTACATGGACCGGAGCCTCTTGGAGGGAAATCCCCATCTTGTGATCGAAGGGATGCTCATCGGCGCCTACGCCACAGGAGCTTCTAAGGGATACATCTATGTCCGCACAGAGTACCCGCTGGCCGTCCTCAATGCATCCATCGCCATCGAACAGGCCCAAGAACGGGGCTTTCTGGGAGACAATATCCTGGGATCTGATTTTTCCTTCGATCTCGAGATCAGCAAGGGAGCCGGCGCATTTGTGTCGGGTGAGGAAACGGCCCTCATCGCCGCCATCGAAGGGCGCCCTCCCGAACCTGAAGTCCGACCCCCCTATCCCGTGGAATCAGGCCTGTATCAAAAGCCGACCAACATCAACAATGTGGAAACCTGGGCCAATGTCCCCTGGATCGTCCGCAACGGCGCCGAAGCCTATGCCGCCATCGGGACCGATGGGAGCAAGGGCACCAAGATCTTTTCCCTGGTGGGTAAAATCAACAACACCGGGCTGGTCGAGGTTCCCATGGGCATGTCCCTGAGGGAAATCATCTACGACATCGGCGGCGGCATTCCGGACGGCAGGGAATTCAAAGCTGTTCAGACGGGCGGTCCTTCCGGAGGATGCATCCCGAAGGATCTTCTGGACCTGCCGATCGATTACGAAAGCCTTCTCGAAGCCGGTTCCATGATGGGATCGGGCGGAATGATCGTCATGGACGAGAACACGTGTATGGTTGACGTGGCCCGCTACTTCCTTGAATTTCTGAGAGGAGAGTCATGCGGCAAATGCACCTCCTGCCGTGAAGGGATCATCGCCATGCACGACATCCTCATAAAAATCTGCGCCGGGCGGGGCGAGCCTGCGGACCTCGATCTTCTGGGAGAGATCGCAGAAGCGGTCAAGGCGGCCTCTCTCTGCGGGCTGGGAACGACGGCGCCACAGCCGGTGCTCAGCACCCTCCGCTATTTCAGGAACGAATACGAAGCTCACATCAACGACCGCAGGTGCCCCGGCGGCGTCTGCAAGGAACTGATCACCTACCGCATCGATCCAAACGCATGCACGGGCTGCATGGTCTGCGTCCGCAGCTGTTCGGTGAAGGCCATCAGCGGAGAGAAAAAACAGCCTCACACTCTCAACGCGGAGCTGTGTATCAAGTGCGGCGCCTGCAGGGAAGTGTGCAAATTTGACGCGGTGATTGTCGAATAAGGGAGACAGGCATTGAGCAGCGAAAACGAACAGAACGGAATAAAGACACAATCCATTCCTATCACCATCAACAGGAAAAAACTGCAGGTTCCTCCCGGCGAAACCATCCTGAACGCGGCCAAGGGAGCCGAGATCGATATCCCAACACTCTGCCACAACTCCGCCCTCTCCCCTTACGGGGCCTGCCGGATCTGCCTCGTCGAAATCATCGAAGGGGGCAAGCCGGGCCTGGTCGCCGCCTGTCATTACAAAGCCAGGGAGGGCCTGGTTATCGAGACGGATACACCGGCCGTACGCAAAACGCGACGGATGATGATGGAGCTCCTCCTGGCCCGGAATCCGGAATCACAGACCCTCAAAGATCTCGCCAAACAGCTCGAGGTGTCCGAATCCAGGATCCGGCGGAACGAACACGATGACTGCATCCTCTGCGGGCTCTGCGTGCGCATGTGCAGGGAACGGATGGGGCAGAACGTGTTGAGCTTCGCTTTCCGGGGAGACAAACGGACGGTCAGCCCGGCCTTCGACAGAACATCGCCGGTCTGCATCGGATGCGGCGCCTGTGAATTCATCTGTCCCACCAATGCCATCTTTCCGAAAGACATCTGTCAGAAACCGCTGGTTCCCATTCTTTCCGATTTTGAGGCCGGACTGGGGAAAAGACCGGTGGTGAACATTCTTTATCCCCAGGCGGTCCCCAATGTGCCGACCATCGACAAAGAGCGCTGCCTGCACCTCACCAGCGACGCCTGCGGCATCTGCGAGACGGTGTGTCAGGCCGAGGCCATTTCCTTCAATCAGAAGGCGGAGATGAGGGAACTGGACGTGGGCGCCGTCATTCTTTGCCCCGGATTCGAGGTGTTCGACGCCGCCATCCGCAGCGAATACGGATTCGGCATCTATGACAACGTGGTGACCAGCCGCCAGTTCGAGCGGATTCTGAGCGCCTCCGGGCCGTCGCAGGGAGAAATCATCCGTCCGTCCGACGGGAAACAACCGAAAAAAATCGCCTTCATCTCCTGCGTGGGCTCCCGGGATCAGACTTGCGGCAACCTGTACTGCTCTTCGGTCTGCTGCATGTACTCGACCAAGGAGGCCCTCATCGCTAAGGAGCATCAGTCCGATATCGAACCCACCATTTTTTACATGGACATGCGGGCGTTCGGCAAGGGATTCGAGCGCTATTTCGAAGGGGCCCGGGACAGGCACGGGATCCGCTACGAGCGCTGTCTGGCCTCGAGAGTGATGGAGCGGCAGCGAACAAAAAACCTCCTCATCCGGTACAGGAACGAAGCAGGCCGGTTTCTCGAAGAAGAATTCGACCTGGTTGTCCTGGCGGTCGGAATAACCCCTTCGCCTCAGGCCAAAAGCATGGCCAAAATGTTCGGCGTAGAACTTAATGCGCACGGCTTCTGCCGGAAAGTGAGCTTTTCGCCCACTGAAACCACCGCACCCGGCATTTTTGTCAGCGGAGCCTTCGGCGATCCGAAGGACATTCCGGAAACCGTGATCGAAGCCAGTGCGGCAGCGGCACAGGCTTCCGAACTCTTGGCTTCGAAACGGGGAACCCTGACCACTGAAAAAACTTATCCGGACGAGAATCCGTTCATGGTGGAAGAACCACGGGTCGGCGTGTTCGTCTGCCGCTGCGGACGAAACATCGGCGGTGTGGTCGACGTGCCCGCCGTCGTGGAATATGTCAGGGATCTCCCCCATGTGGTTTTTGCGGATGAGAGCCTGTACACCTGCTCACAGGACGCCCTGGAAAAGATCAAAAGTGATATTCAAACCCACAATCTGACCCGGGTGGTCGTGGCCTCCTGTACGCCGACCACACACGCATCGCTTTTTCGGGATACCATCCGTGAGGCGGGCCTCAATCCCTACCTCTTCGAGATGGCCAGCATTCGTGAACACGTCTCCTGGGTGCACATGAACCAGCCTCAGGAAGCCACCAAAAAGGCTAAGCACGTCGTCACCATGGCCGTGTCAAAGGCATCGCTTCTCCAACCCATCCGGATCAACAGCTTCGACATCAACAAGGACGGCCTGGTTCTGGGCGCAGGGCTGGCGGGTATGACCTCGGCGCTGTCTCTTGCCGAACAGGGTTTTAATGTCCACCTGGTTGAAAAAACGGAAAATCTGGGAGGGCACCTGGCTCACATCCGATTTGCCATCGATGGGAAAGATCCCGGAGAATACCTGAACTCTCTGGTCAAGGGCGTGGAAGAAAACGAACGCATCACCGTTTATTCAGGCACCGATGTGAAAGAGGTGTCCGGCTATCTGGGTAATTACAAATCTCTCCTCAAGAAATCGGATGAGGAGAATGACATCGAAATCCGGCACGGGATCATCATCCTGGCTACAGGCGCGAAGGAGTACCAGCCCCGGGAATACCTCTACGGTCAAAATAATATGGTGATGACCCAAACCGAACTGGAGGAATCCCTCAGCCGGGACGGCGGGGCCGGACTCAGGGATGTGGTCATGATCCAATGTGTCGGATCACGGGATGAGGAACATTCCTACTGCAGCCGCATCTGCTGTTCCCAGGCCGTTAAAAACGCCCTCAAAATCAAGGAGCTGAACCCGGAAGCCAATGTCACTGTTCTCTACCGCGACATCAGGACTTATGGAACAAAGGAAGAATATTATCTCAAAGCCAGGAAAAGTGGTGTCCTTTTTGTCCGATATGAACCTGAAAATAAACCCGTGGTCACGGAAACGGGCGGACGGCTGCAGGTCGAGGTCAGAGATCTGGTCCTCGGCAAAAATGTCAGGTTTGCGCCCGATTGTGTCGTGCTCAGCACCGGCATCTACGGGGACAATGAACACCTGAGCCAGCTGTTGAAACTGCCGCTGACCGAAGACGGATTTTTTATGGAGGCCCACGCCAAGATCAGACCGCTTGATTTTACAGCCGAAGGTGTTTTCCTCGCCGGCCTGGCTCACTCCCCCCGCACCATGGAAGAAGCCGTGGCGCAGGCAAAGGGCGCCGCGATTCGGGCCGTCACCATACTCTCCAAGGACCGGATCCTGGCCAAGGCGGAAATTCCGGTCGTGAATGCCAAATGGTGCTCCGGCTGCGGAAACTGTATCGCGGCCTGCCCCTATGACGCCCGAAAGATCAATCCGGAGACGGAGACAGCCGATGTGATCGAGGTGCTGTGCCAGGCCTGCGGCGCCTGCTCTGTTGCCTGCCACAGCGGGGTGAGTGAACAAAAAGGGTTCGAAAAAAGAAAAATAATGGCACAAATCGACTCAGCGTTGACGGAATGAAGGAGAAGCCCATGGAATTTGAACCGAAAATCATCGCCTTTGTCTGCAACTGGTGCACCTATGCCGCCGCTGATCTGGCCGGCACCTCGCGAATCCAGTATCCTCCCAACATAAGACTCATCCGCCTCATGTGCAGCAGCGCCGTGGACCCCATCTACATCATGAAGTCCATTCTGAACGGGGCTGACGGCGTTCTGATCGGCGGCTGCCATCCGGGAGACTGCCACTATCAGAACGGCAACTACAAGGCCCGCCGCCGGGTGACCATTCTCAAATCCATCCTCACAAGCATCGGCGTTCCGGAGGAAAGGATCTGGCTGCGCTGGATCAGCGCCAGTGAGGGCAAAAAGTTTGCCGACACCGTCACGGACATGGTGGGCAGGCTCAGGGAAATGGGACCCAGTCCCTTCAAATCCATGTGGGAAATCTGAGGAGGCAGTGATGATGATTCCGGTCAAGGACGGCAAACAGGTTGAAACACTGAACAATTTTTTTCGAAGCATACTTGAGCGAGGCATTGTGGACGCTCTTCTTCTTCCCCAGGGCTTGTTCGAAAACGGAACCTATGCCCACACCCTCGTCAAGGATCCTCAGAAAATCACCCACGCCCAACCCTTCCTTCCCGTTCTGATGAACAACGGGGGAACGATTCTGAGTGAGCTCACTTCCGGGGTGAACAGCACCAGGATCGGGGCCGTTCTGCGTGCCTGCGAGATCCGGGCCCTCTATGAGTTGTCCAAGTTCAATCAGGTCGACCTCAACAACCTTTTCATTATCGGTGTGGACTGCCTGGGAACCATGGAACCTTCTGATTTTGCGGGGCTGGTCGGGCAGAAAAACTTCACGGCGGAACAGTACATCTCCGGCCTCATCGAAGGGAAGCAGGATCACATCCGCACGGCCTGCCGGGTCTGCCCCTACCCCCGGCCGGAGGATGCGGACATGAATCTGGGCTTCATCGGGACCGACCCGGCCAAAGAGCTGTTTGTCGACTGCTCTGAAGAGATCGCGGACAGATTGGATCTTAAAAAGGAGGCTCCTCCCGGGGAAATGGTCAAAAAAGTGGACGTCATCCGAAAGGAAAAAACCGAACTGCTGGACAAACTCCTCTCCGACATGAAAGGGAGGTTCGGTTCGGTCACCTCTCTTCTCAACCAGTTCGCCCGCTGCAAGCGGTGCTACAACTGCCGGGCGGAGTGTCCCATCTGCTTCTGCAACGAGTGCATTTTTCTCACCAATATTTTTCATCACGAACCGAATGACTACATCCGGTGGGCTGAACGAAAAGGCGTCCTCCGGATGCCCTATGACACACTGCTTTTCCATCTGACCCGGCTCAACCACATGGCCTTCTCCTGTGTCGGCTGCGGTCAGTGCAGCAGCGCCTGTCCCAACAATCTCCCTGTTTTTGAACTGTTCCAGTACGCGGGGAAAGAGGTGCAGAATATATTCAACTACGCACCCGGTCAGAAAACGGAGGATGAACCTCCCATTCTGACCTTCCGCGAGAAGGAACTGGAACCTTTATAAATGTTTTTTACATAACCTTTTCCCCCGGCTATAATATTTTATAGACAGCAAAAATCAGAAAAGGAGGCAAAGGTGACAACACACAAATTAACGCTTGATAACGGCACGGCCGTCCATTTTCGGAATCTCAAACCTGAGGACCTGGACAAGCTGATGATGTTTTACAAGGCACTGCCCGAAGAGGACCGCCGCTTTCTCCGGATCGACGTCACCAACAGAGATGTCGTCCGAAAGAGGCTGGAACTGATGACGGAGGGTCAGGTAGTCCGCCTAGTCGCCGTCAGAGACGACGACAAGAGCATCATCGCCGACGGGGCTCTGGATCTCTCCCCGGAAGACTGGCGAAAGAACCAGGCGGAAATGCGGGTGATCGTGTCCCGTGATTATCAGCGCCAGGGCCTGGGCATGTTCATGATGAAAGAGCTGACGGAGATCGCCCATGAACGCAAGGTGGAGCTCCTGGTCTGTAAAATGATGAAGGAGCAGCGGTCCGCCAGAAAAATCTGCCAGAAGCTGGGATTTCGAAAGAAACAGATCATCCCCGGTTATGTCGTGGACATGTTCGGAGACCATCACAGCCTGCTCATCATGACCCGAAAAGTCAGCGATGCCTGGGGAGACCTCAAGAACATTTACACCACCTCGGACTGGCGCCGCCACCGCTGATCCACCTCCTTTCTCCCGTCCCTCCTCTCCGTTGACAATTTGACCCCCTATCCACTAAACTGAGTCAAATGATCAAACGCGCAGCGGAAAAAATCTTCGGCACCAAGAACGAACGGGACCTGAAAAAACTTCAGCCGACCGTCAACGCCGTCAACGAACTGGAACCGGCAATCCGGAATCTCAGCAACCCCGAACTTTTTGCCAAAACGGCCGAATTCAAGGAAAAGCTCTCCCAGGGCGCCTCCCTGGACGACATCCTTTTCGAGGCTTTCGCCGTCGTCCGGGAAACAGCCTGGAGGCGGATCAAAATGCGGCCTTTCGACGTCCAGCTCATCGGAGGCATGGTCCTCCACCAGGGCATGATCGCCGAAATGAAAACAGGGGAAGGAAAGACCCTGGCTTCCACCCTTCCCGCCTATCTCAACGCCCTGACGGGAAAGGGCGTCCACATCGTCACGGTCAACGATTACCTGGCCAAGCGCGACACGGAGTGGATGGGACCCATCTTCAGCGCCCTCGGCCTCACCGTCGGCACCATTCAGCACGATATTCCCGATTCCATCCGCAAGGCCGCCTACAACAGCGACATCACCTACGGAACCAACAACGAGTTCGGTTTCGATTACCTGCGGGACAATATGAAGTTCCGTCAATCCGAAATGGTCCAGCGGGACCACCACTACGCCATTGTGGACGAGGTGGACAGCATCCTGATCGACGAGGCGCGCACCCCGCTCATCATATCCGGCCCTACCGAAGCCAGCACCGCCATCTATTACAAACTCGACAAACTCGTCCGACGCCTCAAAAAAGAGACTCATTTCAAGGTGGACGAGAAAACCAGGACCGTAGCCCTGCTTGAAGAGGGAGTCGCCGAAGCTGAAAAAAACCTGAACGTCGAAAACCTCTATGACCTCTCCCACATGGACCTCATTCACGGCATCAATCAGTCCCTCAAGGCCTACCAGCTCTTCAAAAAAGACGTGGACTACATGCTCAAGGAGGGGAAAGTCATCATCGTCGATGAATTCACCGGTCGCCTCATGCCCGGGCGACGGTACAGTGACGGCCTCCACCAGGCCCTGGAAGCCAAGGAAAACGTCCGCATCGAAGAGGAATACCAGACCCTGGCCTCGGTCACTTTTCAGAACTACTTCCGCATGTACGAAAAACTGGCCGGTATGACCGGAACGGCCCTGACAGAGGCTTCGGAGTTTCATTCCATCTACAAATTGGATGTCGTCGAGATCCCCACCAATAAACCGCTCGTCCGCACGGAGCACAATGACGTCATTTACCGTACGCCCGAGGAAAAATGGGATGCGTCCGTCAACGAAATCAAAGACCTTCACGAATCCGGCCGCCCCGTTCTCGTCGGGACCATTTCCATTCAGAACTCCGAGCACCTCAGCACCCTCCTCCGCCGGAAAAACATCAAACACGTCGTCCTCAATGCCAAGTACCATGAGAGCGAAGCCAAGATCATCTCCCAGGCGGGGCGCGTCGGAGCCGTCACCCTCGCCACCAACATGGCCGGCCGCGGGGTGGACATCCTCCTCGGTGGAAACCCGGAAATGATGGGCCGGGAATCCATCCAAAAACAGGGGAAAAATCCCGATGAAGTCGACCCCGAAGTGCTACAGGCATCCATCGAGGACGCGATAAAAACGACCGAAGAGGAAAAAAAGAAAGTTCTGGAGATGGGCGGACTTCACATTCTAGGAACGGAGCGGCATGAAGCCCGCCGCATCGACAACCAGCTCCGCGGCCGTGCCGGCCGTCAGGGCGATCCTGGATCTTCCCGTTTCTACCTCTCCCTCGGCGATGACCTGATGCGCATCTTCGGCAGCGAGCGTCTATCCGGCCTCATGGCGCGTATCGGCATGCAGGAGGGTGTTCCCATCGAACACGGCATGGTCAGCAAGGCCATCGAGAGGGCTCAGAAACAGGTCGAAGGCCAGAACTTCTCCATCCGTAAGCACCTGCTGGAATACGACGACGTCATGAACAAACAGAGGTCATCCATTTACAGCATGCGGCGGAATATCCTCAAGGGCGAAAACAAGAAGGAATACATTCATGAACTCATCGAGTCCCTGACGGAATGGATGATGGAGAGCCACACCGGGCTGGAAACTCCACCGGAAGACTGGGATTTCGAGGGTTTCCGCAATGCCATCGGCAACCAGTTCGGCCTGGACATCAACGAGCTCGAAATCAACCGGGATGAAATCACTTATGACGAACTGCGGGAACGAGTCATTTCCCGGCTGAAAGACATGTCCGAGGAGAAGGAGCGGCTCATCGGCACCGAGCAGATGCGCGAATTCGAACGCATCATCCTGCTCCAGATCATCGACACGCAGTGGAAGGACCACCTCCTCGGTATGGACTACCTGAAAGAGGGTATCGGCCTGAGGGGATACGGGCAGAGAGATCCCCTCATCGAGTACAAAAAGGAAAGCTATTCCATGTATCAGGATATGATGGACCGGATCGAAGAGGATACGGTCAAGTACCTCTTCCTTCTTAAGCCCGTTGTTGAAGAGGATCTGCCGGATCGCCGGGAGCAGCCCGTCTACTACCAAAGAGCGCAGGGAGGCCCGCAGGCCCAGCCGCGCGGCGCCCAACAGGCCCGGTCGATGATCCCGAAAAAACGCAAAAAAAAGAAAAAGAAATAAGGTGGGATTGTATGCTCGACGACAACATTAAAACAGGATTAACATTTGACGATGTTCTGGTCATTCCTGCCCGGTCGGATGTGCTGCCGACCGAGGCGGACGTATCCACGCGTCTCAGCCGGAACATCAGCCTGCACATTCCGCTCCTCAGTTCGGCCATGGACACGGTCACCGAATCGCGGATGGCCATCACCCTGGCCCAGCAGGGAGGAATCGGCATCATCCACCGCAATATGCCCATCGAGGAGCAGGCCGAAGAGGTGGATAAGGTCAAGCGCCACGAAAGCGGCATGATCGTCAATCCCATCACCATGAAGCCGACCGATCATATTATTGAGGCGATTGCGGTAATGCAGAAATACAGGATCTCCGGCCTGCCCATCGTTAACGAAAACAACACGCTTGCGGGTATCCTGACCAACCGGGATATCCGGTTCGAAACGAAGGTGAACCGGCCCATCTCAGAGGTCATGACCATAAACCCGATCACCGTTCCGACCGACACGGCTCTCGAAGAAGCGGAGAAGCTCTTTCACAAGCACAAGATCGAGAAAATCCTGATGGTGGATGAGAACAACCACCTTAAAGGACTCATCACCTACAAGGATGTCCTGAAGCGCATTCAGTACCCCGGCGCTTCCAAGGACGAATACGGCCGCCTGCTGGTCGGCGCCGCTCTTGGAGTGGGAGACGACACACTCGACCGCGCCGCTGCTCTCATCTCCAAAAAAGTGGATGTCCTCGTGGTGGACACGGCGCACGGCCATTCCACCCGCGTTCTGGACATCATAAAAATAATCAAGAAAAAATACCCGGACCAGGAACTGATCGGCGGAAACGTCGCCACCTATGAGGCAGCCTGCGACATGGCGGCCCTCGGCGTGGATGCCGTCAAGGTAGGGGTCGGGCCGGGCTCCATTTGTACGACACGGATCATCAGCGGTGCGGGTATCCCCCAGATTACGGCCATCGCCGATGTCCACCGGTGCACGAGCAAAGAAAATATCCCTCTCATCGCGGATGGAGGGATAAAATATTCAGGGGATATCACCAAGGCCCTCATCGCCGGCGCCGACTCCGTCATGCTCGGCAACCTTCTGGCCGGGACGGCGGAGTCTCCCGGAGAAGTCATCATGTACCAGGGACGGTCGTACAAGACCTACCGGGGCATGGGCTCCATGGAGGCCATGCGGGAGGGCCAGAGTCGGGACCGCTATTTCCAGGACAGGATCACCTCGGACAGCAAGCTGGTCCCGGAAGGGATCGAAGGGCGTGTGCCGTACAAGGGCATCGCAGCCCAGATCATCCAGATGCTGGTCGGCGGACTGAAGTCAGGGATGGGCTACGCCGGATGCGCAACGGTGGCTGACCTCAAGGAGAAAGGACATTTTATTCAGATCACAATCGCCGGCAGCCGCGAAAGCCACGTGCATGACGTGATCATCACCAAGGAATCCCCCAACTATCACCTCGAATAGCGCCCGCTATAATAATTGACGTATAATGAATTCATTCAACATGACAGGAAGGAAAAGTCCATGAAAAAATGGGAATGTTCGGTCTGCGGTTCGCCGAAATCCATGTTCACAGAGATCGATTGAACCGCGATTCATTTTTTCACCGATTAATGATGAAAATATCCGGTCCCAGATCACTTCCCCGTTTGAAATGATGCCGGCCTGAAGGAGGGGCTTTGTGATGAAAAATTTCTGGCGATGTCATGTCTGCGGCGACATCCATTTCGGCCTGAAGCCTCCGGAGGTCTGTCCCACCTGCAGCGTGGAGCATGCGTACGTTGAAATCCCTTCCGGGGAAGCTCTGAACATCCAGTCCGGGACAAAGACGGAAACGGATCGAATGGGATTTCTTAAGGCCATCACCGCCTTCGCTGAAAACAATGCGTTTCAGGTCAATCCGGACAGGGAACGGGTCGACATGCTGCTGGACGGTGTGTTCAGCAACGAGAAAAACCACGGCCTTAAATACTGCCCCTGCCGTCTGCGCACCAAGGATTTTGAAGAGGACATCAAACTTGTCTGCCCCTGCAATTTTCGGATTCATGAAACCTACAAGGACAAGGTCGACGGAGAGTGCTGGTGTGGACTCTTTATCAAAAGGAGCGATAAATGAGCAAACTGATCATGTTTCACGGAAAGGAATGCCCCCACTGCCGCCGGATGATGCCCCTCGTCGAAAAGCTGGAAAAGGAAGAGAGTGTCTCCTTTGACAAATTGGAAGTCTGGCACAACGAACAGAACGCCGACAAAATGCGGTCGTTCAAGGATTTGATCGAACCCAAGTGCGGGGGGCAGCTCCGCACACCGACCTTTATAAACACGGACACCAACGGGGTTCTCTGCGGTGAAGTGCCCTATGACAAACTGAAGGAATGGACTCTCTCCTGACTTTTATCGGTTCGCCGCTGAGGCGTCCCCCCGATTTCGCTAAAAATTGATCTCTTCTTCACATGAACAACGACGGCCTGAAAGCGCCGGATCAGGAGAGAATGATCTGCGTGTTGTCGATCAGGCGGGTTCTGCCGATGAACACAGCCAGAGAGACAAGAACACGTGACTTGAGGGTTTCCAGCGGAAGAAGCTCTTCCGAATCAACAATTTCGATGTAATCGATCCGCGTCCCTTGAACGGACTGAATGAGGGCGATCATTTCTTCTCGTATCTTTTCAGCCGAGCGCTCTCCTTCAGCTATCATTTTTTCCGCAAGCCGCAGGCTGCGGGACAGGGTCAGGGCGGCCTTCCGTTCATTGTCCTTCAGGTAGGCATTTCTTGAACTCAGGGCCAAACCGTCCGCGTCCCGGACAATGGGAAGGACTTCAATTAAAATGTCGAGGTTCAAATCCCTAACCATGCGCTGCAGGATGATGGCCTGCTGGGCGTCCTTCTGTCCGAAAAAAGCCCGGTCGGGCGTGATGATATTGAACAGTTTAAGGACGATGGTGCACACGCCGCGGAAAAACGTGGGCCGCGAGAGGCCGCACAGTCTCTCCTGAAGATCGTGCACCTCGACATAGGTTTTATACCCCGGCGGATAGATGTCCTTCATGTCGGGAAGGAAAACAATGTCCACCCCCTCCCGCTCGAGAAGCCCGATATCACGGTCATAATCTCTCGGGTATTGCTCAAAATCCTCGCCGGGTGCGAACTGGGCCGGATTGATGAAGATGGTGACCACCGTCCGGTCCGTGGTCTGCAGAGACTGCCGGACAAGGCTCAGGTGCCCTTCATGCAGACTGCCCATGGTGGGAACGCAGCCGATGCTTTTTCCTTTTTTTCTAAATTCATGGATCTCGGCCTTCATTTCTTCGATCGAGTGGATGATGTTCATCGTTATTCGATACGTTCCATCACGGGAAGGGTGTAGGGATTCACCGGCTACAGGTCCTGTCCTTCCTTTTTCTCTCCATTCTCATTTTTTTTCCGGTGATAGGAATGGATCTCTTCCGGAAACCGGCCCTCCCGGACGTCAGCCGCATATCCGCCGACGGCTTCGCTTAGAACGGTTTGGAGATCCGCATATTTTTTAACGAATTTCGGCAGATAGCCGTTGTTGAATCCAACAAGATCATGAAACACCAGAATCTGTCCATCACAATGAGGGCCGGCTCCAATGCCGATGGTCGGGACGGTCAGACGGTTTGTCACGATGCCTGCCAGCTCCATGGGAATGCATTCCAGAATGACGGCAAAAACGCCCGCCTGTTCCAGCTGCACCGCACTCTGAAGAATGAGTTCCGCTTCCGCATCCGTTTTTCCCGCCATCTTGAAGCGGCCCAGGTGCTTGATGGACTGGGGAGTCAGTCCCACGTGACCCATTACGGGAATTTCGGCTTCCACCATGGACTCGATCAG
Source organism: Acidobacteriota bacterium (assembly GCA_018894615.1). Classification (GTDB taxonomy): domain Bacteria; phylum Acidobacteriota; class Aminicenantia; order Aminicenantales; family Aminicenantaceae; genus JAHIPL01. The sequence continues at coordinate 20,628 of JAHIPL010000254.1, read as the reverse complement.
GTGCAGGCGTCGGGCGGATGCCCCTTCGATCTTGACCGCTCCCGCCCCTGCGTCTTTGATGAAGCGGAGGGCATTGGCCAACGTTTGTTCTTCTGACAGATGGAAGGATCCGTAGGGCATATCGCCCACGACCATCGCCCGCTTGACGGCCCGGGTGACGGCTTGGGTGTGATGGATCATCTCGTCCATGGTCACGGGCACGGTGGTCGGGTGCCCAAGAACCACCATCCCCAGCGAATCTCCGACCAGAATAAGATCCACACCCGCCGCATCGACAATTTTGGCGACGGGATAGTCATAGGCCGTCAGAGCGACGATGGGCTCTCCAGCCTCCTTTTTTTTCCGCAGCATGGAAATGGAAACGGCAGATTTTTCTATTTCAGTCATCCTTTTACCTTTCTCCCCATCCCGCCTTTTCATCGGGATTGAGGTAAAGTCTTATCGGATCAATCGCTCCCTTTTTTATTCTGATCCCCAAGCGGGACGTAAAACAGGGGGCTTTTTTTCATATGAATGATTTTTTCTATGAGGTCGTCCATATCTTCCTGTCTGGTGAAATCGAGATTATCCGACTTGACGACAAGAAGGGGCGCCGATTTGTAGTTGAAAAAAAAGTAATCAAACGCCTCGAGCATGTCTTCAAGAAAGGGAGTGGATATGTTCTTCTCAAGAGGGGTTCCGTACTTGGCGATTCGTCGGCGGAGCGTGGGTAGAGACAGCTGGAGGTAGATCACCAGGTCCGGTTTGGTCACACGGGTTTTCAGAATGGTGTAGATTCTCTCGTACACGACCAGTTCGTCATCCGTGAGAATCTGATAGGCGTATATTTTATCCTTCTCGTAAAGATAATCACATATGATCCTCTCATCGAACAACCCCCGCTGCAGAAGCGCCGACTGCTGGTGATAACGATTGACAAGGAAGACGAGCTGTGCGAGAAAAGACGCACCCTCTTTTTCGTCATAGAAATCCTTCAGGTAGGGATTTTCGGTTATGTCGAAGATCACCTTTCCGCCTATTTGTTTGGCCAGCGCGTTGGCGAGCCCGGCTTTGTTGGATTTGAGCATGCCTTCGATGGCGATGTGATTGAAAGTGATCTCGTCCATATAAGATTGTACCTTGGGGATCTCCCCTTTTTATCAGACAAACATCTAAGGGAATAAAAATAGCGAATCCGTAGACGGATGTCAAATCCGATTCGCTGAAACAGGCCGGGTTAAGAGAGAAAAGGGATCAGGATCCGCTGGGCGCCTCAGGAATCACGATCCAGGCGATGATATAAAAGACCGCCAGGGGAAAAAGAGCGGTGAGCAGCCACAGACCGATAAATATCAGACGCATGACGGAAAGATCGATATCCAGATACTCGGCCAGACCCGCGCACACGCCGCCGATCATTTTTTTGTCCGTCAGCCGGTACAATGTTTTCGCCATTTCAGTCTCCTTTGATCAAGGACCTCTCTTTATATACGAGCTATCCGCATTAAATGTTCATGATTATTGTAATATTATTATTGTAATTTGTATCACGGCCTATCCACTCGTTCTGATAAACCGAGAGCGGCGTTTTCCGGGGTTTTTTTTAATTCCGGAGAAAGACGGGCCAAGTACTCGACTTCGATATCGAGCCTGACGTCTTCCGTCATCAGTCTCCGAATTTGATTCCCTGGGCGAGAGGAAGCTCTTTTGACCAGTTGATGGTGTTTGTCTGCCGGCGCATATAGGCCTTCCATGAATCCGAACCGGATTCCCGTCCACCGCCCGTCTCCTTCTCACCGCCGAAAGCCCCTCCGATTTCAGCTCCGGACGTGCCGATGTTGACATTGGCGATGCCGCAGTCCGAACCTTCGGCAGACAGGAACTGCTCGGCTTTGTACAGGTTTTTTGTGAATATGGCGCTGGAGAGCCCCTGGGGCACGGCATTGTGAAGGGCGACGGCCTCATCGATATTTTCGTATTCCATGAGGTACAAAATGGGTGCGAATGTTTCGATGTGTACGATGGGCGACTGCTCCGGCATCTTCACAATGGTGGGTTCGACAAACATCTCACCCTTGTCAGGAAGACGATGACCGCCGAAGATGATTTTCCCGCCCTGTTTTTCGATCTCTTCGAGAGCCGCGACCATGTCGCTGACAGCGCCCCGGTTGACGAGAGGCCCCATCAGAATTCCCTCCTCGAGAGGATTCCCGATCGTGACCTGTCCGTAGGCCTTGATCAGTCGGTCCGTGAATTCCGCGGCGATCTTTTTCTGCAGAAACACACGCCGGGTGGACGTGCATCTCTGCCCCGATGTGCCCACGGCCCCGAAGAGAGCCGCCTGGAGGGCTATGTTCAGATCCGCTTCGTCATCCACGATGATCGCGTTGTTGCCGCCCAGTTCGAGGATGGACCTTCCGAAACGTTTGGCCACGGACTGGGCCACCCGTTCGCCCATTTTGGTCGAGCCGGTGAAGGAAATGAGCGGTATCCGTTTGTCGTTGATCATCCGCTCTCCGACCACGGCGCCCCGGCCGATGGCCAGACAGAACAGTCCGTGAAGCCCGTGGTCGGCCGCCACGGCATTGGCGATCGTCTGGACGGCGATGGCCGTCAGAGGCGTGTCGGAAGAGGGCTTCCAGACAACAGGATCGCCGCAGACACAGGCGATGGCGGTGTTCCAGGACCAGACGGCCGCTGGAAAATTAAAGGCCGTGATGACCCCGACGACACCCAGCGGATGCCACTGCTCAAACATGCGGTGGGCCGGACGTTCGGATTTCATGGTCAGCCCGTAAAGCTGACGGGACAGGCCGACGGAAAAATCGCAGATGTCGATCATCTCCTGAACTTCACCCATCCCTTCCGCCCTGATCTTCCCCATCTCCAGCGAGACGAGCTCTCCCAGCGGTTCCTGGTACTCCCTGAGGGCATCGGCCAGATCACGGATGACAAGCCCTCGTTTGGGGGCCGGAGTCATCCGCCAGGTCAAAAAGGTCGCCGCCGCCCGCTCCATCACCTTTTCATAGGTTTCGGGTGTGGTCTGACGCACGACGGCGATGGTCTCACCCGTAGCCGGATTGACGGACGCAAGCTCTTCGCTGTCCGGCGCATCAAACCAGGCGTCGGGTCCGGCACAGGCTCCAATGTTGACTTTTTTAATATTGAGGATATCCAGAATTGCCTTCATGATGTTGCCTCTCTTCAGCGTCCGTTTTATTTTTCGCCCATGTAGGGATATCTGTAATCAGTAGGAGGGTTGAAGTTTTCCTTGGTCGTCCGGACACTGGCCCATCGGATGAGATTCAGATAGGATCCCGCCTTGTCGTTGGTGCCGGACGCTCTCGCTCCTCCGAATGGCTGTTGGCTGACGACGGCCCCCGTGATCTTGTCGTTGATATAAAAATTGCCCGACGCGTGCCGAAGCGCCTTCTGGGCCTGGATGATGGCCTCGCGGTCCGTGGCCATGATCCCGCCGGTCAGGGCGTAGGGGGACGTCTCGTTGCAAAGCTTCATGGTTTCTGCGAATTTGTTTTCAGGATACACATAGATGGTCAGGACGGGCCCGAATATCTCCTCCTCCATGAGGCGGAATCTGGGATTGGTGGTGAGGACCACGGTCGGCTCGATAAAATAGCCCTTGGAATCGTCGTAACCGCCGCCGAAAAGGATCTCCGCCTCGGGAGAGGATTTGGCATAGTCGATGTACTCGGTGATGGTGGAGAAAGCGGCCTTGTCGATGACCGCTCCCATGAAATTGGTGAAATCGTTGATATCTCCCATCTTGAGTGTTTTCAACTCATCGATGAACATCTCCTTGATTTTCGGCCAGATGGAATCGGGGATGTAAGCGCGGCTGGCGGCCGAACACTTCTGGCCCTGGTACTCGAAGGCGCCGCGAAGAATGGCTGTGACGGTCGCCTTCACGTCGGCGGAAGCATGCACAAAAGCGAAATCCTTGCCTCCCGTCTCTCCGACGATGCGTGGATAACGTCCGTATTTGCTCATGTTTTCACCGATCGTTTTCCACATGGCGTTGAACACACCCGTGCTTCCCGTGAAATGCACACCGCCGAATTCCGGCTGTTGAATGACGGGGTCTCCGACATACCGGCCGGGTCCGGGAACGAAGTTGATGACGCCGTCCGGAAGTCCCGCCTCTTTCCACAATTGGGTGAGAAAATAGGCGGAGTAGACGGCGGATGAGGCCGGTTTCCAGAGGCAGACGTTGCCCATCAGGGTCGGGGACGTGGGAAGATTCCCGGCGATGGAGGTGAAGTTGAAAGGAGTCACGGCAAAGATAAATCCCTCGAGAGCCCGGTATTCCAGAAAGTTCCAGACCTCCGGCCCCGAATCCGGCTGCTCCATGTAGATCTGGTTCATAAAGAACGGGTTGAACCTGTAAAAATCGATAAGCTCACAGGCTGAATCGATTTCGGCCTGATGAGGCGTCTTGGACTGACCGAGCATGGTAGCGCCGTTCAGCACATCGCGGTATTTGCCGGCCAGAAGTTCGGCGGCCCGTAAAAAAATGGCGGCCCGGGACATCCAGTTCATTTCCGACCAGGTTTTCCAGGCCTCCATGGCGGCATCCACCGCCATTTTAATCTCATCCGGACCGGCTTTATGATAGCGGGCCAGCAGATGATTATGGTCATGCGGGCAGCGGCAGTCCGCCAGATTGCCCGTCCGGACCTCTTTGCCGCCGATGATGAGCGGTATTTCGATTTCCTCGCTCATCATTTTTTTCAGCTGTTTTTTCAACGACACCTTTTCCGGCGAACCGGGGGCATAACCAAGAATCGGCTCACATTCCGGATAGGGAACGGTCGTGATTCCATTCATAGATCGATCCTCCTCTTGATATTAATCAGATTATTCAAAAATATTTATTGAAGCATTATTATACATAAACGCCGGATCAAATTCATCTTCTTATTTCAATTATCAGAGCCCCAACTCCTTGTGAATCCCCTGCATCGCTTTGAGGCAGATATCGATAAACTCGTCCAGTTCCAGCCCGATTTGACTGATCTGTTCGATGTCTTCACGGCGGGCGCCGCGGGCGAAACTTTTTTCCTTGTATCTGCGGCTGATGAAGTCCACATCGACCTCATTGATTTTCCGGAGTGGATGCATCAGGGTGGCGGCGATGATCAATCCGGTCAGAGGGTCGATGGAATAGATGGAATACTCCATCTCCGACTGACAGGCGACCATTCCGGCATGCGCCTCGATGGTTCGAATGATGTCTTCGGAGACTTGGAGTTCCCTAAGGATTTTGACCGTTTCCCGAGTGTGAAGCTCGGGACTTTTTTCCGTCACTTCATAATCCAGGTCATGCAGAATCCCTGCGAGTCCCCAGCTTTCCTCATCATGTCCAAGCTTTCGGGCCATGGCTCTCATGCAGGCCTCCACGGCAAGGGAATGCTTGACCAGATTTTTGTTTTTCAGATGCTGTTTGACCAGGGCCAGTGCGTTCTCACGGTTCATCATGATTTTTCCTGTTTTCTTTATCTAAAAATCCATTTCATTTTTACCAGCACTTTTAACACCTTCATACAAATAATCGTTTCTTGTTCATTCAACAATTTTTCTTTTATGGTGAAAACCATTCTTTTTTCAAGTTTAAATTTCACATCGGAAACAATCACCTTCAGAGTGTAGACACCCGCTTCGCTCGGGTACCATGTCCAGGTATTCTCGTCCGGAGGATTTAGAGCGGATTCCTCCTTATCATCTTTTATGAACGAGAAAGCATACTCCGGCTTATAATATCCAAAAGCCGTTACTGTGATTACAATCTCTTCATTTGGCATCTGAGGCGGTGTTTTAGATGCTGCCAAAACAACATCGACGTATTTTTTCAGCAACAAGATTTCTCCCTGATTCTCTTTACGGTCGTACATGTGCCCGAGGAGATAAGGAGCCACCCACGCAGGATTAGAACGAAATTCATTTTTCCCAGTATAGATTCCGAGCTGACGTCCCGTATCGATTTCAAAACAAACAAGAGATGGGGACATGGAGGAGACGATTATACGATCCTCGATCACCGCAAGGCTGTACACCGAGCGGGAGGGGACGGCTCTCCACCAACCGATAGAACCGGATCTCTTATGGATTTTATAAAGGATGCCATTCCAGCTCAGAACAAATAAATGTTTCTTTGTAACATACATCGGAACTTCGATTCGACTGCTAACATCGATTTTCCATTCTATATTCATACGAACAAGGTTTAAACAATACACTAATCCCGTGTCCGAAGAAAAAAAGAGCTTTCGGCCGTCCAAGGTCATGTGGCTCATAATTTTTCCCTCGACCTGAATGATGGGCTGAATCCGGCCATCCATACTGATTCTATATATCTTGCCGTCCACACATCCCGCAAATAGATCTTCACTTCGAATATCAGGTCGAACGGATGAAACCGCAGCAGGAAGACTGCACAATTTTTGTATTGTCCCATCCAACTCGACAGAAAAAACGCCTCCTTTATCCGTTCCAAAACATAAACGACTCTGACCAAATACAAGAGGTGTGGTAGGCAGCTCGGGTGATGTGATGTTCCATACAGGAGATCCATTTATATTCAGCGCGACAATCATTCCATCCTGGCAGATTAGAAAGACTCCGGAATCGTGAATGACCGGTGCAGCGACCGGAGCACTGCTCAAAGCCGTTTCAAAATAGAACCGGTGACCATGAATGTAAACCTTATAAACATAGCCGGCATCCGTGGCGAAATAAATCATGTCGCCTGCGATGCTCATAGGAGGAATGATCGCTCCCTTGTAGGGGACCGAAGCGGCTGCGGTGACGGGAAAAACAGGACCGGATGGATAGAAATCCGCCTTTTTCCTGAAAAGAGAGCAGGAGCAGAGAGAGAGGGCCAGGCAAAGGGCGGCGGTGGTTTTAATGTGCTTCATCGAAAGTCCCGTATTCTACCATGTTTGTGCCGCAATTCCTATACGTTCCTGTCCTCTCCCGCTTTACAGGATTATACCGACCTGATATCATTCCAAATCGGCGGCTCTCATGAATTATATTCTCCTCTACAAAATTCGCAAACGGGTGAAAAAAATCATCAAGGAAAAAATTCTGGATGAGGAGATCGCCACCACCAAAAAATCATGCATCGGCTGCCTGGCCGATGAGATCAGCTGGGAAATCTACGAACTTCTCAAAAGCGACGGAGAATAAATCCCTTTTACAGCTCATTTGTCTATGTCCGGCATCCTGCGGCTCCGCTTCCGACCGCTCCACCAGTCCATTCGCTTTCTGATTTCCTTCTCGAAACCGAGAGTTCCGGGTTTGTAGTACCGCCGGCCGGCCAGATTTTCAGGCATGGTCGTCATGTCCGTCGTCCGCTCGTCAAAGTCATGGGCATAGCGGTAATCCGCTCCATATCCCGTCTCCTTCATGAGGCCGGTCACTGCGTTTCGAAGATGGAGGGGAACCGGCTCAAAGGGAGACCGCTCCACATCTTTTTTGGCATCCCCGAAGGCGGTGTAAAGGCTGTTGCTCTTCGGGGCGGTGGCCAGATAGACAACGGCCTGAGCCAGGGCCAGTTCACCTTCGGGCGATCCGATGAATTCAAAGGCCTCTCTGGCGGCATTGGCGATGGTCAGGGCCTGAGGATCGGCCAGGCCGATATCCTCCGAGGCGAAACGCACGAGGCGGCGGACGATATAGAGAGGATCCTCACCGCCGACGATCATCCGCGCCAGCCAGTAAAGGGAAGCATCCGTATCGCTGTTGCGGAGGCTTTTATGAAGGGCGGAGATGAGATTGTAGTGCTCCTCCCCTGACTTGTCATAGAGAAGAATTCTCTTCTGCAGGGCTTCCACCACATGGTCTCTTGTAAGCTTCTCTCCGGGTGCCATACTGGCCGCGATCTCCAGCGAATTCAGGGATCTCCGCGCGTCCCCGTTGGAATAGTCGATGATCAATCCCAGCACATCGTCATTCACTGACAGCCCGGCCTCACCCAGTCCGTGCTCCTTGTTCGAGAGCGATTCCCGGAGGATTCGAACGAGCGTTTCCCGCGAGAGCGGCTGCAGATTCAGGACCTTCATCCGGGACAGAAGCGGAGCGATGACTTCAAAGGACGGGTTTTCCGTCGTCGAACCGAACAAAACGATGTCCCCTCTCTCGACATAGGGTAGAAAGGCTCCCTGCTGGGCCTTGTTGAAACGGTGAATCTCGTCCAGGAAGATGATGGTGGGCTGCCTGTAGAGCTGCTTGTGCTGCTCGGCCCGGTTCATGGCCTCCTTGATTTCCTTGATCCCGGTGATGACGGCGGAATAAAAGAGGCAGGGCAGATCGAACCGGTCGGCCAGGATATATCCCAGAGTGGTTTTTCCCGAACCCGGAGGCCCCCAGAAAAGGATGGAAACAAGATGATCGGAGGCGATGAGTCGAGTCAGAATTTTCCCCTCACCGATCAGATGCTCCTGGCCGTAGAAACGCTCCAGGGTTTTGGGACGCATCCGTTCGGCCAGAGGCGTGTATTCCCTTTCGGTCTTTCGCGGCGGGCTCATAAGCATTATTATATCAAATCAGGATACTTTTGTTTCAGAGGATTCGTCACTTCGAAAGATCGCACTGCGGAGTCCTGTTTGAGGGAGCTTTGTATTGACGACTCATAAAAATCCTGATAATGTACGAAGGGATTCCGAAAGGGCATGAAGGCTAAAACTGCAACCACCAAATTGATCTACAGCTTCGAGGAAGTCTGCCGGATAACAGGCCTTGAAGCGGAGCGGATCGAACAATGGGAAACGGCTTTTTATTTTCTTCAGTCCGGACAGACTTCGGGCGGCGAAAAAATCTTCAGGAAAAAGGACTGTGACATCCTGGTCCGCATGAAGGAACTGATCGACACACACGACTACACCCTGGGCGGTGCCAAACGAACGATCGAGGAAGAATTCGGAATCATTCCCTCGGAACCCACTCATCCCGACCTTCTGAAACAGGTTCTGTTCCGCATCCGGGAGCAGTTGAAGGACCTCTCCTTCCTGCTGAAGAAATAGCCGGCCCACCCTTCCAGTCCCCCTGTGAAGCCGCGAAACCTGTCTGCAAGTATGAGTTGTAAATTTGATCGTCTCTGCTATAATAGAGGGCATTCCAGTCGGGACGTGGCGCAGCCTGGTAGCGCACACGCTTGGGGTGCGTGGGGTCGGCGGTTCAAATCCGCCCGTCCCGACCATTTTTTTCACTTTTCAGACCCCCTGCCGCCTTCAGCGGTTTTTTGGAAATGGCGTTGGGCAACGCGATCCGGCTCATCCGGCCGTAGAATTCACGGCCGTAGAATTCATGTTTCATTTCCCCTACCGGGATGGTACAATCCGTTTTTACCGGCGCCCACTTGGGGCAAACCCGGATCACGGGAACGGAGACTGGAGCATCATGACCTCGAACCTGACAATGCGGCCGCTTATCCTGCTAACCAACGATGACGGCTTTTTTGCGGAAGGAATACAGCGCCTGTTTCATTCCCTCACACCTGAGGCGGAAACGTACATCGTGGCTCCGGACAGGGAACAGAGCGCCACGTCCATGGCCCTGACGCTGCACTCCCCTCTCCGGGTCAAACACATCGAGGATCGGGTGTTTGCCGTGAGCGGCACTCCCGTCGACTGCGTCTACATGGCCGTGCAGAAACTGCTGCCCCGAAAACCCGATCTTCTTCTCTCGGGTATCAATCCGGGACCCAACCTGGGGCAGCAGGATATCTCCTATTCCGGCACCATGGGCGGCGCCCGCCAGGGGACCTTCCTCGGCATCCCGTCGGTCGCCCTTTCCCTCATGCATAACGGTGAAGGGACATTCGACTTCGATTTTGCGTCCCGGTTCTCTTCCCTCCTGGCCGGCCGCATACTGGCCGGCGGGCTTCCCGAAGGCGTCACCGTCAACATCAATATCCCCCCCCCTCCCATCAGAGGTATTCGACTCGCCGCCCTGGGAGAGAAGCGATATAATCCCGAAATCCTCGTCAAGAAAGACCCGCGCAACAGGACCTATTACTGGATCGGAACAGGAACGCCCCAGGCCGTCGGAGGAGAGGGGACCGATGTCCGTCTTATCAAACAGGGCTGGATCACCGTCACGCCCGTACACCGCAACCTGACGGACGGCACCGCTCTTGAATCGCCGGTATTTAAAAATCTTTTGGAAATGAACAACGATGAAATTTTTACGAAAACTGTATGACTGGGTGCTTCACTGGGCGGAAACCCCTTACGGGCCCCTGGCTCTCTTTTTTCTTGCTCTGGCCGAAAGTTCCTTTTTCCCCATTCCTCCCGACCCGCTTCTGATCGCCCTCTGTCTCGGCGCCATCAAAAAATCATGGAAGTTCGCCTTCATCACGTCCACGGCCTCGGTCCTCGGCGGTGCGCTCGGTTATCTGATCGGTTTCGGTCTGTGGCCCACCGTCGATGTTTTTTTCTATAAATACATCCCCGGTTTCACCCCCGAGGTGTTCCAGACGGTCATACAGAACTTCGACCAGTTCGGATTCTGGTATGTTTTCACCGCCGGATTCACTCCCATCCCCTACAAGATTTTCACTATCGCCTCCGGTGTGTTCAAAATGAATTTCCCGCTGTTTCTTCTCGCCTCGGCCCTCAGCCGATCCCTGCGGTTTTTTGTTGTGGCCGCTCTCTTTCGCAAGTTCGGTCCGACCATCCGAACATTCATCGAAAAGTATTTCAACTGGGTGGCCATCGCCTTCATGATTCTTCTGGTCGGCGGATTCCTGGTGATCAAATACATATTTTGATCGGAAATGAACACAAAAGCGGGCCTGATCAAAAAGGCCCTCTCATCTCTCTCCTCCCATCTGCGGGACTGCCGCCTCTGTCCGAGGAACTGCGGCGTCGACAGGATACGCGAAGAGAGGGGATTTTGCGGCACTGCCGGAGAGTTATCCCTCTCCCGGGCTCTCCTTCACTTCGGGGAGGAACCCGTGTTGAGCGGATGCGAGGACTGCAGTGCCGAGTCGGGAGGAAACAGGAGCGGTTCAGGTACGCTGTTCGTTTCCGGATGCAACCTGAAATGCCGCTTCTGTCAGAATTATCAGATCAGTTGGAATGTCGCCCATTCCCCCACATCTACGGAAAATCTGGCCGGGGCCATGCTCGATCTACGGAACTTGGGCGCCCTCAACATCAACTGGGTCTCCCCCACCCATGCTCTTATCGGGCTTCTCAGAGGATTGGAGGAAGCTGTCCGGCGGGGGCTGCGCCTTCCTATCGTCTACAACTCCAACGGATATGAGCTCGCCCCAGTGGTGCGGCGGCTGGAAGGCATTGTGGACATCTATCTTCCCGACATTAAATTTTTTTCCGGTGCCCTCTCCTCACGGCTGACCGGTGTTTCCGATTATTTTGTCCACGCCTCATCCGCCGTTGAGGAAATGTACTGCCAACAGCCTCGCGTGGAATACGCCGAGGACGGAACAGCCTTGAAAGGTTTGATCATCCGGCACCTCGTCCTTCCCGGCTGTGTCGATGATTCCCTTCATATTCTGGACTGGATCGCCGACAGATTGTCGACCACCGTCCCGCTCAGCATCATGAGCCAGTATGTCCCCTGTTTCAAAGCCCCCGACGGTTTTCAGCGGAGAATAAGTGGGGAGGAATATCTCGCGGTCGTCAGACACGCAGAAAAACATGGATTTGAAAACCTGTTTCTGCAGCCCCTTCCCTTCCGGAACGGAGAACACCGGAATCCCGATTTTGAAAAAAACGACCCTTTTGACTGGGACTGAAGAGAGAGGCTAATAGGGGTCAGTTATCAATAGACCACAGTGCCGCGGCCAGTTTTTTCAGTTTAGCCTGAATGATCCGGATGTTGTCAGGTCCCATCCGCAGCAGATGTTTCTGAGCTTCGGACAATTTTTCCAGATCGGGATCCTTGTAGGTATAGGTGATCACATCGCGCTCGACCTCAACCTTATCGGGAGGAATGGGAACCTTCAGCAGTTCATCGACGGCTTTCATAAGGGTCTGTTCAAAATCCTTGTTGGGATATCCCAGCTCGGCGTAGGCTTCCTGAAACACCGGCATCATCCGTCTAAAAAGGATTGCGGCATCTTCCACATCCAGGGATGAAAACACGTCCACCGCTACATCGTAGCGGCTGAAGTTCGAGGGATCGATAGAGGCCGCTCCGTTTTTCCACTCGACGGCAAATTCCTTTTCCACCTTGAAAAAATCGATATGCGGCCGCGGACTGGAGCCCTGAGCGATGTTGTCCACCGCCGCCGTGAACCGGAGGATGAGATCCTTTCCGAGAATCCACTGGGCAAAAACCGGGTCGGCGGACAATCCCCTGATCAAATCCCTCACGGCGGAATCACTCCCCTCAAGCCTGATGTCCAGCGGCTCGACCGGGCCCGACTTCAAAGCGCCCTCATCCGATCCGCCCACGGTTTCCGACAGCGCATCCTGTGCGCTCAGATCAACGGGCGGGACAGAGGGCTTCTCCGCTAAAAACAGAAAATAAATAATGACCAAAAGACCGATCAGGCAGATGCCCGCGGCTCCGGCAAAGATGACTTTTTTCTTTTCTTCCATGGCCTTCTCCCCTCAGGGTGTGTCCCTGACAATTTTACCGAATGAAATGCCGCCCTTCCTTGTCCGAACGGAAATACGGGCGCCGCCCGCTCCCAGCGTGTCCCGGTACAGCTCTCCGGACTGAAAGGTGCTTTCCGTAAATTCACTCCTGATAAACCCATCCACCGCTTCCGCTTCGATATGGGCGTTGACCTGTTCCTCCAGATTGATGGTGATGTCTCCCTCTTCCACAATCACGACGATCTCATCCCTGTCCCGGAGGTCAAAGAGATAGACATCCGCTGAACCGTATCCCGTGTGGACGGAGAGGGATCCGGAAAAGTTTTCGACGGTCACATCCCCCCTCTCCACGCTGATGTCGGCCGTTCCGTAGATGCTCGAAATCCAGATATCCCCCTCCTCCAGAACGATCCGGTCCAAGTGGATGTAGCGGGGAACCATCAGCACATAATCCACCCGTGACGCCCGCTCCCGGCCTGGAGCAGGAACGGTTTCGATGTCCACCCTTGATCCCGTGCGGTCGATGCGGATATCTGGAAGCATCCTTTCAATTCCGGTATAGATGCGCACGTTTCCGCCGGCAGGCGGTTTGAACATTTTTTTTGCCGTCAGTTCGATTTCACGTTCGTCCCACCCTTCGATTTCAACGACGCCTTCCTCATTCTTCAGGGACAGCCGTCCGCCTTCGTCGATGGAAATGGAATCACTGTATTCGGCTGCAGGCTGCGAGAAATCCCTCCCCTGAGGTTCCGCCACATAGATGAGACAGGCCGAAAATCCCAGGAGGGCGGCCAATCCGATCACAGGTATCAGGTGTGTGTTTTTCATCGATCCTCCTCCGTCATTCATATTATACGAAATTTGAGAGTCAATACGAAATACTCATAATGAAAAGCTCATGATTTCGATTGTTACGCCGCAAAACATTGTTGAAAAACGTTTCCCTTGAACTGGTGGATGGATTTTGTCATAGTTACGTCAGTTCAGAAAACAGGAGGACAGAATGGGAGGGCTTTTCGGCGTTATCGGACGGAAAAACTGCACCACCGATCTTTTTTACGGTACGGATTACCACTCCCATCTGGGAACGAAGCGCGGCGGCATGGCCGTCTGCAATGAAGGAACGTTCAAGCGCTACATCCATAACATCGAAAATGCGCAGTTCCGCTCAAAGTTTGAATTCGACATCATCAAAATGTCCGGCCCTGCCGGAATCGGCGTTATCAGCGATTTCGAAGACCAGCCCGTCCTCATGCGGTCGCATCTCGGACAGTATGCCCTGGCGACCGTCGGCATCATCCGCAATGCGGAGGAGCTCGCCCGGACCGCTTTTATACAGCGGAGGATACACCTTTCGGAAATGAGGGGCGGAGACATCAACGCAACCGAACTCGTCGGCATGCTCATCAACCAGGAGGACAGTTTCGTCGCCGGCATTCAAAAAGTCCAGGAACTGATCGAAGGGTCCTGTTCTCTCCTCCTGCTGACACCGGAGGGCATTTACGCCGCGCGTGACCGTTATGGACGCACGCCTCTCATTCTCGGCCGGAGCGACGGTCGACTGGCCGTAACCATGGAAACATGCGCCTTTCCCAATCTCGATTACACGATTGAGCATTCACTGGGCCCCGGAGAAATCGTTTTTTTGACACGGAACGGATTCGAGCAAAAAGCCCCTCCGGGAGACACCCTTCAAATCTGCAGTTTTCTTTGGGTGTATTACGGCTATCCGGCCTCGGAATACGAAGGGATCAATGTCGAAGTCGTGCGCAACCGCTGCGGCGCGCTGCTGGCCGAACAGGATCACATCGAGGTGGACGCCATCGCCGGAATCCCCGACTCGGGAACCGGGCACGGATTGGGTTATGCGAGCCGGGCGGGAATCCCCTACACCCGCCCTTTTGTGAAATACACGCCGACCTGGCCCCGAAGCTTCATGCCGCAGAATCAGGCCATCCGGGATCTTGTGGCCAAAATGAAACTGATTCCCGTCGAAGAGCTCATCCGGGGGAAAAGGCTGCTTTTTTGCGAGGACTCCATCGTCCGGGGCACGCAGCTTCAGGACACCATCAGCCGCCTGAAGGCCTCAGGCGCCAAAGAAATCCACATGCGGCCCGCCTGCCCTCCGCTCATCTACAACTGCAAATTTCTAAATTTTTCCCGTTCGACATCGGAATTCGACTACGCCGCCCGGATGGCCATCCGAGAAATCGAGGGAGAGCATTTTACGGATTTTGACCGCTACGCCCGGGCCGGATCGGACGAGTACGAGGCCATGGTGGAAAAAATCAGGTCCCGGCTCTATCTGACGTCTCTCAGATACCAGAGGCTGGAGGATCTCGTCACGGCCATCGGCCTTCCCAAAGAACAACTGTGCACTTACTGCTGGGACGGCAGCGGGCCTGTTGTATAACTGCTTTTATCGGAGTAAAATGTCGTCTTTTTACGGCGATTCCATTTGGGTGGTAACATGGACTTCCAGAATCTGCTTCTTCTCTTTGCAATCGGCGCGGTGGCCGGCTTCATCAACATCAATGCCGGAGGCGGATCAGCCCTGACACTGCCCGCGCTGGTCTTTCTGGGACTCGACGGCGCGCTCGCCAACGGCACCAACCGGGTGGCGATCTTCGTTCAGAACATCTTCGCCATCGCTTCTTTCAACAAAAACAAGGTTCGGGCCTACACTCTCAGCTTCAAGCTGTCTCTTCTGACCCTGCCCGGTGCCGTAATCGGCGCCATCGCCGCCACCCGCATCAGCGGTCCCCTCTTTGAACGGATTCTGGGAGTGGTTCTGATCTTCATCGTGTTTTCCCTCTTTTTCTCCGGTTCCTACAAAAATGTTCGAACCGAAGAGTCCCGTTCTCACTGGTTGATCTATCCTTCCCTGGTTTTCATCGGATTCTATGGGGGGATTCTTCAAGTCGGCGTCGGTTTTCTGTTCATGGCCGCCCTGTACCATTTCCTGGATCAGAACCTGGTCCGGGTCAATATGCACAAGGTGTTTATCGTCCTTGTTTACACGCTGCCTGCGCTGGGCGTGTTCATTCTGACCGGAAACATCAACTGGAAATACGGCCTGGCCCTGGCGGGTGGAAACGCGCTGGGGGGCTATTGGGGCGCCCGCGCTGCAGTCAAAGGGGGAGAAAAGTTCATCCGCATCATTCTGGCGGTTGCCATTCTGATCATGGCCGGCAAACTGTTCGACCTGTATTAAAAGCTCTTCGCCGGCCTCAACGGACGATATCGGTCAGGCGCTCCAAGCCTCGTTCCGCATCTCCGCCCAGCTGCAGCCGGATGACACGCCTTCCCTTTTGACTCAATGCCCTGAAATCCCCCTCCGCCTGGGAAGTGATGATTCGACGAAAGGTGTATTCCGTGCCGGGAACAGGAAGATCCTGTTCAGACTCATCAAGCAGTTGAATAAAAAGACCCGTGTTCGGACCGCCTTTGTGCAGCTGACCGGTGGAATGGAGAAAGCGGGGGCCGAATCCCAGCGTGCCGGCCAGACCAGTCCGGTCGAGAAGTTCACGCCGGACGGACTGCAGCCCGGCGCGCGTCCGGGGCCCCGGCGCCAGATAGGCCTGAAGGGCGATATAGTCCCCCTTCCGCCGCTCCTTGAAAAAAGCATCCAGAATCGGGCCTGTCTTTTCCGGTTCAAAAACGGAAAGGGGGGAATCCATCTCCCGTTCCGGACGATCGCCGACGACCATGGCTTTTTGGGCCCATGTTTTGGCCGCCTGCACATCGGGCTGATCGAAGGGATGAATCCCCAGGGCGGCGCAGCCGGCGGCAACGGCCGTCTCCCAGCGAAACATCTCCGCTCCGATATCGAGGACGTCCCTCAGCAGGCAGGTTATGACGGAAAATCCTGCTTCCGCCAGGCCGTTCCGCCTGTTGCTCCACTCTTCCGACCACTCGTTTTTCAGCCCCAGAAAAATGAAAGCCCGGTCTCGGCCGTAACCGCTCAACGGAATGGGAGGTTCACCCACAACCGGACAGAGTCCCCGGCCGTCTTTGCCCGTGCTTTCCGCTATGAGCTGTTCAAGCCAGTCCGGAAGAAGGGACAAACCGGGTGTCGTAAAAAAAGTGAGTTTGTCCCTGCCCTCGGCCAGGGCGGCAAGTGCGGCGCCCAGGCGAAGGCCGGCTTGAAAGTCCTCCTCCATCCCTGATTTCTTTGTGATGCGGCCCAGCACTGTCCCGATATCCAGTCCGGAAAGGACGGCCGGGACAAGCCCAAAAGCCGAAAGGGCCGAATATCGTCCCCCGACATCGGATGGAGCGTTAAAAACGGCCCGGAAATTCCTATCCTCCGCCAGCGATTGAAGGGGGCTTCCTTCATCCGTCACGGCCGCAAACACCTCTCCCGGATTTCCGCTCTGTTCCTGCTGCTTCTGCCAGAAAAATCGAAAGAGAGATAGAGTTTCCAGGGTCGTTCCGGATTTGCTCGACACAAGGTAGAGGATTTTATTTCCGGAGGTCGCCCCTGCCAGTTCAAGGATGGAGGCTGGATGGGTTGTGTCGCAGACATGAAGGGGGAGGCCGGAGCCATTGACATCGGCCAGGCTGTCAAACACCTCCGGCGCCAGGCTGGAACCTCCCATACCCAGAAGGATCACGGCATCAAAACCCTCCTTTCGGATTTTTCTCCTGAATGCTTCAAAATCGGCCACGAGCGGTCTCGACGAATGAGGCAGATCCAGCCACCCCAACCGGTCGGCGGTTTCCGGCCGCGGCGGATCAAACCACACTGTGGGATCTTTTTTTTTCATCCGGTCGGGCAGGCCGATATCCCTCCAATCCTCCATCCGCCTCAGCAGGTCCTCCTCAAGTCCGGGACCGCTGAATGCGTGCCGGTGTCCCTCTTGATGTCCCGTCATTGTCTCTTTCCGATCATTTTTACTGCGGGCACGATGGCTTTAAATCCCATAACCTTTTTCCTATTGGTGCCAGTTTAGGGGCTTCGGTGAAGGTTGTCAACGGAGAAATCCCTCTTCAAAACTTGACGTCCACTATCCAACAAGCCATACTGATAATTCAAACTTTGAAGAAACACCCGGAGGGAGACATCCAAGGTGACTGACAGGGATAAATTCCTGGACGACAGAATCCGGGACATCATCAACACCTACATCAGGGAAACGGAGTCCGATTTGACCCCCGTCACCCGCCACGCCCCACCTTCCCGGCTGATCGAGGAGATGGATCTGAGCCTGAGCAGAGAGGGATGCAGCCTGGAGGCGCTCTACACATTCATCGAAGAATATCTCAAAAACAGCGTCCGCACCGGTCACCGCCAGTACTACAATCAGCTCTGGTCGGGTTTCTCACTGCCGGGTTTGCTGGGGGAGATGATCACGGCTCTCACCAACACCTCCATGTACACTTATGAGGTCGCTCCCGTCGCCACCATTCTGGAAACCGAACTTGTCAAAAAAATGGGAGGTCTGGTCGGATATCCCGATCCCGAAGGGCAGTTCGTGACCGGCGGCAGCAACGGCAACCTTCTGGCTATGATGATCGCCCGAAACAGAGAGCGGGCCGACGCCAGGCGCAAAGGGATCAGGGACGGACAGCGGTTGGTCGCCTTCGTATCCGACCAGGCCCACTATTCCTTCGAAAAGGCCGCCAATGTGATCGGTATCGGTTCGGATCAGGTGAAAAAAGTTCCGAGCGACATAAAAGGGGCCATGTTCCCCGAAGAGCTGGAAAAGATGCTGGAAGACACGATGGAACAGGGCCTCGTCCCGTTTTTTATCGGAGCAACGGCCGGAACAACGGTTAAGGGTGCTTTCGATCCCTGTGAGTCTATCGCCGCCATCGCCGCCGGATACAAGATCTGGTTCCACATCGACGCTTCGCATGGAGGCGGCGTGTTTCTCAGCCCGAAATGGAGGCATCTCACCGCCGGTAGTGAAAAATCGGACTCCATCATCTGGAACGCCCACAAAATGATGGGGCTGCCCATCACCTGCTCCATGTTTCTTGTCAGAGAAAAGGGGCACATGTTGCAAACATTCACCGTTTCGGGAACGGATTACATCTTTCATGACCACGAACTGGGAGTGCATGACCTGGGTCCGCAGTCCCTTCAGTGCGGACGCAGAGTGGATGCGCTCAAACTCTGGCTGTCCTTGAAATACTACGGAGATGACGCCTACGCCGCCCGTATCGAAAAATTTTTCTCCCTGAGTGCGTATGCCGAAAACATCGTCACCGGCCATTCAAATCTCGAGCTGATGGCCGAACGCACATCGGTCAACATCTGCTTCCGCTACACGTCGCCGCACATCCGGGATCTGAACGCCTTCAATAAAAAAGTAAGGGAGGAGATGGCATCCCGGGGGCTCAACCTGGTCAACTACGCCTTCATCGGATGTGACCTGGTCATCCGCCTGGTTCTCCTCAACCATGAGGCGGAGAAGGCCGACATCGACAGGTTTTTCGATAATTTCATTCGAACGGCCGAGGGACTTCTCGAAAAGGGAGACAAAAGGGGACTTTCATGAAAAAATCTGCAACTTTTTCTTGTGCCTCATCCTACTTCTGGCCACTATTCAGCCCGCCCGGGCCCAGACCGAACATATCAATCCGGCCTTCAGTTTCGGCACATTGTTGGCTTCTACTTCTACTGATTTATTTTAAGAAAAAAAAAGGGGAACCGGAATAAACCGGTCCCCCTGGATTGTAAGTGTAATTGTGTTAGACCGCTTTCTCCGATTTACCTCTTTACAACGCTGTAGGTATCGAACTTGTAAACACCGCTCGACTTCTTGCCGAACTCAGCGGGTGTGGAAAATGTCAGTACGCCCTCATTTTCGCAGCGTGTCACCCAGAATGACAGGTCCGTGCAGTCCGCGTTGATATCCATCGTCAGATTGTTCAGGCCGTTGACGACCGGGGTTCCAGGATCACGCCCCTTATCCCACTCGTAGCTGTCGATCGTGACGGTCCAGCTGGTGCAGATGACCTTGCGGTTCAGGACGCCTCCTGATTTGTGGGTGAAGTAATCCCAGTTATCCCAGAGCTCCTTGAGGGTGACCTGCCCGCTGGAGGACGTGTAGGTCCACGGCCCCCTGTTTTCAATCTTTGTGGCGTCCGAGCAGCTCGAGTTGGCGTCGGCATCCTGCGGATAGCTGAAGTTCTCATTGAGCTTCTCGACGTTGTTGATCCACAACTTTCGAACGCCCTTTCCGTTAAGGCCTTTGTACTCCACCTCCACCCTAACCGTGATGCTGGTGTAATCCCCTGTGGGACCCAACGGCGCGTTGGGCGAGAAGAACAAATACCAGACCAGCCCTCCGAGGATGGCCAAGCCGATCAATGTTCCAAGAAGCTTGCCGAAGCCGCCTCCCCGTCTGGGTCTGGAGGCCACGGCCACGCCGGCGACTCCCGCGCATTTGACCTTGTACCACCGCAGTTTACTCAAAACCAACCCTCTGATGGTTTTTCCTTCACCCAGAATGGCCTTGGCCTTGCAGTAATAATTGATGGACAGCTCTTTGTATTTGAGCTTTTCATAAGTCGCGCCCAGCAGCAGATAGGTTTCGCCTTTGAAGGAATCCCACCCGCGGAGCGTTTCAACCTCGGCTACGAGATTTTCCAGAATGACCTTGGCGCCTTCATAGTCTTCTGCAAAATAAGCGGCATAGGCGCCCTGATACTGATCGATCAGGACATACACGGCGATACCGGATGGAGCGAAGCAGGTGACGGTGTAGTATTTGAGAAGCCGGAGCTCCAACCCCTCAATGCTTTTCCCGTCCCCCAGTTTCTCTTTGGCCAGACAGTAAAACTTCATGGCCAGAAGATTGTAGCCGAGTTTTTCATAGGTGGCGCCAAGAAGGAGGTAGGCCTCCCCCTTCATGGTGTCCAGTCCGTCTTTCTCTTCCAGAGCCGAAATCAGATTCTCCAGGATGTTTTTTCCGGTCGCATAATCCTCGGCAAAATAGGCGTCCTTCGCGGTGTTGAACTGTCCGGTCAACGCCTCCATTTCCTGCTGATCGACCTGAGGCAGGGGCTGAGGAAAACCGGTGTGAACATAGAACGCCAGGAAAAAACAGAG
>JAHIPL010000253.1 GCA_018894615.1 Acidobacteriota bacterium | reverse complement strand
CTCCTCGCGACCTCAGTCTTTCGGGACTATCCGGCTTTTCTGGTCAAATTCCTCAACCTTTTTCTTGAACATCCAAAGAAGGGAGGAGAGAGGATCGTTCATCTGGCGTTGTCCGATGATGTGAAGGACCTCACAGGAACATATGTTTATCGAGAGGAGCCGCGAAAGATCGAATGGACGGAAGAGGAATCACTCCGGTTCGAAAAACTTCAGCGTTTTGCGGAAGAATTGACAGGCGTGGCACCCTGAGCGCTGATCAGACATCCTCGACAAAGATCACCTTGACGGATTCGGTCAACGTGCGGGCGCGGTGTCTGTTTTCGGCCGTACCGGTAAATCTTTGATTTGACCCCTGCCATGGGAAACTCCCACTCCATGTCCTCAAAATCGATCCTGTATTGCACACTCATCTCCTTTCAGCAGCGTTCAGTCGCTGATCAATTCCTGAATTCTTGCACGGACGAGGGAGGCAAGTTCGTCAACCGTGGATGAACGGATGACGGCCGTGTCGATGGGTTTTCCGAAGCGGACGAAAATTTTTGAGGGGCGAATGAGATAGGAGCCCTTGTGTTTGAGACGGAAAACGCCGGAAAAACCGATGGGGAAAATCGGGATCTCGACCTGTTTGGCCAAATGAAAAGGGAGGCGTTTGAAGGTCCCGAGCTTTCCGTCCGTGGTTCGGTGGCCTTCGGGAAGGACGATCAGGGATTTGTTCGACCGGATGTACTTTTCCGCGATTTTCATGCTTCGGATGGAAGAGGGAATGTTTTTCCTGTCGATCGATATGTTTCCCAGCCTCCGGATGACCCAGCCGTAGACCGGCCACCGGAACTGGGGGCTGGCTTCGATCCCGCGCAGGAAGGTCGGTATAAATCCTTCGATGAGAGGAATGTCAAAAATGCTCACGTGATTGGCCATAAAAAGATAGTTCTGTCCGGAAGAGATCTGTTCGGCCCCTTCCCTGCGGACTCTGATAAAGAGCAGCTTGAACAGGAACCGGCACATGGCCTTAAAAAGGGGGTCATAGATCCGGGGGGGCAAAAACAGCGAGAGGAGCAGCACGAGGAGGCATATCAACAGGACATAGACCCCTCCGGCGACCCAGGCATACAGGGAATAGAGAAGGATCATTTCCAGAAGACCGGCACGTCCTGATGGAGGCACTTCACCTCGACCGGTGTGATTCCGATCAGTTCGCCGTCCGGCGTGATGACCTTGGGCACGCTCGTTTCGATCTTGATCGATCGGGCCCGGAACTGCTCCACCTCATCCAGCAGGATGTGCTCGCCGGTGAAGATTTTGGGAAAGCACTGAAGGAGCCTCCTTCGGCTGACCTTGCCCAGCAGGGTGACATCGAGATACCCGTCGTCGATTTCAGCGTTCGGCGCCATGAGGAAGTTGGCGGTCCAACGGGTATTGGAGATCTCGATGAAGACATTTTCCCGTTCGATTGTTTTGCCGTCGGTCTCCATGGTGATGTTGTAGGTTTTGAGGAGAACGATCTGGTATAAAACGCCGAGCGTGTAGGAGACGTTGCCGAAAATCTTCAGCCGGTGGGCTGTTTTTGTCACATCGGCCACAAATCCCAATCCCATGATGTTGAGAAAATGGTAGTCCTGGCCGTGGGAGGTGAAGCGTCCGACATCCACCTTCCGGGGTTTCTTCAGGGCGAAAATATCCACCGCCTCCTCCCACCGGGAGACATCCAGTTCCAGGTCGCGGGCAAAGGCATTTCCCGTGCCGACCGGAAGCACGCCGAGGGGAATTTTATCCTTCGACGGATTCATGTAATAACCGTTGATCACTTCAAACAGAGTCCCATCGCCGCCGGCCGCCACGATTCCGTCATACAGGCTGAAATCCGCTTCCCTGACAATTTCCACGGCGTGTTCCGGGTAATCGGTTTTTCGAAGGTCGAATTCGATCCCTTTTTTGTTGAAGGCCGCCTCCACCTCGGGAAGGATTTTTCCCGCCCGCTTGTGTCCCGCCATGGTGTTGTAAACCAACAGTATTTTCATGCCTGTTTCTCCGGCACTGATTTGCCCAAGGATTCACGACCAGCGCCTATAGATATCATACCGGAACAAGCCCGGTCAACGGGCCGCCGCCGGAAGGGGAAGGGGCGCCGTTATTTGAGTCCGTAGTTTCTTCGGATTAATCTTTCCAGCAGGGTGTCGGGAACGAATCGCTTCAGAAAGACCATCAACGGCCCGGCGCCGCCGACGGTGTAGAAGGGACGGGATCTTTTCGACCGAAGGATTTTCAAGACCTTCCGGGCGACCACCTCGGGACCGCAGGCTTTTTTCATGCTCTCCGCCCTCGCCTTCTTCATACACTCCACATCGTCGCAGTAGTCCGATCCCGGGTGAAGGTTGAGTTCGGGTGTGATGGTCGTGCGAATATCGTTGGGTTCGATGACGACGACGCGGACGCCGAATTTTTTAACCTCGCTGCGAAGGGCCCAGCTCCAGCCGGCCACGGCGTATTTGGAGGCCACATATCCTGTTTGAAAGGGAACGGCGAATTTGCCCGCCAGGGAGCCGATATTGATGATGAAACCTTTTCCCATCCGGCGCATCCGGGGGAGAAGGGCCTGTGTCATCTGAACGGCTCCGAAGACATTCGTCTGAAAGAGAGCTCTCATCTTTTCGATGGGGTATTCTTCCAGCGGGCCGACCTGGCTGACCCCGGCGCAGTTGATCAAGATGTCGATCTCACCGGCCTCGGCCAGGCATGTTTCGATGGAGTGGTCGTCGTTCAGATTGAGCCGCAGAAAGGTGACGCATTCGGGGGCGTCATCGAGATTTTCACCCGGAAGGGCCGTACCGATCACCTGGTAGCCCTTTTCCGCCAGCAGTCGGGCCGTCGCGGCTCCAATCCCCTTCGAAGATCCGGTGATCAGAACCCGTTCTCTCATCTCATGTTCCGGACGGCATCTGATCCAGTTTTAATCCCAGATCGTCCCGGACCTTTTTAAAGGCGTCCAGTGTCATCTGGATCTCCTCGTCGGTATGAGCGGCGGTCGGAATCAAGCGGAAAAGGATGATCCCTTTGGGCACGACCGGGTACATGACGCCGGTGATGAAGATGCCGAGATTGCGAATGCTTTGGACGATCTTCATGCCCATTTCCATGTCACCCATGGGAACATAGACGGGGGTGATGGGGGATTGGACCTCCCCGACGTTGTATCCCAGATTGCGAAGGCCTGTCTTGAGTTTTTTGGCATTCTCCCACATGCGGTTACGGCTCTCTTTATCGGTCCGGATGATCTCGAGCGACCGTTTGAGGACTTCCACAAAGATTAAAGGCAGGCTCTTGGCGAAAACCTGGGTGCGTGCGTTGTAGTGGATCCAGTCCACGACTTTTTTATTCGATGCGCTGACGCCGCCGATGGCGGCAAAGGCTTTGGCGAAGGTTCCGAAGTAGATGTCGACCTTGTCGTGAACGCCGAAATAGGAAGCGGTTCCCTGTCCCGTCTCTCCCATCACGCCGAAACCGTGGGCGTCGTCGATATACAGGCGGGCATCGTATTTGTCCTTGAGGGCGCAGATGTTGGGGAGATCGGCCAGGTCCCCCTGCATGCCGTAGACACCCTCGGTAACGACCAAAACGCCGCCCTTCCGGTCGCGATTGACGTGCTTCAGATGGGATTCCAGGCTGTCCATGTCGTTGTGCTTAAAAACCCGAAACTTGGCCTGTGAGCCGAGCACGCCGTCCACCATGGAGGCATGAGACAGTTTGTCGAAAATGATGACGTCGTTGCTGTCGACCATAGATTGAATGGTGCCCGTCACTCCCAGATAACCGTAATTGAAGAGAATGGCTGATTCCTTTTCCAGAAAGTCGGCCAGGTCCTTTTCCAGATCAAGGTGTTTCAGGGTGGTGCCCGTCATCATGCGGGACCCCATAGGAGCGCTCGTGCCGTATTTTTTGGCGGCTTCTACGGCGATGGCCTTCAGTTCCTCGTTTTGGGCCAGGCCCATGTAATTGTTGATCGACCACTGAATGACTTTTTTGCCCTGAAATTCCATTTGAGTATCAGGGATGGGATTTAAAATCGGCCGTGTGAAGTAATAATCATCGCGGGCGCGGAACATGCCGAAATAACCGCCGTCTGTATCACATTTCTGGAATAGATCCATTGAATTCTCCTCATAGGACTAGGAACATGTTTATTTATCACAAAACCGGGCGGGGATGCAAGGATGGATGGATGTTTTGGATGGATGTTTCCGCCTCACAGATCCGGCTGCCAGCCCTCCATTTCGTCGAACACCTCCCGGATCAGGGACACGCACCGGTCCAACTGTTCCTTCGTATGGGCGGATGAGACGGACAGCCGGAGGCGGGTTTTGTTTTTAGAGACGGCGGGGAAAGTGACGATTCCGGTGTAGAGGCCTTTCTCGAGAAGCCGTTTGCTGATCTCCCGCAGCCGGATATCCGATCCCACCATGACCGGAATGACCTGGGATTTGGTGTCGGCGATGTCCAGCCCGGCGTCCGTGAGGGCCTTCCACATGTAGCGGGTGTTCTCCCAGAGTTTCTCCCGTGTTGCCGGGTTCTTTCTGAACAGCTCGATGACCTTGAGAATGCCGGCGGCCGTATGGGGGGCCATGGCGCAGGAGAACATATAGGAGCGGGAGAAAATCCGGCAGAAATTCATCACTTTTTCCGTTCCGGCCGCGAATCCGCCGATGGCACCGAAGGACTTGCTGAAAGTGCCGATGGAGATATCGACCTGGTCCTCCAGCCCGAAGTGCTCGGCGACTCCGCCGCCGCGCTCACCGAAGACGAGGCTGGCGTGAGCTTCATCCACAAGGGTTTTGACGCCGTATTGTTTACAAATGGGGATGATCTCCGGCAGGTTGGCCAGATCGCCGTCCATGCTGTAAACGCCCTCGACACAGACGATGGCCCGTTTGTGCGGCAGG
>JAHIPL010000252.1 GCA_018894615.1 Acidobacteriota bacterium | reverse complement strand
CTCCACAAGAAAAGCCAGCCGCCAGAAACATCGTCCCTCCACTTTCCCTTTAAAATGCGGACGGCCGTCAAAAAACAGACGGCGAAACTCTTTCAGGTCCCCCTCGGCGGATTCGTCCGGACCGGCCTCACAAACAGCCGGTGCCCCAAAATACTTGTTCAGCATCTTTTTGCTGTCGGAATAAACAATCATGAATGAAATCCCATCTCCACTCTACACCCATTCCTCTCCCTTTTTCCAGTCGGCGGCGAATTTCATGAATAAGCCGGGAATGAAACGTTCGAGTCTTGTCAAGAGTTAGTATAAATGCTAGTATGATGACTTGATTCTAAAAGGAGATAACGGGATATTTCCGAATTGATCTTTCGGTCAGTCGGCAGCATTTTAACCCTTTCCATAGAATGACGCCCAACACCAACCGTTGAGCAGAGCTGAAATAAAAGGAGAAACGATTTGAAGAGCAAACAGACAATGATGATCACCACGCTCCTGGTGCTGACGTTGACAAGCTCGACCGCCTTCGCCCAGAGACAGTGGGGAGCTGTCAAGGGAAAAGTGACCGACAGTGAAGGTTCTCCCATCGAGAAGGCCATGATCTATCTCGATGCCGATGAAATGCTGGCCATGCGCTTCTTCATTACCTCAAAATCAGGTCGGTACTCCTTCGACCATCTGCCTTCCGGCGTCTACCGGATGCGGGTGGAAATTCCCGATTACACGACGGCGTTGATCTCCGATCAGAGACTCACGATCGGTCAGACTCTTCGAATCGATGTTGAGCTGAAAAAAAGCACGGCGGAAGAGGTGGAGACACAGGACCGAAACTCCTCTTCACTCCGGCCCGCATCGTCCAATTCCACGACCATCATCGAGAGGACGGCGCTTGACAGCCTCGCCTTCTCGAGACGGTACGGGGACGTCATCACGATGGCTCCCGGAATTCTGGAGGCGGGAACAGGATTTCCGATAATCCATATCTTCAACGGAGCGGATCCCCGGTCCAACCTGTATTCCATGGATGGATTCAAGCTGAATGATCCGGACACAGGGGCCTCCCTTTTTTCCATCCCCTACGATGTGATCGACGAGATTGAAATCGAGACCGGAGGGCATGCCGCTTCCGAAGACGCCGGCGATGGGGGATACATCAACGTCGTCACCCGCAGCGGAAAAAATCCGTTCTATTATTCTCTCCTGCTGCAGCACACCAACGAGGAAATGATCGGTCTCCTTCGATCAGACGATGAAATAAAGGATTCCCTTATCGCTTCCCCTCCCCACGACAAGTGGCTGTACAACGGATCTTTTTCACTGGGAGGAGCTCTCTGGCCGGACAGGATCTGGTTTTTCGGAAACATCGATTACCTCAACAACTCCCGCACCACCGCATTTTTTCCCTGGGAAGATCCTCAAGGCACTCTTCATAAGAATTACAATTCCAATACGGATGAAAAATCGGCTTTCGCCAAACTGACGGCCTCTCCCATCACCCCAGTAAAAATCAGCGCCAGTTTTCTTTACAAGAACCGCTACCTGTCCCATATCGCTCCGACTCTCGATTGGAATCTGGCGGAAGAGGCCACTTCACTCCTCGATCATGAACGCTTCATACAGATCAGCGGGCAGGCCCACTACACCATCAATCAAAACTCCACCGCCTACCTGAACGCCGGATATCTGGACGGAAGTTTTCCCACGCGCCTTCAGGATGGCCGGGAGGCGGTACCCCGTTACATCGACGCTCTCACCGGCTACCGCTGGGGAAGCGCCGAGTTCAACAACACCGCCTCCAAAAAAAGGTTCCAGGCCAGGGGGCTTTTCACTCATTTCATCACCGGCTCTTCCGGTTTTGACGCGGAACTGAACGCGGGCGCCGCCTACGAGTACACCCTCAGCGGATCCGATGTCTGGAAGGAAAACACGCTGTCGGTCAGCTATCTGGACGGAAATCCCTATTATTTTGGAACACGTCTGTCTCCTTCTTCGGGGAATTCAGTCGGAACCGGAAAAATCGGCTTCGGGTTCCCCAGCCGGTACGATCAAACCTTCAACCCGAGCTCCAAAGCTGATTTTATCAGCCTGTTCACCCAGAACTCCATCACATTTTTTGATCGTGTGACCATCAATCTCGGACTGCGTTTCGATCACAGCTCGGCTGATCTTCTGGGATACGCCAAGCTGGCGATCGGAAATACGGTGGGGCTGCAAATAGGCGAAGACCTGATCGAACCCACAACCGGAATCAATCCGTTCAACGATCTCAGCCTGCCCGACTGGCAAAATGTTGTCGTCTGGAATGAATTCTCTCCCCGGGTGGGAATCGTGATCGATTTGTTCGGAGACGGCAAAACCCTTTTCAAAGGGAATTTCGCCCGATATAGGGACAAACCCTCTTTTGGCCTGATCAACTCCCTCAATGCCTTTCCCGTCGATAAAATCCATTCGTTTTACTGGTATGACGAAAATGCGAACACCACCGTCGATGCTGATGATTCCTTTGCCCTCTTCCCTGACGACTATTACATGTACGAGGAAAATTTTTACAAAAAACGGGTGGCTGACGATCTGACGCCTCCTTCCCTGCAGGAAATATTTATCGGATTCCATCAGCAGATTCTTCCTGATCTGACATTCAAGGCCAACGGCTTTATCAAGGAATGGTCAAACCTGATCGGGCAGGTGTACATCGATCGCACAACCGGCCAGTCCTGGTCTCTCCCCGGCCAGGGAGGCAGCAGCCTGTGGATTCCCTTTTCGACCGTCGTTCCGGGAATCAACGGCTCGGGCGACACGCCCATGACGGTCTACTTTCCCTCCGCCGGGTCCCCCTTCTTTTTCGATCAGATGCGCAATGTCCCCGAACTCAAAAAGAAATACAAAGGCATCGAATTTTCCTTGTCCAAACGGATGACGGACAACTGGATGTTTCAGGCATCCGTGCGGTTGAGCGAAACGACGGGAAACACGAACGCGGGTTCCGGCCTGCCGCAGATCACCCCCAATTATTTCATCAACCGGACTGCGTCCACCATGCTCGAATATGACCGCCCTCTCGCCGTCAAACTCCTGGGCGCCTTCCGGCTTCCCTGGGGACTGATGCTGAGCGCCTCCCTCCAGCACCTGAGCGGCCTGCCCCTCTCCCGCACCGTCACCATCCTTCCCCCCGAAGACTGGGCTCTGGCAGAGGGCGCACGTCCGCTTCCCGTCGAGGTTCTTCTCGAAAAACCGGGAACCGAGAGGCTCCCCGACGTCACCCGTCTCGACCTGCGGTTTGAAAAGGCTTTTACGTTCTCCTCGGGCTCCCGGCTGAGTTTCGCCCTCGATGTGCTGAACAGCCTCAGCAGAACCACCGATACCCTGTGGCAGGAAAACGCCGGGTTTTGGTATCCGACAACCGCCGACAGCACCGAAGGCACGTATCTTGTGAGCCCTTATTACAATCAGATCGTCACGTTCAACGGCGTCAAAACTTTCCGTTTAACCATCCGTCTCGGTTTTTGACGAAAGGCGGCATCCGGTCTCCGCTTTCCCTTCGGGCTGGATTTCATCGCAGCCGACGTCTCGGTCCCGCCAGCACCCTGGCGGGAAGTGTGATCATCGCCTTGAACAGCTGAAAAACCGCATCCACGGTGATGCCGACCAGCCGGAAAGGCAGCAAAAGAAGCCAGATCAGGGGATAAAGCAGCAGGGCCGCCAGGGCGATCGGCCAGCAGAGAACAAACAAAATCAGCCAGAGTATAATGTTCATTCGTTTATCTCCTTCATCCTCCCGATTCCATTGTGTCTCATCATCCAGCGAGATGCAACCATCGCTTGAAAAAACGGCTGTTCTGTGTATAGATAAGGCTATCGACCATAAGGAGGTGTTTCGTGCGCAGAAGACCATGTTCCCAAATAATTGGATGTCTCCTTTTTATTTGTCTCGGAGGACTCGTCGCCCGGACCGCCGACGTGTCATCCCCGCCCGTTAAGCCCGTTCCTCTGAAGGAATACCTTGAATACGCACGGAAATCCGCCGATTATTACTGGGACAACTACGACGCCGTTATCACCCGCTGGCGAGAGGGATTTGATGCCGACTACGTGTTCGGGTATCGTCCTCCCGGGGGTCTCCTGGAGATGTCCGTCATTTACGCCACGCTGTATGAAAAGGAAGGAATAAAGGAATATGCCGACAGGGCGAAACAGGTGCTTCTGACCTACGGCAACTTCAGGGAGATGTATCCGGAATACGCCATACGCCGGCGGGTGGATTACGCCGAAGGCATTCCTGTTCTGCCTGATTTTTTCACCGTCATGCGCTATATACGGGCCTATGACATCCTCAATGGAATGGACGTCTTTTCCCCCGAAGAAAAAAAGGACATCGAGGACACCATCGCCTTCAGCATGCGGTATCTTCTGCGGACGCAGGAATGGGGGCCTATGAACAGGACAGCTTTGCGGGCGGAATCCCTTGCCTGGGCCGTGAGGGCCGTGGACAACCACCCCGACAAACCGACCTGGGAGATGCTGCGCAAATCCCTCGGGGACGACAACTGGGGCAACTGGGAGATCGAGGACGCCACTATCTATCACGGTGTCTGGCTCTACGCCCTCTGCGGTTATTCCTACGCTCTGGACCAAATGGAGGCCCTCTTCAAGACCCCGGAGATGTATTACTACGCCCACTACTTTCTGAATCTGATGAGCCCGGACGGTATGATTCCCGATTTCGGGGATGCGCACTGGCAGGCCAACTGGCAGCACTATCTAGTCTATTTTGAAACGGCGGCGGCCCTGTACAGGGACCCGCATCTCAAATGGGCGGCATCGGTGATCGCGCGAAAGTTCGTCGATTTCGACAACCCGATCAGCACCGGCCTCGGCTTCATCCTGCTGGACTGCAGCCTCTGGGGCGATGATGCCGTTTCCCCGGCCGAACCGGAGAGCGGGTCCATGGAGGTGATGGAAGACGTTCAGGGGAAAAAAATCGTCTTTCGCAGCGGCTGGAAAACGGACTCCACCTACATGCTTCTCAATTACCGCGACGAGGGAGACGGCGGCCTCAATTTCCGTGATTATCTGAGGGACACCATCCCGGTCGAAGAGGAAAAAATGACCCACGGCCATGCCGATGAAAACAGCATCGCGCTTCTCATGGCCGGAGGATCGGTTCTCCTCCACGACGGCGGCTACCGAGACTACATGCCCAGCGGTCCCGTCGGCGCCTTCCGCCAGGATTACTTTCACAACCGTCTCTGTGTCCGTCCGGACAAGATCTTCTTCGGACAGAAGGAGGGGGAATACCGCTACAGCGTGCGGGACGCAGTCCCCGGACAGAACCTTCTCGACTTTCTGTACAACGCCGGCTCTTACCGCATCATCCGCACTCAGAAAGTGGATTTTTTAAGCTTCGACGACTTCGACTACAGCCGCACGCGCCTCATCGACGACAAGATGGGATACGAGTGGGACAGAGTCATCACCTATATCAAAGATCCCGGGCTCTTTGTGGTCTTCGATATCTTCAAAGCAAGGAAAGAGGACTATTACACCCTGGCCAATCTCTGGCACACACGAACCATCAAAGCTCGGGGCGAGCACTGGTACGACACCGTTTACGACAGAATCCGAAATCAGGAACTGAAAACGGACACCCATCTTCTCATCCACTTTCCTCAGACCCATTTCAAAGAGGAAGGCGTTCTTCCCGAAAAACGCCACTACCAGGACGAATGGCTCATCCATCAGACGACGGCTCAGCATTTTGAGCTGGGAGAGACGCAGGGATTCATCACCGTCCTTATCCCTCACCCCGCCGACGAATCTCCGGAAAAACAAATCGGCCGCATTCATCTTCTTCCCGTCGGACCGGACGGAAAGGGGATGGGCGTCCGGATCGAAAACGGGGACGGCGAAATCCTTGTCGGTGTCAAAAATGACCTGCGTATGGACATGATCCGGGACTGGCGCCGGCCGCGCTACACCTTTGATGCGGGACGGATGGATTACGGGGATTTCACCACCAACGGGGATTTCCTTTTCGCCGAAGTGAATGGGGAGGGAGGACGCTACACCTGCGTCAACATGACAAAGATTCTCTACAGGGACACCGTCCTTCACGCGGCCAAGGAGGCTCTCTTCGGCCTGGCCTTCGACGCCTCGCCGGACACCGGCGGTATCGGAAAGCTGCGCTACTGGAGGGATACGTTCTCCCTAAAAAAGGGAAGTGCCAAATAGCCCGCTCTTTTTTCAATACAATGATTTGTTTGAAGATCGGAGAAGATCACGATGCATAAAAGAAAAATTCCGGCCCTGATCGGATTTCTGGTCCTGTCCCTTTCTCTTCCCGCCGCCGCGGCTGCAAAAAACATTCCGTCCCCCAGGGATTTTCTCGGCAGCGACATCGGTGATGATTATTTTCTGGCCGACTTCTCCCAGCTTGAATCCTACTGGACGACTCTGGCCCGACTCTCCGACCGCATGCGCCTGGAAACCATCGGACGGTCGGCCGAAGGGAGAAATATTCCCATGGCCGTCATCACCTCGCCCTCCAATCACAGGCGGCTCTCGCGCTACAAATCCATCGCCCGGACCCTCGCTCTGGCCGATTCCGTCGATGAAAACCAAGCCCGCCGCTTGGCCCATGAAGGACGGGCGGTCATCTGGATCGACGGCGGTCTTCACGGCACCGAAGTCCTGGGCGCTCAACAGCTCATTGAGCTGGTCTACCGGATGACCTCCCGGTCGGATGCGGAAACCCTTCGCATTCTCGACGATGTCATCCTTCTCGTCGTCTGTTCCAATCCCGACGGAATGGAGCTCGTCTCCGACTGGTACATGCGGGACAGCGATCCTGAAAAGCGGACGATGAGGGGGCTTCCCCGTCTCTATCACAAATACGTCGGGCACGACAACAACCGGGACTTCTACATGTCCACCCAGCCCGAAACCGAGGCCGTCAACCGCATCCTCTACCGGGAGTGGTTCCCGCAGGTCGTATACAACCATCACCAGACCGGTCCGGCCGGAACCGTTCTCTTCGCTCCCCCTTTTCGTGATCCCTTCAACTATGTCTACGATCCTCTCGTCCCGCTGGGGATCGAACTGGTGGGCACGGCCATGCACAGCCGGTTTGTGAGGGAAGGAAAACCGGGCTCCACCATGCGGTCCGGAGCCGGCTATTCCACCTGGTGGAACGGCGGCCTGCGGACCACGGCCTATTTCCACAACATGATCGGAATTCTGACCGAAACCATCGGCAGCCCCACACCCATGACCATTCCCTTCATTCCGGAAAAGCACCTGCCGACCGGAGATTATCCCATGCCCATTCCTCCCCAGACCTGGTATTTCCGACAGTCCATTGAGTACGCCCTCACCGGAAATATGGCCATTCTCGATCTGGCCTCCAAACTTCGTGAGGACTTCCTTTACAACATCTACCGCATGGGAAAAAATTCCATCGAGCGCGGCAGCCGGGACTCGTGGACCATGAGCCCCGACAGGATCGACGATGTCAAGGAGCGGATGAGCAGGGAAAAAGCTCCGCAGACCGGTTCCGGCCGTACACGCGGTTATCCCGCCGAATATTATGAAAAAATGCTGTCCCCTGAGAGCAGGGACCCCCGGGGATACATCCTGCCCTCCGACCAGCCCGATTTTCCGACCGCCGTTAAATTCGTCAACACTCTGATTAAAACCGGTATCACCATCCACCGGGCGACCGATTCATTTTCTGTCGGAGAAACCGATTATCCGGCCGGCTCCCTCGTCGTCAAAGCGGATCAGGCCTTTCGGCCCCACGTTCTGACCATGTTCGAGCCGCAGAACTATCCGGACGATCTCCCCTATCCCGGGGCTCCTCCCACCCCGACCTACGACAATGCGGGCTGGACCCTGGCCTTTCAGATGGGCGTGAGTTTCGACCGCATCCTGGACGCCTTTGACGGCCCGTTTGAACGGATTGAAGGTTTCGCCGCTCCTCCTCAGGGCCTGGTTAGAGATGAGAAAGATCCTATCGGTTACCTGTTCGACCATCGGATAAACGACTCCTTCATCGTCCTCAACCGCCTTCTGAAAGAGGGCGCCCGGATCCACTGGCTTCTTGACGAAGAAACCATCGACGGCACGACCTACCCCCGGGGCACATTTTATCTGGAGGCCGATCCCCGACCGCTCTCCGGCCTCAGGGACCTGGCCCGTGAACTGGGTCTCAATTTTGTCGGGATCACTTCCAAACCGGCCTCCGCCTCCGTCTTGCTCAAAGCCGTCCGCATCGGGCTCTGGGATCAGTACGGCGGCTCCATGGCCTCCGGCTGGATGCGCTGGCTGCTGGAGCAGTTCGAGTTTCCCTTTGATCTGGTCTATCCATCGGAACTGGACGCCGGAGAGCTGAACAGGCGCTTCGACGTTCTAATCTTCCCCAGCGGCGCCATCCCCGATGGGGGGAGATCATTTCGCTCCCCCTCAGACGAGGACCTGCAAAATATCCCCGAGGAATACCAGGATCGCCTCGGCCGGGTGACGAAGGACCGAACCATTCCCCGGATCCTTGAATTCATTCAAAACGGGGGGACCGTACTGACCCTCGGGCGGTCCTGCAGCCTCGGTGCACACGCTGGGCTGCCCATCAAAGACCATCTTGTGGAAAAAGGCGAGGATGGGAAGGAGGCTCCCCTTTCCCGGGCCAAATATTTCATTCCCGGCTCCATTCTGCGCGTTAAAGTGGACAACAGCCATCCTCTGGCTCACGGCCTGGGGCGGGAGGCGGATGTCATGTTTAATTTCAGCCCTGTCTATCGGATGAAACCGGAAGCGGCCCTCCGCCCTCTCAGGCCCATCGCCTGGTTCGACAGCCCGGCGCCTCTTCGTTCCGGTTGGGCCTGGGGCCAGCAGTACCTGGAGGAGGGAATCGCCGTGATGGAAGCCTGCCTCGGACGGGGCAAACTGTTTCTTTTCGGGCCCGAAATCGCCTTCAGGGGCCAGCCCCACGGCACCTTCAAGCTGCTCTTCAACGGCATCTTTTACGGGCCGGTCTCCGCTAACGGTCAGTAGGCGGGCGGGACGGACAGCCGCTCTTCGAAAAGGCGGGTGAAGATGGCCTCGGCCAGAATGCGGTGTCCCAAGCGGTTGGGGTGGCAGGTGTCGCTTGTCACATAAAGCAGGCGGCGGTTTTCCAGAAGTTCGGATCCGTATAAATCCCTGTAGTAGGCCGCCAGCTCGGTGTAGCACTCGCCGGCCTGGATGCAGGGCAGTTCCTGAAGAAGGATGTGCATCCCATCCACTGCCGGAACCCCTTCCCGCCCACCGACAGCGGACATCTTGGACAGGTAATCGAGGGGGCAGCAGAGGGCCAGCAGAACGGTTTCCACGCCGTTTTTTTCCCCGGACCGAATGAGATATTCCAGGTTCTGCTGGTATTCCCAGAGCGTGACAAAGGCCTCCTCTTCCCCACCGCCTTCCGCAGCGCTGTGCTTCCGGACCTTTTCAAAAGGATCATAGAGGGAAAAAACCATTTTCCGCAGCAGGCGATAGGTTCTGAATCGTCCCATCATATCTTTTAACCCTTCGATGAAGGCGGACTGCCGGAGCATTTTTTTGATGTCGGCCGGAACCATTCGGCTGTCATTGGCCCCGAAGGTGTAGACGATCATGTCCGGTTGGAGGCGGCGGATGACGTGATCATAGAGCATGCGGGCGTGGTGGGTGGTGTATCCGGGTATGCCGAAGTTGTAAATCTCATACGAGACGGTATTTTGATCGGCATTCAGCCGGGCCCCCAGAATCTCGGTGAATCGCTCATCCTGATCCACGCCCCAACCGAAGGTGGTGGAATCCCCCAAAAAGAATATCCGGAAGGAGGAGGGGTCCTTTCTGCGGGGGATCTCCCCGGTTCGATAGCCGAGGGAATTGGACTCCCAGTAAACTTTGATACCCTTCTCCAGTTCCCGGCGGTTGACGGTGTTGGTCACATATCCTGAAAATTTCGGTTTCATCCGGTAGTGGACATAGGGCGCCTCTTCGAAGTGATTGAGCCACTCGACCGAATCGACAGGCAGGGCGTTGTCAAGAACCTGCCGGTAAACGTCCCGCGCCACCGCCAGATTGGCCTGATCCATGGCCCACAGGGGCACTCCCACCTCAAACCGGTCACTTTTGACGACCTCGGTGTTGATGCCCGCGACCCGGATGACGAGTTCCGTCAGGGCGAAAAAGAGAAGGGGAAGGCCGACAATCAGGAAAGCATAGCCCAGAATCTTTACCCGCAGGGGCCGTTTATTCACCATGGTTTTTTCCCGGTCTTTCATTGTTCACAATTATCGACAAATCCCATCCTCTGTCAAATCCGGATCCATTTTCAGACGATGATGCCTCTTTTTCTGAGTTCCTCTCCGTAAAAACGGAAATCCAGGCCGCATTCCTCGAGCAGCGGTCTGTTTGCCGCGATAACGGCCGTCGATCCGGAAGCGATGATGCACCCCTCATTCATGACGGCCAGCCGGTCACAGGTCAAAAGGGCGGGAAGGATCTGCTGTGAGACCAGAATGACGGTCGCATCGAGGGACCGGATGGTGGCAATCAGTTTTTTTATGTTGGCCGGATCCAGGTTGGCGAAGGGTTCGTCGAAGGCGACGATCTCCGGATCCATGGATAGAACGGTCGCGAGCGCCACTCGCTTCCTTTCTCCGTAGGACAGATGATGGGACGTTCTATCCGCAAAGCCCGTCAGATTCAAAAGTTCGAGTGTGCGCTCGACCCTTTCCTCAATTTTGTCCCGGTCCAGGCCGAAATTGAGAGGGCCGAAGGCGACATCCTCCCGGACGGTGGGGTGAAAGAGCTGATCATCGGGATTCTGAAAAACAAGACCGACCTTTTTGCGGATGACGGGAAGGGTGTCCTTCCGAAGCTCGATTCCGGCAATCATAATTTTCCCTTCTCCCCGCAAAATCCCGTTGAGGTGCAGAAGAAGTGTGGACTTGCCGGCACCCGAGGGGCCGATCAGGCCGAAGCGCTCTCCCTGTTCAATCGTCAATCGGACATCCCTCAGGACCGGCTCGTGGTCATACGAGAACCGGAGATTGTCGATGAGGACGGCGGGCGGGTATTCCGATTCTCCCCCGGTCGAAACCGGTTGTTTTGGATGCGTCATTGTCAAATCCCTATTCGAATCAGAAGAAATAAGAAGGTCAGACTGCAACAGAAGATGATGTCCATCGGAACAAAGACTAGCTTTCCATATTCAGGAAAGGAGCCGTCAAAACCACGTGCGAGCATGGCCTGATGGACAAGATGAGCCCTTTCCCAGCTTCGCAGAAAGATGACGGCGGCCTGGTTGCCGATCACCCGGAAGCGTCCCCTTCGAAGACGGCCGGGAGTTCGGCTGAGTCGGGCCATCTGGGTCCTCAGTCGCTCGTCGTTGAGAATAAAAATATAACGGTACATCAGGGCGGCCAGGACGGTGAAAACGGCAGGGAAACCCGTTGAACGAAGCCCCTTGAGAAGTCGGTGAAACTTATCCAGGGACGTGAGCAACACCAGCAGGATGATGGCCGCCAGGGCCTTCAGTACAACGGAAAGGGAAAAATTCCAGACCTCTGTTGTCAGTCCCGCCTCCCGGTCGCTTAGAAGGGACGAGAAGGGCAGCAGCAGGGCGGCGAGCAGAATAAACGGAGAGGCGTTCAGGCAGCGGCGGAGGATGAACATCACCGGTACCCGGCTGATCAGAAGAAGTGCCGCGATCAGAGCAAAATAAAAAAGGAACGGGACGAGCTCTCCTCGCGGTTCGGACACGATAATGAGAAGAGCGGCGGTGAATCCGAACAGCTTGCTGCGGGGGTCCAGACGATGGAGGGGAGAATCCAGGCCGCTGTAGCGGTCGGGATAGTCATGCTTCATGAACCGCCCGGCTTTTTGTCACGATTCGACTTGAAACCATAAAAAAGACCCGTTAATCCGAATATGACGGCCAGCCCCAGCCCGACCTTCATCCAGAGGGGAACAAAGGGTATTTCTCTGGTGATCACATCGGCTTCATCCGGGATGGATTCAGGCGCGGCTGGCGTCTCAAAAAAGGACAAATCGATCGTCACCACAGTCTGTTGGCGGTGACCGCGGCCGTCATCCGCCACCAGAGTCCATTCTCCGGGTTTGTCGGGAGAAAACACAAATAGTCCCCGCACATCACAGGCACCTGCTTGATAGGGAGTTTCCTCCCCTTCAAACCGCACCACGACTGAAGCTCCACCGGCGGGCTGACCTTCGGAATATTTCGGCTGAACCACGACAAACGGGGATTCCTGCCGGACATCCATCACCAGGCCGTGGGCCGACAGGATGGACGCTGTTCCGAGAACGAAGACAACAATCAAAACGGCATATTTCTTCATCTGTTCCTCAATTGTTTAGAATGGCCGGTTTCACCTTGCGGAGAAATCCGATGATAAAGACAGTCAGTCCCCCTTCAATGGCGGCCACGACGGCATATCCAGCCAGGACGTAAAAAAAACCTTTGCCGTATCCGGACAGATGGAACTCTCCGGCCATCAGGATGGCGGCAAAAAAGATACCGAGGAATCCTCCCGTAAAGGCCCGCAGCCACTCCGGCAGTCCCTTCAGGGACCAGACGCCGTATGCCAGCAGAGCTCCGGCTCCCATATTCAGGGCATTGATCCCCGTTGAGAGCAGGCCGCCGTGTTGAAAAAGGAGAGATTGAAAGAGCAAGGCCAGAAACACCACGGGAAAAGACAGCCAACCCAAAAGAATGCCGGCCAACCCGTAGAGGCCGAGGTGCATGGAGGTTCCGGCGACGGGAAAATAAACCAGGCTGGCAACAAAAAGAGCCGCCGCCATCAGACCCATTTTGGGGATGTCGTCCGTGTCGATTTTTTTTCCGAAAAGATAGAGCGCTCCGATGGAAGCCGCATCCGCGACCAGGACGATTTCCACAGCCAGAATTCCGTCGGCGATATGCATGAGTCGATTCCTGTCCGAATTGATGAGAATTTCACCTGCTCCGCCTGTCGGATTAGGTGCTCTTCCAATGAACTGTCCAGAGAAGTATAATGACACCGATAAATTGTGTCAACAATTTAAATATCGTGTTACTCCTGACTCTGCTCTCAACCCCATTGACCCCAAAGCGGCACTCTGATATAAAACTGGATGATTAAGAGGTATAAAATGGCAAAAAAACGCATTAAAAAAATATCTTTTCGCCGTTTTTGTCCGGCGGCAGCGATATTCGCCGTGCTTGTCGCCGGCTGGCAGTGCGGGCCCTCCAATCAGGAATGGGCTCCTGTCGATATACCCCTCACGACGGAATTTTCACAAGGCGTCGGCCCGAAAAACGCCCTTCCCGAATATCCGCGCCCGCAGATGGTACGCCCTGACTGGCTCAATCTCAACGGACTCTGGGAGTTAGCCGTTACCGCAAAGGAAGCGCCTCAGCCCGAAGCATTTGACAGAACCATCCTTGTCCCCTTCCCTGTCGAATCCTCCCTGAGCGGAGTGAGCCTCCGCATCGACGAAAATCAGAGCCTCTGGTACCGCAGGGCGCTCCGCATTCCGGCCCGTTGGCGGGGGCAGCGCATTCTTCTCCATTTTGGAGCGGTTGACTGGGAAACCACGGTTTTTTGCGACGGGAGGGAACTGGGCACCCACCGCGGAGGATACGACGGATTTTCGTTCGATGTGACGGAATCCGTCAGTGACGGGAAAACCCATGAACTGATCGTCCGGGTCTGGGATCCCAGCGATTCGGGCGGGCAGCCGGTCGGCAAGCAGAGAAAAAATCCGCGCGGCATTTTTTACACTCCCAGCAGCGGTATCTGGCAGACGGTCTGGTGTGAACCTGTGGCCGACATACACATTCAGGACTACAAGTTGTCCACCGACATCGAGTCCGGTGTTGTCACAATTGAGACATATGTAGTGGGCTCAACGGCCGGCCTGCTGATCAGAGGGCAGGCTCTTCTGGGTAAAAATGTCGTGGCCGACACGACAGCTCCCATGTCTGATTCCCTTTCCCTCTCCATTCCGGACGCCAGGCTTTGGTCTCCGGAGGATCCGTTCCTTTATTCGCTCAAACTG
>JAHIPL010000251.1 GCA_018894615.1 Acidobacteriota bacterium | reverse complement strand
CACATGAAAAAAGCGCCGTGGGCCATGGCCCTGGGAGCGGCCGAATTCGATTTTCTAGAAAATCAGCTTACTTTTGTGTCGGGTCCTGTCTCTGAAAAAAAGTCCGTGTGCGATCCGGAGGATGCCTCGAAAAGGATCAAATCCGTTCTGCGTTACCTGGGAGCTGCGGACAGCGGCATCTGCCGACTCGATGAGGCGGACCTGTATTCCCATGTCGGACGGGGCCCCGAGCCCTATGGAGAACCCGTGTTCTCCACCCACCCGTTCGCCGTGGCGTTAACCGTGGAGATGGACTACGACATGATCCGGCGGGCGCCGAGGGCCCCGGTCATCGTGGAAACCGCAAAAAAGTATGTGGAGGCGGCTAAAATCTCCATCATTCTGGCTTCGTTTATCAGGAGACTGGGTTTTGACGCCCGGGCGCATATCGCCGGGAGCAACTATCAGGCCATGTGCGTGCCTGTTGCCTGGAAAGCGGGATTGGGCGAAGTGGGACGGATGGGAATCCTGATGACCCCGCGTTTCGGTCCCCGTGTCCGTCTGGGACTGGTCACGACGGATATGCCTCTTACGGTGAATGAACCCGTCGTTTTCGGCGTTCAGGATTTTTGCAGCCGGTGCCTGAAATGTGCGGACAACTGCCCGTCTGGGGCCATCTCTAGGGGAGATCCGGAAGAGAACAATGGGGCCATCCGATGGCTCATCGACAGGGAAAAATGCTACGGCTACTGGAGGAAGGCGGGCACGGACTGCGCCCGCTGCATATTTGTTTGTCCCTACAGCAAACCGGATAATCTGTTTCACGGCCTGATCCGGGCGGGGGCCCGGTCGTCCCATGCGGCCCAGATTCTCTCGGTTAGGGGCGATGATTTTTTCTACGGAAGAAAGCCCGGTGGCCTGAAATCGGACCTGTTAGATTGAGATCTCGATATCCGTCTGTCCGGCCTGATTTCAATTCTTTCACTATTTGTGATATGTAAGTTAAAAAAATCAAGGAGGGACGCATGAATACCGGACGCAGGGAATTTCTGAAAAGTTTGGGCCTGGGCGCTGGAGGACTCGGTTTATTCAGTTTGACCGGTGAAGCCGCGAGGGCCGGAATCCAGGAGCAGGTGCGGCGGGTGAGATATCTGTCGGACGCCGAAATCGCCCGGGACGAAGATTTCTGGTTTCCCGTTCAGCAGGCTTTCAATATCGACCGCAGCCTGATCAATCTCAACAACGGCGGTGTTCATCCGGCCCCCAGGATCGTCATGGACGCCGTCAAGCGCTACATGGACTGGTCCAACGGCGCCCCGGTCTATAATTCCTGGTCCGTCATGCGGCCGCGCAAGGAACTCATTCGAAAAAAAATAGCCGAAACATTCGGCTGTTCTCCCGAGGAGATCGCTCTTGTCCGCAATGTGACCGAAGCCCTGCAGAATGTTCTTTTGGGGCTGGAACTCAAGCCCGGCGACGAAGTGCTCACCACAACCCACGATTATCCCTCCATGAAAAACGCTCTCTATCAGAGGGAACAAAGAGAGGGCGTGGCAGTGAAGACCTTCTCCTTTAATTATCCTCCAAAAAGCATGGATTATCTGCTCGACCGCTTCAAAGAGAACATCACGAACAAAACCAGGCTTATCCTCCTCTGTCACGTAACGAACCTGACCGGACAGATATTTCCGGTGCGGGATATCTGCCGCCTGGCAAGAGAAAGAGGGATCGAGGTCGTGATCGACGGCGCCCACGCATTCGCCCATTTTACCTTCGAGCGGGATGACCTGGAATGTGATTTCTACGGCGCCAATCTGCACAAATGGATGATGGCGCCCATCGGAACGGGATTTCTCTATGTCAGGAAAGAGAAAATCAAAAAGATCTGGCCCCTCTTTCCCGCACCCGATCCTCAGGGGGACGATATTCGAAAATTTGAGCATGTTGGAACGCAGCCGGAGGCGCTCAAGCTGGCCGTCGGGGATGCCCTCACCTTTCATCACGGCATCGGAGCGAAAAGGAAGGAAGAACGGCTTCGTTATCTTCGCAATTACTGGGCTCAACAGTTGGAAAAGATTCCGGGCATTCGAATTCTCACACCCTACGATCCGGCCATGTCCTGCGGCATCGGTACATTCACTCTGGAACATAAGGATATCGGACAACTGAACGCCTATCTGTTCGACAATTATAAAATCATCGTCACCCCGGTCGGAATTCCTCATCCCACTGAGACGGGGACAACCATCAGTGCCGTTCGTGTCACGCCGAGCATTTACACCCTGCTGCGGGAACTGGATATGTTTGTCCATGCCGTCCGCGAATTTATGACGCATTCTCCAAAGACCTCGACCGCGTGACCTGAATCACTCAGGCGGCGTCGGCAAAAGGATTGATTTCAGGGCCGATATCCCTTAAAGTAGGAGAGGTTTCGCACAGACTGAATACGATGCATCACAAACGATATCTCCTTTTGTTCATCGTTGTACTCCTCCTCTTTCGGACAGGTCTGCCTGAAATCTATTATCCCTGGAAGGATGTTTACATCGGTGCCCTGGAAAACAGGGGATGGGCGGGACTGGTTCTGGCCGCCTCCGTGGACAGCATTTTTGCATTTCGGCTTCAGGCGACAAAAGACGGTGTGACAGCCGACGGCATGGATTTCCTTTACCTCGTCTCCGAAGTGGGGCCTCATTCGCCGGACGGGAAATACGCGCGGGTCAAATTCGACATGAGCCTTCCTTTCAAGCAGGGAGATGACACACCCGTGCTCAAAAAGCCGTCCCATGGAAAGGACACCCTGATCATCGAGTGGACCAGGCAGGACGAAAAAACCGTTCTCGGGAAGATCATCGTACCCTCCGGCATATCCCTCTCCCTTCTCCACTATTTTCCATGGGACAACAGAGGCCGCTACTCAAGGACGGCGGATAATCTGATTGCCGGCGCATCCGAAAAAAATGAAAACAGCCGCTACCTCTTCTGGACGGGGAGCGGAATTTCCGGTCGGGGAGAAGGGGAACAGGAGTACGCCGTCGATTTTCCGGAAGGTCGTCGGCGGAACATCTACTTCGCCGCCACACTCGGCAGTGATCTGCAGGTGATGGATGATCATCTTTACCGCTACAAAAATGTGAGGACCATCGACGGCTTTCTGGCGGAAGAATCCACTCTCTATGAAAGGACGCGGGTTCAAATCAATGGAAATTTCAAAGGCGTTGCGGAAGCCATCACAAATAACCTATTCTGGATGACCCTTTATCAGCCGGGAGAACACAGAACCTACATCCCCGCCGGGCGCAGCTGGATTTTTCCCCGGCCGGACGGGAAAATGGACCACTGGACCATTTTTGAATGGGATGCGTTTTTTAACGCCCTCGAGGTTTCGATTGAAAGCAGCAAGCATGCCGTCGATATTGTCCGGGCCGTTCTCGAAACCCAGTATAGCAACGGGAACATTCCCAACTGGAGGAGTCGTTACAACGGCACGCCGGACCGCTCCCAGCCGCCCATCGGCTCTTATGTTGTGTTGAAACTCTTTCAGAAATCAGGAGACAGGGAATTTCTGGAATACGCGTACCCTTTTCTTACAAAATGGCATGGTTTCTGGAAGGAGAAAACATCAACCGGCAGTCTGAGGCGGGACGGAAACGGAGACGGTCTGCTGGAATGGGGCAGCGACAGGAATCTGGTGTCCCGGAGGAAATACCCGGAATGGGAAGTCAATGCGACAGGAAAGCAGAGGGCCATGTGG
This sequence comes from Acidobacteriota bacterium, assembly GCA_018894615.1. Classification (GTDB taxonomy): domain Bacteria; phylum Acidobacteriota; class Aminicenantia; order Aminicenantales; family Aminicenantaceae; genus JAHIPL01. The sequence continues at coordinate 16,909 of JAHIPL010000251.1, read as the reverse complement.
GAATCAGGACAGGACGATTTGCCGAGCTGGTCGGATGCCGCTTTTAACGAAGGGGCAGGGACACTGGCGATGAACTGTGTCGATCTCAACTGCCTCTATGCACTGGATGCCTACTGTCTCTCTCAGATCGCCTATTTCCTGGATAAACGTCTGGATGCCCGGCGCTACAACGATGAGTATGAATACATGAAAAAGCTCATCAACAGCACCTTCTGGGATGAGCGGACGGGATTTTATTATGACCGTCACTGGAACGGAACATTGTCCACAAGAAAGGCGGCTTCCAATTTTTATCCCCTCATCGCCAAAATTCCGACCAGGGAGCGGGCCCTCCGCATGGTTCGGCGTCATCTTCTCAATGAAAGCTATTTCTGGGGAGATTATGTGATTCCGACCATTTCTAGGGATGACCCGGAGTTCGAACAGCAGCAGTACTGGAAGGGAACGGTCTGGCCACCTGTCAATTATCTCGTTTACCAGGGATTGAAGGCCTACGGTTTTGATGGGATCGCTTATGAATTCGTCAAGCGAAGCACATCGATGTTTTTGAACAGCTGGAAGAACTTTCAGCTTTGCCCTGAAAATTTTGATTCCAGGACAGGGGAATCGGGCGGAAGCCGCCACCAGAGCTGGGGCCCCCTGTTCGCTCTGATCGCGCTTGAGGAGTACATCGATTTCACTCCGTGGGAAGGATTCCGCTTCGGCATGCTCTCACCCGAAAAAAAAGGGTCAATCTCCCGCATCGCCTTTCAAGGCCGGCACTACGATTTAACCGTTTCCGGCAAAGGCATCCAACTCAAGGAAGAAGGTCGGGAAATCATCACCTCCAGTGAGCCCGCCGTCTTTCGACAATTCCTCTACACGGATGAGGAAGTGTCCTTCGATGTTACAACCCTGGATAGAACGAAGGTCACCATTCGATTCGAGACGAAGGGCAAATACGAACTGCTCATCAACAGTCAGACGATGGAGATTTTCAACGGGAAGTCCAAAACCATCCGCATACCCGAAGGAGAGACAAATATTCTGATCATCCTTCTGACACGGGATATCTGAGCCTTTCCTTCATTCCCGCATTTTGCGACAAACTGAATTTATCGCTGCCGTGACAACACCTTTATTCAAAGGATTTTAAGGCGGTGTGGCGGGCCGCAATTCCGAACAGGTGCCGTTTGAACGACACCTCACGGAATCCCGCTTCGATGATGATGTCCGACAGGACGGGGGCGCCGTAGAAGCGGGGAATGGTGTGAGCCAGGTAGGCGTATCCCGCATCGGACCCGGAAATGCGGGCGCCGATTCGACGGACGGTCGCCCGCACAAAGGCATGAAACAGGAGCCGGATCAGGCGGACAGGCGGCTGACTCGTTTCCAGATTAATAAACAGGCCTCCTGGAGCTAGAACACGCCTGAATTCCCGTAGATATCCCAAAAGCCTCTCTTTGTTGGAATCGATGTTCCGGGTGGCGAAAGTGATGAGCACAACGGAGAAGGTGTTGTCTGGAAAAGGGAGACGTTGGACGTCCGAAAGGCAGAAATGAATCCCTGCTGCATGGTTTCGACGGCGGGATATGTCCAGCATGGAAAAGCTGAAATCGGCGGCAAAAAGGGTTGTCTGCTGAGGTTTGATACGGTCGAGGTAGACCAGCATTTCACCCGTTCCGCTGCAGACATCCAGCCATCGTCCGGATGGTGCGCGGCGCAGGAAGCGGGCACAGCGTTTACGCCAGATAATGTCCAGTCCCAGAGTCAGGATGTGATTGAGACGATCATAGGTCAATGCGACTTCGCTGTAGATTATTTGAACGCCTTTTTTCATGATGGAGGTGCTCCATCTTATGGAACTTTTTGAGTAAAATCAAGAAAAGCGGATTATCTATTTGAATTCTTGCTATTTTGAAGAGGCGTTGATAAAATTTTTTTTCATATTTTCAGGGGATTATTTTTCAATTGTACGCTTTTTAAATCCCCAAGTGAAAAGGAGGCCCATGAAAACCTATCGGAAGACCATCGTGTTTCTGATACTGGCGTTTTGTTATGTCGGCATTCAGGCGAGAACTTCCCCCACTTACGCCGTCGTCGGCTGCAGGCTGGTTATCGGCAACGGAACCGTGATCGAAAAAGGAACCATTCTCATCCGGGATGGATTGATTCAATCCGTCGGACCGGCTGCGGATTTAAAAATCCCCCCTGATGCCAGAGTCATTCAGGGAGAGGGCAAAATCGCCTATCCGGGATTGATCGATGCCCACTCCCAGTTTTTCCTGGAAAGGAAGCCCGCCGGGCAGGGGGATGAGTCTGAGACGGACGAGGCAGCGGATCTCTGGAAAAATGCCCATGTCAACGCTTATGACTTCATCAAACCAAAAAAGTCCACCCGGGAAGACCTGCACAAAATAGGTGTGACGACCGTTGTCGTGGTTCCCGGCCGTGAGATCTTTGCCGGACAGAGTGTTATTGTCAATCTTAACGGTGACATCAGGGAAGAAATGGTGTTGAAGCATTCCTATGGGCTGCACATCAACTTTGTCACTAACCGGGGGGAATACCCGTCCAGCCTGATGGGCACCATGGCCCTCATCCGGCAGTCCTTTTATGACGCCCGGCACTACGGGCTTCACGCGGGTCTCTATAAGGAATCCCCCGTTGGCCTCAAGCGTCCGGCCTATAATCCATTCTGCGAGACTCTTCTTCCGTACATGAACAAGGAAAAACCGGTTGTGTTCAACTGCGGCAATATGGAAGACATCAATAGAGCTGTTCGTCTTGTCGAGGAACTGGGTTTGCGCGGTGTTCTGAGCGGAGCAAATGAGGCCTGGCGGGTGGCCGATGTGATCAGTCGTTCCGGTCTTCCCCTGTTTGTGTCTCTCAAGTTTAATCCGCCAAGCTCCAGCCGGTATGTTCGGCTAGGAGAAGATTTGAAAAAAAAGGCGGAAAAAGACATTTATCCCGCCAATGCGGCGGAGCTGAACAAAACCGGAATCCCTTTTGCTCTGACCTCCAACGGCCTGGTCAAGGGATCCGACATGCTCAAGTCCCTCCAATCCGCCATCAAGGCAGGGCTTCCGAGGGAGGAAGTCTTGAAGGCCATGACAGTCCGTCCCGCCGTCTTTCTCGGCATAGACGACGTGACGGGCACTCTGGAGGCCGGCAAAATCGCCAACGTTGTTCTTACGGAAGGGGAGTTGTTTGAAGAAAAATCTGCCGTCCGCCATGTGTTCGCCGACGGGGTTCATTTCGAATATGAAGCCCCTCCCAAGAAAAAAGCCGAACAGAGCCCCGCCGCCGTCAACATCACCGGAAAGTGGCGCGTACAGGGGGCCGCCCCATCTGGCGAAAAGGCCGTGCGGATACCCGGTCAGGGAACGCAAGGGAGGACACAATGAACAGACGTTTTTATATTATAACGGTTGTTTTCCTGCTGATCGGTACGGCCCTTCCTACGTTTGCGCAGGATGTTCTGATCAAGAACGGTACCGTGCTGACCGTCACCAAAGGGACGATTGAAAACGGGGATGTCCTGATCAAAAAGGGAATCATCACCCGGATCGGAAATAATATCGAGGCTCCGGCCGGATTCAAGGTGATCGACGCCACCGGGTTGTATGTGATGCCCGGCATCATCGATTCCCACACCCACATCGCCCTGACAGGAACCAATGAAGGAACGGACGCCATCACATCGGAAGTCAAGATGAGGGATGTCATCAACTCCGAAGATCCCGGCATTTTCACCGCCCTCTCCGGTGGTGTGACCATGGTCCACACCATGCACGGCAGCGCCAATCCCATCGCAGGCGAAAATGTGACATTGAAGTTGAAATGGGGAAAAACGGCGGAGGACATGCTGGTGAGCGAAGCTTTCCGTACCCTGAAATTTGCCTTGGGAGAAAATCCCAAGCGGGCCAACAGCTTCGGTCCCACTCGGGGGACTCCCCGCTATCCTCAGACCCGGATGGGGGTCATAGCCATCATTCGGCGGGAGTTTTTGCGCGCCAAACAGTACAAAGAGGACTGGGACCGATACAACCAGGCAGTAAAGAAGAACAAACGTCTGATTCCTCCCCGGAAAGACCTTCGGCTGGAACCGCTGGTGGAAATGCTGGAAGGCAAAATGTTCGCCCGGGTTCACGCCTATCAGGCGGATGAAACGCTGGAATTCATCGCCCTTGCCAAAGAAATGGGATTCAAAATCGCCTGTTTCGAACATGTGTCGGAAGCGTTCAAAATCACGAAGGAACTGGTTGAGGAAAACATCGGCATTTCCATTTTCGCCGACGGGTGGGCTTATAAAATGGAAGCATCACAGGGGATTGCCTACAATGCCGGTTACGCCACAAAAAAAGGGGTGCTGGTGTCCATCAATTCCGACAGCGGTGAGCGCATCCGCCGGCTGTTCAACGATGCGGCCAAAGCCATGAAGTACGGAGGCTTGAACGAGGAGGAGGCGCTCCGGCTTATCACCATCAATCCCGCCATTCAGCTGGGCGTAGACAAAATCGTGGGAAGCCTGGAAGTGGGGAAACACGGGGATATCGCTCTTTTCCGCGAGCATCCGATGAGCATTTACACCCGCTGTGAAAAAACAATTGTGGAAGGCGAAGTCTACTTTGACCGGGAAAAGGGAGGTGAAAAATGATCAAGCGACTGCTGTTCTTCTGTCTTTTAATCCTGTCCGGATTGACCTTTTTATCCGCCGAAACGAAAAAATCCGGTGTGATCGTCATTCAGGGAGCGACCGTCGTGACCGTGACCGGAGACCCCATTCCGGGCGGGACAATCGTGATCGAGGGCGATCGCATTGCGGCTGTCGGAAAGGACATTCCCGTTCCAGCCGGAGCGGTGGTGCTGGATGCGACCGGCCTTTTTGCCTACCCCGGAATGATCGATGCCGGCTGTTTTCTCGGCCTTCAGGAGATCAGGATGGTGAGGGCCACCGTGGATTCGCAGGAAACGGGACGCGTGAATCCACAGGTCAGCGCTCTGGAGGCCCTCCGGCCCGATTCCATGCACATCCCCATCTCCCTGTCAACTGGAATAACGGCCGCACTTGTTCTGCCTTCAGGCGGTCTGATAAGCGGAAAATGCGGTTTGATCAAGCTGACCGGATGGACGACGGAAGAAATGACGATCAAGGATCCCGTGGCGATGGTTGTTCAGTTCCCTTCCATGCGCGGTTCCCGCCGTCCCTCAGACACTCCGCAGCCTCCTTCCCGCAATCTGCAGGACCTTCAGGAGATATTTGACCAGGCCAGGTATTACGGCCAGGCGGTCAGCGCCGCCGCCGCCGACAAAGCCCTCCCGCTCCCTGATTTTAATGAAACACTGCAGTTCATGCAGCCGGTCGTCAGCGGAGAGCTTCCCGTCCTTTTTAATGTTCACTCGGAAAAGGATATCCTGGACTGCATCGATTTTGTCAAAAAAGAAAAAATAAAGGCTGTCTTTATGGGAGTGACCCTCGGCTGGAAAGCGGCCGACAAAATCGCGGAAGCCGGCATTCCTGTCATCCTCGGCTCCATGACGGACATGCCTTCCTCCTGGGACGACGGCTATGATGCGGTTTACAGAAATCCCGTTCTTCTCCATGAGGCCGGCGTCAAGATCGCTTTCTCCTCCCAGAGCTCCAGCCTGGCCAAGGACCTGCCCTCGATGGCCGGGAAAGCGGCGGCTTTTGGTCTTGACAGGAGTGAGGCGCTTAAAGCCGTCACCATCAATTCAGCGGAAATTTTGGGAGTCGCCGAATCGATGGGGAGTCTGGAAAAAGGAAAGCTGGCCAATATCGTTCTCTGCGATGATGACATTCTGGAACTGCGGACCAACATCCGGCATGTCTTCGTGGAGGGTGTCGAGGCCGATCTGTCCACCGTGTACACCGAACTTCTGAATAAATGGAAAAAAAGACACAAAAAGCCTGAATGATGGCGGGATCCCGGTTTTGACCGGCTTGCCGGGTCCTCAGGCCGGCCGGTGCGGTTCCGAAAGTTTGATGATTTTCCGTTTAAATTGATAGAAGAAGGCGGTTCCCATTCCCAAAAGCGCAAGGAAGAGAAAAGGGGAGCTGATCCCGAAGGAATCGGACAGGAACCCGGAGATGAGAGCGACCATGGCTCCGCTGATCATCTGAAGGCCGGCCACATGACAGAAAGCGATGGTCTGATTGCTCTCGGAGGTTCGGCTGCCGACGAAGGACTGAAAGGCCGGATAGGTCAGAAATAAAAATCCGCCGAAAAGGAAAAGACACACGAGCGCTGTGAAACGATCGTTCGTCATTCCGAGCCCAAGAAGACTGAATGCGGCGCCCGCCAATCCTAAACGGCAGACATTCCATCTTCCGAAGCGGCGGCTCAGCAGGCCGAAACAGTAAGTGACGATGGTTCCCAAAAGAATCCAGAGCGCCAGAATGATTCCCGTTTTTCCGAGCGGGACATCAAATTTGTGATTAAAAAGGGACGGGGCGTAAAAGATGGTGGTTCCCCAGCAGGCTCCGCCAAAGGCGATGCCGGGAATAAATTCCTTGATTTCACGAAGCGCGCCTGTCCATTGGATCCATTCAATTTTTTCAGAGAACGTCCTCTGTTTTGTTTTGGTTTTTCGGACGATGAGAAAAGCCAGAAGACCGACGACCAGACAGGCTGCCGACCAGATGCGGAGGGGAAACGTCCATCCAAACGATTGGGCGAGATAGCCGACGGAGATAAATGCGATAAATACTCCCAGATTGCCTGATCCGCTCTGAATCCCCATGGCAAAGTCCATTCCATCCCCTGAATAGGAGCGGGAGACCCAGGAGATACCGATCGGGTGATAAAAACTGACGAAGAAACGCATGATCAGATAGAGCATCAGCAGCAGCGTAAATGAACGGACGAATGTCAAGCTGAAAAGCAGAAGGGAAATACCCGTGATGCTGAAAAGAAACTGATATTTGTATTCAAAACGGTGCTCCCATCGGGTGACGATGAACTGGCCGATGAAGGTCACCAGCAAACCGAGATTGGAAAGAATGCCGATCTGGGAGTAGCTGCCTATCATCATATTCTGGCTGTAGAGAAGGGGGAAAATCATGGGGAGAGTGACGGTGGAAGCATCATTCAGGGCATGAAAAAGGGAGGCGGAGAGAAGAATGGATTTTTTCATTGAAATAAAACGAAAATATATCGAAGCCCTGAAGTACTGTCAAGAGAGAAGAAGTGCTTAAAAGGCGTCCGATCAGGAATCTGCGGTGATGTACTCTTCAAGAATATAAGCTTTGTATCCATCCCGTAAGAGGCTGTGAAGAAGTTTTTTCGCGTCCGACTGTGACCGGGCGTTCACTCGGACCCTGTAATACCAGGCACCGGATGTCTTGAAAACGGTGATGCACACAGCCGGGTATTTTTTCTGTAGTTTCCGTTTGATTTGTGTGGCGTTTGCGATTTCCAGATAAGATCCGACCTGGACGACGAATTTTTGCGAATCGGGGGAAGGGGAGAGGTGGGGAATCACCTCGATTCGAACAGGAACGATGCCTGTGTCGACCATTCCCAGCTTTGTTGCGGCGGCAAAAGACATGTCAATGATGCGGCCTTTGACGAAGGGGCCCCGGTCATTGATGCGCACGATGACCTGTTGATTGTTGTCGAGATTGGTGACGCGCACATGTGTGTTGAAGGGAAGGCTTTGATGAGCGGCCGTCATGGCGTGCATGTCATATGTTTCTCTGTTGGATGTGATTTTACCGTGGAAATCGTCTCCGTACCAGGAGGCGATCCCTCTCTGGATATTCCCTCCTGCCTGCTGCGACACCACGGCACAGGAGGAGAGAAGGGCGGTCAGGACTAGGGCTGTCGATAAAAAAAGGAGAGGCGTTTTTGTCTGTTCTTTTTTCATTGTTTGAGCCTATTTTGCGCCATGTAGGAAAGTGAGACAATCGCCTTAGCGGATGATTGACAGGGTGATTTTCACACGGATGAATATCATCTATAAGGGCTAGTCGTTTTTAACCGTGTTTTACGGCCTCAGAGACCGGAATTGGACTTGGGCACATGTTTGTCGTTTCTGAGGAAATGGGGCAGATGGGCTTCAAGAAAGGAAAAGGCCTCTTCCGGAGTAGAGACAAACCGGAAGAGATCCAGGTCCTCCGGGCTGATGGCGCCTCTGCGAATGAGTTCCTTGAAGTTAATCAGGCTGTCCCAGTATTCCTTTCCGAACAGAAGGATGTAGACGCGCTTTCTGTGGATCTTGTCCGTCTGGACAAGAGTGAGAACTTCAAACAGTTCGTCCAGAGTTCCAAATCCTCCGGGAAAGGCGAGGACGGCCCTTGCGCGGTTCAGAAGAAAAAACTTCCGCATGAAAAAATAGTGGAAGACCATGTTGAGTTCGGGCGAGATGTAGGGGTTAGGATCCTGCTCATGCGGCAGGGAGATGTTGAGACCGATGGTCAAGCCGCCGGCACGGGCCGCGCCGCGGTTGGCGGCTTCCATGATGCCCGGCCCGCCTCCCGTGCAGACGACAAAATTCTTCCCTTTCGGTTTGAGCGCGATGGCCCAGCGGGCAAGGAGATAGGCCAGCTTTTCCGCATCCCAGTAATACGAATAAAGGGGAGACTTTTTGTCAACGGAGTCGGCCCTGGCGGAACCGAGAAAAAGAATGGTGTTGTTGATTTTGTTGTGATCCAAACGGTGTGTCGGCTCCAGATATTCACTGAGAATACGGATGGTCCGAGCGGATTCGGAGCGAAGGAAATCCAGGTTTTTATAGGCCTTTTTCGGAACATTGGTACTGGACATGAAACACCTCTTTTTTGTGAAAGGCTGATTTTATCTGAAAAACGGCGGAATCTCAACCGCTCTTTGACTTCAATTCTCTCCTGTGCTATCAATAGGGCCTCATCAATAGAAGTGGAGAGAGCATGGCGGCGAATCAAAAAAAAATGTTCAGTTCCGAGTATCCGGGGCGAATCATCATCATCGGACGCGACCCATCCGACCGGTTTAATGTCATCGTGTACGCCATCACCGGCCGGTCGCCTTCCAGCCAGGCCCGGAAGCTCGAGATGGAAGGGGACTCGCTCTGGATCAAACCGACAAACAGGGAAACCATTCAGAAGGGGAATGTCGATCTTCTCGTCTACCCAGCGCTTTTTGCGGTGGAGCAGGGAATAGCCGTAAGCAACGGCAAGCAGACCGTGGATATCATGGCCAGTCTCGGCCACAGCCGCAACGCGTCGGAGGTCCTGGCGTTTTCCCTTCAGAAGTGGGAGTATGAACCGGATCGACCGAACTACACACCGCGCATCAGCGGATGTGTTCTCCCTTCAGGAAGTGCGGCTCTTCATATTGTCAAGCGCGAGGCGGCCGGTTCGGTGGAGAGACATCTTTTTGAATTCCCTCTGACAAAAGGAAAAGGGCGAATGATTTCAACCTATTCTGGAATAAATACCGACCCGCTCCCTTCCTTTCAAGGTGTCCCGCTCAAGGTCGATATCAACGCACCTGATGGCAGGCAGATTGCCGAAGATGTGTATCATGCGCTTTCACCGGAACAGCCGGAGAAGGATTTTCGGGTATCCGTCGCCTGCCTGACGGCCGCATTTGATCATGACGGTCCGCATGAAGTCGCCATCATCAATCGTATTGAAAGGGAAAAAAATCATGGAAAAACTGGATAAAAAAACACGTTCCCAGTACAGGACAAAAGTGGAGGAGGACTTTCCCGCCAAGATGAGCTTCGGGCCTCTTGAATTCACTAAAAAGCTGTCCATGCGCTACGGTGAAAATCCCGGATACCCGGCCGCGTTTTACGCAGAAAAGGGAGCCACCGGCCCTACCATGGCCACATTTTCCGTTCATCAGGAGGGGAACAAGGGGCTGAGCTATATCAATGTGGGCGATATGGACCTCGGCCAGAGATTAATCAAAAAACTGGTCCGGCTCTATCCGGATCAGAAATCCTGCGTGTTGATCAAGCATGAAATGCCGAGCGGGGTGGCCAAAGGGAAAAACGGCCTGGATGTGTATGAGTCGGCCTGGGGATGTGATCCCCTCTCCAATTTCGGCAGCGTCGATGTCTTCAACTACACCATTGATACGCCTCTTGCTGAAATCATCGTCGAACCAATGCGGAACGTCGAAGTCGTGTTCGCCCCCGATTACACACGGGAAGCCCTGAAAATCCTGGAAACAAGAAAGCCGCTTCGTGTCGTTCAAATGGATGGTAATCCGGCCGATCCATCGCATGATGTGGACTGGGAAGTGAAAAGGGTCGAGGGGGGGCTGCTCGTGCAAAAAAGATTCGATTCGCGCATCCAATCAGCCGGGGATGTCGACATCGTCTCGAGAAGGCAACCATCGGATGAAGAAATTGAGGCCGCCCTGTTCTGCTGGACGGTCGCCTGCTTTACCCGTTCCAACGCCATTGTGATCGGAACGAGCGATCGCATCCACGGCATAGGCTCGGGACAGAGAAGCCGTATCGATGCGACGGAGGATGCAATACGGCTTTCCGGGAGGGGATACGGTCCCAGGGGCTGCGTCCTTGCCTCGGACGCCTTTATGCCGTTTCCCGATGTTGTTGAAAGAGCAGCCGAACACGGTATCACCGCCGTCATTTATCCTCTGGGATCCGTCCGGGATGCGGAGGTGATCGCCCGTGCCGATGAACTCGGGTTGGCCATGATCGCTACAAAAAAGCCGGGTCAATCCGACAGCGAAAGGTGTTTTCTTCACCGCTGAGATATTTCACATCAGGATGTATTGACCGATCCTTTCTATTGATCATCTTTCGTTTCAAAAACAACAATAAACTTGGTTTTTAGTGAGGCTAAAAAAGGACTTATAGAAATATTGTTTAAATATAACTTGACAACAACGCACTCAAGTAATATATTATGACATGACTAAATAGAAATTAGATGAAATAATTATTATATGGAGGAAAATTATGGCTAAAATTATCGGAATCGATCTCGGGACGACCAATTCAGTTGTTGCCGTTCAAGAGGGCGACAAGCCCATCATCATTGAGAATGAGGAAGGCGGCCGGACGACACCGTCCGTTGTCGCTTTCAATGATAAGGGAGAGCGCCTTGTCGGTCAGGTCGCAAAGAGGCAGCGGATCACCAATCCGGAGAACACGCTTTATTCCATCAAACGCTTTATGGGGCGCCGATTCAAGGAAGTTTCTCAGGAGATCAAGCAGGTGCCCTTCAAGGTGACGGAAGACTCCAAGGGTGATGTCCGTATCGAAGCTCTGGGAAAGAAATACGCCCCTGCCGAAGTGTCGGCCATCATTTTGCAGAAGCTCAAAAAGGCGGCGGAAGATTATCTTGGAGAGAAGGTGGAGAAGGCCGTTATCACCGTTCCCGCTTATTTCAACGACAGTCAGAGAAAAGCGACCAAGGATGCCGGCACGATCGCCGGACTTGAAGTGGTCCGTATCATCAACGAGCCTACAGCCGCCGCTCTGGCTTATGGACTGGACAAAAAAAAGGATCAAATCATCGCCGTCTATGACTTCGGAGGAGGAACATTTGATATTTCCATTCTCGATGTCGGCGAGAGCGTCGTAGAAGTCAAATCGTCGAATGGTGACGGCCATCTCGGCGGTGACGATATCGATCAAAAGGTACAGGACTGGCTCGTTTCCGAATTCAAAAAGGAATCGGGAATCGATCTGTCCAAGGATAAAATGGCGCTGCAGCGGCTGAAGGAAGCGGCGGAAAAGGCCAAAATGGAACTTTCCACCACCATCGAGACGGAAATCAATCTTCCTTTTGTCACGGCTGACGCGTCAGGCCCCAAGCACCTTCTGATGAAGTTGACCCGTTCCAAGCTGGAACAGCTGATGGACGATCTTATTCAACGAACACTCACTCCCTGCAAACAGGCCATCGAGGACGCTGGAGTGAAAGCGTCCGACATCGATGAGGTCATTCTTGTCGGAGGATCCACCCGCATTCCCAAGGTCCAGCAGGTAGTCAAGGAACTTTTCGGAAGAGAGCCACACAAGGGTGTCAATCCCGATGAAGTGGTGGCCATGGGCGCCGCCATTCAGGGTGCGGTTCTTTCCGGTGACTTCAAGGACATCCTTCTTTTGGATGTCACTCCTCTTACGCTGGGCATCGAGACCCTTGGAGGTGTTTTTACCCGAATGATCGCCAGGAACTCCACCATTCCGATCGATAAGACCGAAGTGTTCTCCACAGCATCGGACAACCAGCCTAGTGTCGAGGTTCACATTCTTCAGGGTGAACGGGAAATGGCAACCTACAATCGGTCGTTGGGCCGCTTTCATCTCGACGGGATTCCGCCGGCGATGCGGGGAACTCCCAAAATCGAAGTGACCTTTAAAATCGATGCGGACGGTATCCTTCATGTTTCAGCCAAGGACATGGGAACCGGAAAACAGCAGGCCATCACCATCACCGGTCACAGCGGATTGGATGACAGTGAGATCGACAGGATGGTGAACGACGCCGATGCCCACGCCGATGAAGACAAGAAAAAAAGAGAGCTGATCGACACCAAGAATCAGGCCGATCAGATGGTTTATAGACTGGAGAAGCTTCTGCGGGAAAACAAGGACAAGGTGTCCGAGGACGACGTCAAGCGGATCGAGACGGAAATCGAGAACACCAAAAAGGCCATCGCGGCTGAGGATCTGGAGCAGATCAAGCAGGCTCTGGAAGCCCTGTCCCAGGCGTCCCACAAGCTGAGTGAAGCGATGTATCAGCAGCAGGCCGCTCAGCAGCAGGATGCCGGTTCCCAGGAGCAGCCCGGGCAGCAAGCAGAGGAAGCGAAAACGGCTGAAGGTGAAGAAGAAGTGATCGATGCCGAGGTCGTGGACGAAGAAAAGAAATAAATATTTTCCGGTTGTGCTGTTCCTCAGGTTCAAACCTGATATAATTTAGAAGGATCATGAGCAAAGACTATTACTCCGTTCTTGGTGTCGACCGCAAGGCGACCGTGGCCGATGTCAAAAAGGCCTACCGGAAACTGGCGCGGAAGTACCATCCCGATCTGAACCCCGGGGATAAAGCGTCAGAGTCCAAGTTCAAGGAAATCCAGGAAGCCTATTCCGTTATCAGCGATCCGAAAAAAAAGCAGCAGTACGACCAATTCGGTTTTGTTGGAAACGCGCCTCCCCCTGGGGCCGGAGGAGGCGCTTACACCTCCGGCGGATTCGAAGGATTTGATTTCAACTCCTTCGGATCCGGATCGTTCAAAGACATTTTCAACATGTTCGGCGGGGGCGGCGGCGCCCAGCAGCGGCGGACGTCTCCCCAGAGAGGCGATGACCTTCACTACTCCATGAAAGTCGGTTTTTTCGACGCCATCAACGGCATCAAAACCCGAATTCAGTTGACCCGGATGGTGACCTGTTCAGTCTGCAGCGGCAGAGGACACCTCCATTCGGGCGGCTCCAAGTCGTGTTCGACCTGCGCCGGGACGGGGCAGGTCAATGTGCAGCGGGGATTTATGCGCTTCGGCAATGCCTGCCCCTCCTGCGGCGGCAGCGGCCAGGTCGCCGGTCCTGAGTGTTCCGCCTGTCACGGCTCCGGACTGGTACGGAAAACTGAGCTGATCAGCGTGCGGATTCCGGCCGGCGTTGACACGGGCTCCAAGGTCCGCATCGCCGGCAAGGGGAACAACGGAACGTTCGGCGGGCCGACCGGAGACCTGTTCATCAGCATTGAAGTCGAGACCCATTCGTTTTTTGTGCGAAAGGGATCCAGCATCACCATTAAACTGCCCATCACTGTTCCGGAAGCGACTCTCGGAGCAAAAATCGAAGTGCCCACCCTGGAAGGGAAATCAACTATCAAGATTCCACCGGGGACCGTTTCCGGTCAGAAGTTCCGCCTTCGTGAGATGGGGGTTCCCGTTCCGAATAAAAAGGCGAAAGGGGACCAGTTTGTTGAAGTCACAATCGTCCCTCCCAATTTTCAAGATGAACGCATCCGGGATCTGATGAAAAAGCTTCAGGAGATTCCACAGGACAATCCCCGCAAAAACCTGGAGGTGTCCTGATGTCGTCCCGAAAATCAAAGCGGTGCTATCATATCAGCATGGTTTCCGAAATGTACGACATTCATCCGCAGACCCTCCGCCTCTATGAACGAGAGGGGCTGCTCACACCCTCACGGAGCGAGGGGAACACCCGTTTGTATTCCGATGACGATCTGCGTCAGCTTGAGGCCATCCTCAATCTGACGAGGGATCTGGGGGTCAATCTGGCCGGTGTGGAGGTTGTATTGAACATGCGGAAGAAGCTGGAGCAGATCGAGCGCGAGGTCAACGAATTCCTGGAATATATTCAAACGGAATATTTTAAAGGGAAGGAAGAAGAGTTCGAGATCCGCAGGCAGGCTCTAGTAAGGATTCATCCAACAAAAATTATTAAAATCGCCATCGATTCCGAATGACAACCAGATACGACGAAACACTCCACTCAAAAAATCTGCAGCTTTACCTGGACCGGATCGCTTCCATCATGCCTCTTTCCGCCGACAAGGAAAAAGAGCTTGGCACCATCATTCAAGCCAAAAACGGAGAAGAGCGGGAAAAGGCCATTACCAATCTGGTCGAGGCGAACCTGAAGTTTGTCGTGGCCTACGTCAAAAAATACCAGGGGATGGGAATGACGCTGCTCGATCTCATCAACGAAGGGAACCTCGGCCTGATAGAAGCGGCCAAGCGTTTTGATCCGGCCCGAAATGTCAAATTCATCTCGTACGCCGTGTGGTGGATCCGTCAGGCCATCATCCACTCCCTCACCCAGAATTCCCGGATCTACCACATTCCACAGAAACTCTCCGACCAAATATCCAGGATGCGGCGGGTCAGAGCGCGGCTTAACAATGAGCTGGGACGGATACCAACAAGGGAAGAGGTCGCTGAAAAAATGGGGCTGAACACAACGGATCTGGAAGACCTTGAAATCCTGGCGGAGCGGAATGTCTCCCTGAGCGATCCGTACTATGGGGAAGAAGGCGAATACGGGGACAAGATTCAGGATGAAATGGCTCCCTCCGTTGAACTGCAGATCATCAAGAATTCCGTGCAGGAACAGGTCCGGCAAATACTGACGGGATTGGATGAGAAGGAAGCCAATGTGCTAAAATTAAGATTCGGTCTGGTGGATGTCGGAGTGGAGATGCTGCTCGCCGAGGGCGGCCTTTCCGCCACCGACCTGCCGCTCACGCTGCAGGCGATCGGGGACATCCTCCATCTGACACGGGAAAGAATCCGGCAGATCGAAAAAAAAGCCATGCGAAAGCTGTCCCGATCGAACAAGCTGCAGCAGTTGAAAGGGTATCTCAATTGAAACCTGAAGATCCGTGTGACAAATGCCAGGATACGGGCTGGGTGATGGTGCCGAAGGACGGAGCCGCCGTAGCCCGCCGCTGCGATTGTTTTTTTCGAAAGCTTGGGAAAATCCGGGTGAATCAGGCACGGATACCCAAGCGCTACAGGGACTGCACTCTTGACGGATTTGAAATTCACAATCCCTCCCACAAGGACGCCCTGAAAATCTCGAAGAAGTTTGTAAGCAACTATCCCGCCCAGGAAGTGGGGCTGCTGTTCATCGGTCCTTGCGGAGTGGGGAAAACCCACCTGGCCGCCGCCATTCTGAACGAGGTCATGCGCCAGAAGAAGGCCCGGGGCTACTTCTGTGACTTCCGGGAGCTCATCCGGAGCATCCAGTCCACCTATTCACAGGATTCGGGTCCAAGCGAGACGGATGTGCTCGATCCCGTGTTCCGGGCCGATGTGCTGGTGCTGGATGAACTGGGCGCCAAGCGCACAACGGCTTGGGTGGAAGACACGGTTTTTTACATCATCAACAACCGCTACAACAATCGTAAATTGACCATCTTCACTTCGAACTACCTGGACAGCGAGGACGATGAGGAGGAAGACAGGAGGGACGCGTTTTTCAAGAAAAACGATGAGACCCTTCTCGACCGCATCGGCGTCCGCCTGCGATCGCGCATCTATGAAATGTGCAGGGTGGTCAACATCGAGGGTGCCGACTACCGCAAAACCGTCAAGCAGGGCAAATACCGCTTCTAAATGGGGCCTGACCCCAATTATTGGTTGTTTTTTAGGAGAGATTCTGCTAAATTAAATTGACTTTTTAGAAGTTGCTCCTCGGTAGCTCAATCGGTAGAGCGGGTGGCTGTTAACCACTAGGTTGTAGGTTCGAGTCCTGCCCGGGGAGCCATTTATGACGACTTGTGTATTGATATAGATCAGCGAAGGGAAAATTTATTTTATATCTTAAACTTCGACTGTCAATTTCCAAGTTCTGAAGTACCAAATTTAAAAGTTGCTGTTTTATCTTTGGTTCAGAGCTAACAAAAAGCTCATGAGCCCTTCTTGATACATCAAGTATATATTTTGCAGTAACATAGTCGTTTTCAACGGCCTCATTCAAACCTGTCATTTGCCGTTGGATTGCTTCCTGTTTTGATCTGAATTCCATCCCCCTTTTGTCATAGAAGTCCTGTGTGATCCCCTCAAAAACCCCCCCTAAAAATCAGTTGTAGAATCATGAATATTTTGATATTTTATTGGAAATCTACGTGGTTTTGGATAGGTGAAGATGGGAATATATCTGGATTCGGCCACACAGTTCTCTAGAAAACAGACCACCGGCGCCAGCGGCCATTCTGACCGAAATACTCTCTCTAGCAATAGTGCATTGATAGGGGGAAGGTCAATATCAATATTAAAATCAATATTAAAAAAAAATCTCCCTCTTATTATCATCTGCATTTTTGGTACTCTCCTCCGATTTAACAAATTAGGTGTTTTAATATTCCATTTGGATGAACCTCTTGACAGTGTGCGGATTGCCGCCAAATCCTTGTCATTCAATGTGACCCATGACTATGGAAGTGTCCTGTATCAAGTCGTTACCCATT
>JAHIPL010000038.1 GCA_018894615.1 Acidobacteriota bacterium | reverse complement strand
GCGGATTTCGGCATCACCTACGATGTCGATGCCCTTAAACTCATCGATGATTTGAGAAGCTGGGGACTGGATATCCTGGGTGTCGTCATCACCCGCTTCGAGAACCAGGCCTCAGCGGTCCATTTTAAAAACAAACTGGAGCGAAGGGGCGTCCAGGTCGTCACCCACAGCACCACACCGGGATATCCGACCGATGTGGATCTGATCGTCAGCAAAGACGGCTACGGAGCGAATGCCTATCTTCCGGCAACAAAACCGCTCATCGTGGTCACAGGGCCGGGACCAGGCAGCGGCAAACTTTCCACCTGTCTCTCCCAGATGTATCATGACCACCTTCAGGGGATCCAACCGGGATACGCCAAATTCGAGACCTTTCCCATCTGGAACCTGCCCCTCAAACATCCGGTGAACGTAGCCTACGAAGCGGCGACGGCCGACATCGGGGACTACAACCTGATCGATCCCTTTCATCTGGAGGCCTACGAAAAACCGTCCGTCAATTACAACCGCGACGTCGAGGTTTTCCCCGTCCTCAAACGCATCCTGGAAAAAATCACCCGGGCAGAATCCATCTACCAGTCCCCGACGGACATGGGAGTCAACTGCGCCGGTTCGGGCATTCTGGACGACAGCGTGGTTCAGGAGGCCGCCCGGCAGGAAGTCATCCGGCGCTATTTTCGCTACAGCTGCGAGTATGTCATGGGATATGCCGAGAAGGATACGGTTCAACGAGTCGAGCTTCTTATGAAGAACCTGGGAGTGAGCCCAACCGACAGAAAAGTGGTCGATTTTGCGCGAACGGCCGCTGAGGAAGCCGAACGACGGGACAAGGGAAACAAGGGCATCTTCTGCGGCGCGGCCATTGAGTTACAGGACGGCACGATCATTATGGGGAGCAACTCCCCTCTTATGCATGCCTCGTCCGGCCTCGTGTTAAAGGCCATCAAGCACCTGGCCGGCATTCCGGACAGTATCCCCCTGCTGTCTCCCCTTATCATCGAATCCATAGGGACGCTGAAGAGAGACATCCTGCAGGCCAAATCCCTGAGTTTGGAGCTCGACGAAACCATGATCAGCCTCTCCATCGCCGCCTCCACCAATCCCACGGCCCAGATGGCCCTGGCCAGGCTCAAGGAACTCAAAGGCTGTGAAGTCCACATCACCCATATTCCGACTCCCGGAGATGAAGCCGGGCTCAAGAGGCTCGGCGTAAATCTGACGAGTGAACCGAATTTTTCGACAAAGGATCTGTTTACGGCCTGAGGTCTTACTCCGCATTCAGCCGGCTCCGTCCTTGACATCTTCAGAGGCATTATTTATTCTTCGATAGAGATGCAAAATGGGATATAAAAGGAAAATTACGCTTTTAGATCCAAACCACCGGAGATTAAATACCTTTCATTAAAACAAGTTGAGAGAAATCCGGATTTCGTATGCAATCGGTTTGTGGAGGCTATAACACATGAAAAATTCTGATAAAATATATGCCGTTCTCACAGGAGATCTGATCAAGTCTTCGCGCTTGTCCAGTACAAAAAGTAAAAACGCAATGGAGCGACTTAAAAAGCGTGTAGAGGAATTCGGAGATCTTTATCCGGATTCTATTGTGGGGCGAATGGATACATTTCGGCATGATAGCTGGCAATTGCTTCTTGAGCGGCCTTCCCTCGCTGTACGGGCGGCAATCTTCCTACGGGCATCTCTCAAAATGGATGCGGACGCCAATACCAAATACGACACACGAATTTCGATTGGAACCGGCCCGGTTGAATTGATATCCAAGCGAAGGATCTCGGATTCGCGAGGCATGGCATTTACATTATCCGGCAAGGGCCTTGACGAGATGGACTCCCGGTATTTTGTTTTCATAGCAGACGAAAAACATAGAGCATTCTGGCCGGCACTCCAAGAAGGTGTGATTCCGTTGCTTGATTGCGTTGCAGGAGACTGGACTCCGACGGAATCACGCGCGGTCTATGGAGCTCTCAAGGGCTGGACACAAGAAGAATCCGCACAACATTGGCCGCCGGACAAAAAAACAGGTAAGCAACCTACCCGACAGGCTATAGGTGACTCTTTAATTCGAGCGCATTGGGGCACAATCGACATGGTGCTTCTTTGGGTCGAAAAGGAGATAGAGCAAGCCCTCAAGCTTGCATAATGCATATGCAAGCCCTTGGGCTTTCTTTTTGCCATTAAGGGGATTTTCGATGGAGAAACTGATTGTTGTTTTAATTGCCACGCATGCGATAGCGGATCTTTTCCTTCAACCAGACGCGTTGGCAAGGCGGAAAAAGAAGGCGGGATTCTTCCTGCTGCATGTAACCATTCAGGCTGTATTGACTTATCTGTTTTTGCAGGAGTGGACATGCTGGCAAGCGCCGGCCTTGGTGTTCGCTACCCATAGTTTGATTGATTTAATAAAACAACGGATCGGCAAGGAATCTGCGAGAGCCTTTCTTTTCGATCAATCAGCCCATTTTTTAAGCTTGATGGCCGTCGCCTGGATTTTAGTCGAAACCGGCTGGCTTTCAGGTTTTACCGGTGTTGGATATAAGCTTCTCGTCGTGAGTGCAGGTCTTATTCTTTCGGTTCAGGGGCCTGGATTTCTGATTACTAAACTGATTAAAAGGCTTCTGGAAGACAATGACCTTGAGCTGGACGGTTTAATTAACGGAGGCAAATGGATCGGTCAATTGGAGCGATCGCTCATTTTTCTTTTTATCTTCATCGGTCAACCGGTGGGAATCGGTTTTTTGGTAGCAGCCAAATCCATCCTCCGGTTTGAGGAAGCTAAAAAACAAAAAATGGCCGAATATGTCCTGATTGGGACACTGCTGAGTTTTTCCCTTGGCATCGCCCTTACTTCATTGACCAAGTGGGCGGTTAGTTTTTAGTCCGGGATATTCGGGTGAGAACCATAAGAAAATGAATTTGCGGAACATTTGAGAGGCAACATTTGAAGAAACAAACGGCATGGACATTCCTCCCGTTTCTGGCGTTTCTTGCGGCGGCCTGCCGGCCTGTTGAGCCGCCTTCCCCCTTCGGCGCCGTACCGACGGAG
>JAHIPL010000250.1 GCA_018894615.1 Acidobacteriota bacterium | reverse complement strand
TCAGTTTCATGGGTTTCTATATGATATTTTTTTTTGAGGGAAATATCCAGCCGGCTGATGTAGACCAGCCCCAGAATGATTTTGGGCAGAAAGGCCGTCACATGAAGAACCAGCCCATAAGCCAGAGCGGCATCCTTTTCAACACCGAACCAGCTGAGAGCCAGAATAACGGCATACTGGAAAATACCCACCTTTCCCGGCGTGGACGGAGGAAGGTTGGCGACCTGCAGAGCGAGCAGAACGACCAGCGCCGCGGCCGGAGAGAGGTGCAGGCCGAAGGCAAGAAAAAGGATGTAATTGGTCAGCACCATCCCCAACACAAAAACGAAGGTCAGCAGGACCAGAAGCAGCACCTTGCGGCTGTCCCGGAATAGGGCAAAAGGCTGCAGACCGCGTTCGAAAAAATCGTTGAACCGGTCCCTGAACCGCCCCGGCAGGATCCGGGTGAAAGACTTCCCCACGCGAAGAATAAATTCCCTCTTCCAGGTGAGAAGAACAATTACAGCAAGTACACCCAGGCAGAGGAAAATCGCGATGCGTGTCCCCTGAAGCCCTTCTTTAACGGCCAGAAGGGGTGGCACAACGGCCCAGAACGCCACAAATACGATAAAATCCAGACCCTTTTCGATCACCACGGTCCCGGTGACGTGCGCACCGGAAAGTCCGAACTGTCGGGATCCCAGGTAGATGCGCAGCACATCACCGAGCCGGGCCGGCATGATGATATTGCTGAACTGGGATATGATATTGAGCTGAAACAGCTTGCCAAGAGAAAGCGGGGTGTCGGAGTCGAGAAGGATTCGCCAGCGGATACCCAGCGCATAGACAGTAGCCAGAGGGACAACCAGAGCCAACGCTGTCCACCACAGGTTAATCCGCCGCAGGCTGTCCCAGAGAACGGGCCAGTTGATGTCTTTGAATGTCAGCCAGAGGGCCAGGGCCGTCACACCAAGCCCAAGGATGATGCGGAGGGTTCCGGATCCTCTTCCCCGTTTTTTTTGTTTTGTCTCCATCAATTCTATCTCTCGTCTACTTTCTCAGGGAGGGCCGGAAAAAGAGGAAGGATAAAAAACCCGCCCCCCAGCAAGTGTGCATCACGGCAAAAAGGGTTCCGAGGATAAGACGGCGCCTGTCGAATAAAGTCCCGCCCGTCCGCGAAAGAAGCCCGATCAAGGTCAGGCTCATCCAGTAAGCGGGCGGAATCAGAAAAAAAAGAGGGAAAAACAATCCGGCCGCAATAGAGGCCGCTAATCCCGGGATAAGCAGGACGGGAGCCGCCTGCCGCCAGGAGGTCATCCTTTTGTGCTTCAGGGTGGTGTAGCACCGGCCCCGGCCGTATCGGAAGTATTGCCGGGCCAAAGCGGCCAGGGAATTCCGCGGTGTGTAGATCACCTCCAGAGATCCGTCCAGATAAATTTTGCCGCCCGCCTTCAGAATCCGAAGATTGAGCTCCGCGTCCTCGTTGGTGATGTTGTTGGGATCGTAAAGTCCGACACGGTCAAAGACGTCTTTCGGAAAGGCCCCGAGATAAACCGTATCCACAAATCCGCTGTAGTTTCCCAGATGAAAACGGGCATCCCCCACCCCGACCGGATGGCGCATGGCCAGGGCAACGGCGGACTGAAAGAATGAATCCCCGCGCGGCACCATGACACCTCCGACGTTCCAGGCCCCGGTCTCCTCCAGCAGTTGAATACATCTTCTGACATACCCTTCGGGATAGAGGGAATGGGCGTCTGCCCTGATAATATACCTCCCGCGAGCCTCCTGAATGGCCCTGTTTAAACCGAAAACCTGGAATTTCTCGGGATTGTCGATGAGCCGGATGGAGGAATTATTCCTGCTCAGGCTACTAATGATGTCTCGTGTCCCGTCCGTGCTTTGGGCATCGGCGAAAAGAATCTCGGCCTCGTTCCGGACAAAGTCATCCATCAGGCTGTCCAGAACACGGGATATATTTTTTGATTCATTCAGGGTTGGAATGATGATGGAAACGGTTGGTATCCGCAGTTCAATCATTAGCCTGGATGGTATTCGGTATGAGATTTCTTGAATACAAATATATGCATACGATCAATCCGAGGGAGTACCAAAAAAACAGGCCGGCTTTGGCACCGAGAGAGATGACATCCAGAAAGCCGAAAACAAAAAAAGCCAGTTGTCCCGCAGCCAGGCCGAGGGAGGCCGTCCTGAGCCAGCCGGTGGCAGAGGATTTCCAGGTGCGAATGGTTAACAACAAAATCATGATAAGCAAGCCCAGATAGGCCGCCGCAGCAGGAATCCCAAGTTCGGCCGCCGTATGAAGGATCTGGTTGTGCAGATGTCCTTGCGAGTCACCCACCG
>JAHIPL010000249.1 GCA_018894615.1 Acidobacteriota bacterium | reverse complement strand
CCCCGCTGCGTCACGGAAATTATTCCTTTCGGGGCACAAGGGATAACAACAGCTATATCTACGATTATCAACTCATCTACAAGGACGGGCAATACAAGGAAAACCGAATTCTTTTGGAAGAGAACGGAAGAGAGACAAAGGAACCGGACGCTACCCTCAAGGTCAAACGTTCCTCCTATGAATACCTGATCACCGGACCGGTCGGCCTGTTTAGTGACTTCTGGCAGCCGTTTTATGACTACCGCATCATTAAAACAACAAAATTCAAAGGGAAAAAGGTTTTTGTGATCGATGTGCGGCCGAAGGCCGGAGTCAAACACAAATATCTCTACGGAAAAGCGTGGATCGACGCTGAAGATTTGAGTGTTCAAAAAATCGAATACAATCAGGGATCAATCATCAATATTGAAAATATTCAGGATTCCGCCGAGAAAATAGGACTGATCCCCGATATCACGATCGTGACGGAATTCGCCTATGAAAAAAACGGCATCCGGTTTCCCAGCGAGTGTTCTATCACCGAAGACTATTTCAGGAAAAATCCGGCGGGACGCTTTTCATCTCTGAAATACCACAAATCGAAGCTGCGCATCACTTATTCTGACTACCAGTTTTTTACAGTCGAGACTCAAGTGGACATTAAAAAATAAGCCCGGATGTTCTAAACAATCAAGGGATCGGCTTCGTATGCCTTTTAAGATCAGAACGATGGGAGGGAAGGTGCAATGAAACGAGAAAAATTCCTCCTTTTTTCTCTTGTCATGTTCGGAATGATCTTTTCACCATTTGATTTCAGCTCAGCGCAGGCAAAACCGCAGCAGAAAACCGGGAACCAATATGACGCAGCGGCGGTGATCAAACTCGTGACCGTGAGGATTCTGGATTCGTTGGGACGACCCGTGACGACCCTTCAAAAGGAAAACTTCACTTTATTCGACAACGGGAAAGAACAAATCATCACTGAGTTTGAAGTGCACACGACGGAGGGGGACATCCGTACCGTGCAGTCGCTGGATCCTCAATCAAAACAAACACGAGTCTCATCAGGAATGCCCCGGCAGTTTTTCCTTTTCTTCGACATTCAGGGAAGCGACATCAACGGCATGACCAACGCCAAGGAGGCCGCTCTTCACTTCATCAATACAAAACTTCTCTCGAAGGACAAGGTCGGTATCATCGGATTTGCTCCCATGAGGGGGTTTTTCATTCAGGAATATCTGACGGATGACACACAGCGGATCATCCATGCCATTAAAAAGGCCAAAGAGGTGCGGCCCAGTGATGGCGAGTTAGTAGGGGCGGGGGGCGATTCTGTGGATAGAAAAGCGGGCAAAGGGACGGGAGGAGGAAGTAGTACGAGCATGAATACCGGCTCCATCTCGACGACGACTTTCGGATCGGCCGACTCCAGCACCAACATGCCGGGCACACGTTTCTTCCAGAAGCAGGATTTTATTCCCCGCATGTCCGATTTGGCGGGGGCGCTGAAACACATCCCGGGGACCAAAAACATCATCCTGTTCAGCGGGCGAAGTGTGGGCTCTCCCGTCACCAGCCGGCTTGGAAAGGAATTCGCTGACGCCAGCACCCCAGTTTACACTGTTAACACCAAAAACTGGATCCGTCAGGGCATCATTAGTTTGTCGGTCAAGAAAAAACATATCTATGAGGACCATCCCCTGAAAGATCTGGCCCTGGCCTCGGGAGGAAAATACTTCGCCGACATCAAACAAATCGACACCATCTCGGAAGAGATCCAAAACCTCACTGGTAATTATTACGTCCTCGGCTATTACGTCCGTGAAAACTGGGATGGGGCTTATCATCAGATCGAGGTCAGGGTCCTCAAGCCGGATTTGGAGGTGTATGCACAGGACGGTTATTTTAATCCCAAACCTTACGGCGCGTATTCAGAATTCGAGAAGGAGCTGCAACTCTCCGACTTGTTGTTTTCAGAACACCCCTCGGTCTCCGAAACACGGGATATCACCGGCGGAGCGCTCCATTTTTACGGCGGTAAGAAGGCCAATGTCGCCCTCTTCTTCTCCTTCGCGTCGACGCCAAAACCAGCCTCCCGCCGGGACCCGTGGAGTTTTATGTGTTCCTCAAAAATGATAAGGGGGAAACGGTCAAGCTCGATAAAGGCGACATGGATCTCACGCCGCTGGATCAGAAGGAGTTGGGGCTCTACTTCCTGGACACACTCCCGGAAGGGGAATATGAATGCCGGATCGTGGCCCGGAATCCTGAATCCGGGCAAACGGCCGAGGGGCGGATTCAATTTCACTGCCCGGGTGAGACCGATACAACCGTCCGCTTATCGTCGCCGCTTCTTTTTTCCATGGGACCGGAATGTCCGCTGTTCCGGTTGTCGTCACGGGCCGATACACACGAAACCGATCAAACTG
>JAHIPL010000248.1 GCA_018894615.1 Acidobacteriota bacterium | reverse complement strand
GGAGACGGTTTCCGCCAGCTGCAGGACGATGCTGTCGTTCCCGGCGTAGATTTCCAGACTGTGGCCGAAGCGTTTTTCCCAGGCGGCGTCCAGGGCCATCGCTAGAGGCCGGTTGACGCGCCCTCCCCAGAAAGTGTGCACCACAGTCTGATGTCCGGGCACACCGCCCGGTCCGGTCCGGATGTGTTCCACGAGAATGTGATGCCGGTGGGGCAGAGCGCAGGCGGTCTCATCCTTCTGTTTTTTCAAAAAGGCGGCCAGTCGTTCGGCCGCTTCACGATCCATAAAAAACCGCTTCTGCAGTCGGGCTGCGTATTCCGGGTCACCCAGACGGGAATCGGCCTCTTCGAAAAAATGGAGAATTTTCTCTGAAAAATGGAAATCCCGGTCAAAGGCTTCCCCCTTCCAGAAGGGAACGTCCATTTCACGGGGGGCGACGGGCAGAACAAAAACATCGTTGTGGGTGAAACGCGTGATCTTCCAGTGCTGGGTTCCGAAGTTGAAGCGCTGCCCGATTTTGGCCTCCCAGACAAATTCCTCATCCAGCTCACCGATCCGGTCATTTGTGGCAGCGTGCCGGAGGTGAAAATAGCCCCGGTCCGGAATGGTGCCTCCCGAGATATACAGCTGAAGAAGGGCGATTTTTTTGGCGGCGACCGTGTTGTCCAGCCTGTCGATGGAAATCCGCGGCCTGAGCTCCCGGATTTTTGTCCGCGCGAACCGGCCTGACAGCATGTCCAGGACCAGATCGTACTGGCGCCGGGGAAGCTCCCTGTAGGGGTAACTTGTCCGAAGCTGCGTGAAGAGATCATCCCTGTCCCAGGTCTCCATGGCCGTCATGGAGATGATGATCTGGGACAGCACATCCAGCGGGTTGTCCACGGGGCGGGCTTCCTCGATGTCTCCCTGATTGACGGCGCGGGCCAGAACGGCAGATTGAAGGAAATCCAGGTCATGGGTGGGATAGATCCGCCCCCGGCTCGTTTCTCCCACGCTGTGGCCCGCCCGGCCGATCCGCTGAACCGCTGAAGAAACGGAGGGAGGGGACTGGACGAGAATGACCTCGTCCAGGGTGCCGATATCGATGCCCAGTTCCAGCGAGTTGGTGGCCACGATGGCCCT
The DNA here is from genome assembly GCA_018894615.1 of Acidobacteriota bacterium. Taxonomy (GTDB): domain Bacteria; phylum Acidobacteriota; class Aminicenantia; order Aminicenantales; family Aminicenantaceae; genus JAHIPL01. The sequence goes on along the minus strand of JAHIPL010000248.1, from coordinate 4,780 downwards.
CAGCTCTCCTGCCTTGAGCCGGTCCTCGACGGCCAGACGAAGTTCCTTTGACAGGGATCCGTGGTGGGAGTAGGCGACAGGAGGGTCGGAGTCGGCGTTGATTTTGAGTGTCAGCCGTTCGCACAGACGGCGGCTGTTGGTGAAAATCAGGGTGGACCGGTTGTTATGTATGATTCCCCTGATTTTATCGACGATGGGTGTCCAGAAAGATTCAGAGGATTCAAATTCGGGTTTTTCAGCGGGCGTTTCGATCCGAATGTCGTATTTTTTTTCTGATTCCGCTCGTATACAGGCAACGGAGCGGGGGACGCAGGTAGGCTCGGCCGTGCTTTTCTCCAGGCGAAATCCCCCGACATAGGCGGCGACGCGCTCCATCGGCCTGACGGTGGCGGACACGGCGATGCGCTGGAATTCTCCGGCCAGCGGCACCAGCCGGTCGACGGCCGTGATGAGATGAACCCCCCGTTTGGTGGAGACAACCGTGTGAATCTCATCCAGAATGACGGTTTTGATGTGAGGGAGGAGCGATCGTCCGCTTCCGGAACTGAGGAGAAGATTGAGGCTTTCCGGGGTCGTGATCAGAATTTCGGGCGGATTCCCGATCATGCGGCGCCTCTCCCCGGACGGCGTGTCGCCGCTTCGGGTGAGGACGCGAAGATCGGGGCAGGGCTCTCCTTCTTCCAAAAAAACGGCTTTGATCTCATCGAGAGGCTGCAGCAGGTTTTTTTGAATGTCGGCGTTCAGGGCTTTGAGAGGGGACACGTAGAGAACATGGGTCCGTCCCGTCGGCCAGTGCCCGGCCAGAATGCGGTCGATCGCCCAGAGAAAGGCGGTCAGGGTTTTGCCGCTCCCAGTGGGGGCTGTCAGCAGGACATGCTCTCCCCGGCATATCCGCGGCCAGGACAGGCACTGGATTTCGGTCGGGGTTCCCACCCTCTCCTGAAACCACCGCCGGATCAAAGGGTGGAAGGGTTCCAAGGGAGAATTCAAAGGGCCAGAGTGATTCATGTGATATGCCGGTGCCTTGCTCTTTTTTCCATCCCATCAGCATGATTAACGGATCGTTCCATCCTTGTCGTCATAGTAAATCCTCCGGTTCGGCCCGCACCGGGTGCGGCGAAAACGATTATAAAAAGAAGGCGGACGGAAGGCAACCGTTCATCCCTTTTCACATTCGGTGTCATTTGTGGTAAGAGTAAGGCGAACCCTTGCCGGAGGTGCCTCGATGCTAGGTTCCGTTTTTGTTCTGATCGTCCTGCCGCTGGGGATCATCGGCCTGGCCTTTCTCGTCTATTTTCTTTCGGGACGAAAAGGGCGGGAGGGCCGGAAGTGAATCTCTACGACAAGCTCAATCATCCCCTGGCCTTCGCCGTTTTTATGCTGACGCTGTCCCTGCCTGTCCTGGTCGGTCTCTGGGCCGGGAGAAAAACAAAAAACCAGTCCGACTTTTTTATCGGGGGCCGGGCCATGAGCCGAATTGTGGTCGCCCTCAGCGCCGTGTCCTCCGGCCGGTCGTCCTGGCTTGTGCTGGGAGTGAGCGGCCGCGCCTTTATGGTGGGAACCGGCGCCGTCTGGGCTGTTGTCGGCTATACTGTGGCGGAGCTGTTTCAGTTCATTTATATAGGCCGGCGGCTGCGGGCGGAAACGGAGCGGTACGATTCCCTGACCCTCCTCGATTATTTTGAGTCCCGTTTCGACGACCGGAAGCGCTTCATCCGGGTGATCGGCTCGGCCATCATCGGCATTTTTATCACGGCCTATGTCGCGGCCCAGTTCAACGGCGGAGCCAAGGCCCTCAGCACGGCCCTCCACATTCCCGTCATCTGGGCGCTCCTTTTCTCGGGAGGCCTCGTCCTTGTGTATATGGTCCTGGGCGGGTACATCGCCGTGGCCTACAACGATGTGGTCCGGGCCCTGATCCTGATCGTCGGGCTCGTGATATTTCCCGTTTACGGCTTGATTCAGATCGGCGGGCTCAAACCCCTCCTCCAGACGCTGTCCGCCCTCAATCCCTCCCTCATCGATCCTGTTTCCCTCGGGTTCGGCGCCGTGATCGGGCTTCTGGGGATCGGCCTGGGGTCCCCCGGCCAGCCTCATATCGTCGTCCGCTACATGTCCATCAAGGATCCGTCCAAACTGCGGTCCTCGGCCGTCATCGGCACCTTCTGGAATGTGATCATGGGCTGGGGGGCTGTGTTCATCGGTCTTCTCGGGCGGGCCCTCTTTCGAAGCGTTGAGCTGCTGCCCAACGGTGATGAGGAGGTCATCTATCTCGTTCTTTCCTCCCGGTATTTCGGGCCTGTACTCTACGGGCTCGTCATCGGTGGTGTCTTCGCCGCCATTCTCTCCACCGCCGACAGCCAGCTCCTGGTAGTGGCCTCGACCTTTGTCAGGGACATTTATGAAAAAATCCTCCGTCCCCGGAGTGTCCTTTCCGAGAAACACAAACTGCGGCTGAGCCGGTGGGTGGTGGTGATGAGCGGACTTCTCGCCCTGGTTATGGCCTATCTGGCCAAGGACATCATCTTCTGGCTGGTGCTGTTCGCTTGGGCCGGGCTGGGGGCCTCATTCGGAACGGCTCTGATCTTTTCCCTCTACTGGAAAAGAACGACCGGTCCCGGTGTCGCGGCCGGAATGCTGACGGGGACCGTCGTGGTCATCGTCTGGAAACTGTTCCTCGCCGCGCCGACGGGTCTCTACGAACTCATCCCCGCCTTTTTTCTCTCCGCCCTGGCCATCGTCGTTACCAGCCGATTAACGGCAAAAAAACGGGAAATAGAATAAGTCTACGGCTACTTTTTCCCGCCTGTTTTCTGAAACATGTTTTTGACGATATAGAGGGCCATGGCCGGATTCGAAAGAAGACGGCGCTTGGCGTAATTGGTGGCGTACTTCCATTTTTCGGCGAAGGGCACGTAGAGGCGGACCTTGATTCCCTCGGCGATCAGCTTGTCCTGAAAGGCCGCTTTGGGGACACCCATCAGCATCTGGACCTCGTAGCGGTCCTTTTTCAAATTCAACCGTTCGGCCCGGTTGATGGACTCCTCGATCAGCGCTTCGTCGTGGGTGGCGATTTCAGCGTAGTGGCCTTCTTTCCACAGCACTTCGGTCTGCTCGAGCATTTTCTTTTTCATAACCGGCTTTTTGGTCATGGAGATGTCTTTTGGCTCGACGTAGATGCCGATGCAGATACGGATGCGGGCCTCGAGTCCGGCGATGGATCGGATGTCGTCATCCGTGCGGAAGAGGCGCGACTGAAGCACGGTTCCGAACGAAGGGTACACGGATTTGACGGCTTTGAAGATCTCCAGGGTCATATCGGTGAAGGTGTGGTCCTCCATATCGAGGGTGACGGGGATGTCGAATGTGTCCGCCCGGGCGACGATTCCCTCGATCACCTGCCGGCAGTGGTCCGTGCTTTTATGGCTGCCGAGCTGGGTGGGCTTGAGGGAGATGGTGGCGTATTCCTGCTTTCCCAGGGCCTCGATCAGGCGTTCGTAAACACCGACGGTGTAGTCCACTTCTTCGTCCGTTTCGATTTCTTCGCCCAGGAGGTCGACGGTGGAACAGACTTTTCGGGTGTCCCAGAAATTTTTCGCCGTTTCGACGGCGGCTTCGATACTGTCGCCGGCGACATAGGGGCCGGCAAAAATTTTGACCAGAGAGGTCGGCGCGAGATTGACGACAAACCGTTTGATACCCATGGAAGACTCCTTTGTTAATAAAAACCGCTGAAATGATGGGAAAAAATGATAAGGTGCATATTGATCGTCCGAATAGTCAAATTAATCCACTTCAGGCAAAACTTCAAGTTTTTATGTGGGTGAATGGAAATTTTTGCCGCAAATTCCTATAATCGGGATGAACAGGAGAAGAGGATGTCACAGGAAAAACGGGTCACGATTTTCAGCCGTTTGGGAATCCCCTTTCTGCTGGCGACCCTGGCGGCCGGGGCTGGATTGTATCTTACGACTGCGGGGACGACCAGCACCGTCCCGGAAACCCAGGAGCTCGTGCTGTCGTTCGTCCGGTCCTACACCCTGGAGACGGCCCTTCACAACACCACGGCGAAGAGTGTCTCCTACACGGTCAAACCCGATGTGTCTTTGAATCCTCCGGAATCGAGAGTTCTGGGTTCCGGCCTGATCGACCGGTTCAAGGGCACGACCCGCCTGGAGGTGCGGCTTCTCGTCCCCGATGACCTGGATTCGCCGGGAGAAACGGGACGTCTGTATTACCTGCAGCCGGGAGAAGAGTACCTTATCCGGCAGCTGGATGTGGGTCCCCGGGTCTTCCGCAAAGTGAAAGGGTATGATGATGCCCTCAAGCTGGCGCCCTATGTTGCCTCACCCATGTCCGTTGTCAATAAAATGCTGGAACTGGCCGGAGTCGATGAGGAGTCCATCGTCTATGATCTCGGCTGCGGGGACGGCCGGGTGGTGATTGCGGCGGCCCGGGATTACGGTGCCCGGGGAGTGGGCGTGGACATCGATCCGGAGCTCATTCAGCTTGCCTGGGCCGGTGCGAAGAAGGAGGGTGTCGAAAGCCGGGTCCGGTTTCTGGAACAGGACATCCTGCAGACCGATCTTTCGGAAGCGACGGTGGTCTACCTTTATCTCTTTCCCGATTCAAACCGGCTTCTGCGTCCTTTTCTGGAAAAGAACCTCACAAAAGGGACCCTCGTCGCCAGCAGCAGTTTTAAAATGTACGGCTGGGAAGACCGGCTCATCAAAACAGAGGAAGTGGTGGACGAATCCGGGATCTGGCAGATTCTTTATCT
>JAHIPL010000247.1 GCA_018894615.1 Acidobacteriota bacterium | reverse complement strand
TCCTGGAAAAAATCGGTCTCGTTTCCCTTGACGTGAATGCGGTCTTTCGTCCGGACAAAGCCGCGCAGCATAAACACCGTGGCCATTTTTGTGACCGTGTTAAAACTGATCACCCGGCCGACGAGCGCTTCTCCGTCCTTGTTCTGATCCTCATAGACATCCTGGGCAACAGGGGCCGTCTTTTCATCAAAAACGGTCAATGCGATCGAAATCTTGGCTGTTTTGCCCGCCTCAACACCGATCAGACTGTCGGAGTTGAAATCACCCTCTGATGTGGACACCCCAAAGACATACACACCCTTGGGCAAACCGTCGATTATAAAACCGCCCCGGCTGTCCGTGGGTACACTCTTGTACACCTGGTTGGTGGACACATCTTTGACAGTGACCACAGCTCCGGGATAGGGACTGGTCCCATCCTTGGCGAAGATGGTCCCGGAGATGCTGCCCGTATCCCTGGCCTGCGCCTGCACTAGATAGGGCGATCCGAAAAGAAGGAAAGCGCCTATCAGAATCCAGGCAATACTCCTAGATTGAAATTTCTTTAACATGGACTCCTCCTAATGGTGGTCCCGCTTCAAACCTTATTTTGATAATAGTTTAAACCGATTTATACCTTTTGTCAATGCCGGCGGCATGCAGCCGGATCGGTATCCGTTCCAAGCTGTTTATTTCGAAAGATTCACCGTTTTCTCTTCGCCTATCACGGCTTTATTTATTCGAAGAATACGCAGCAGCCGGACGGAGCCGCTGACGGGCTGAATTTCCAGTGCGTTGTTCCCGGTGGCACCATTGATTTTGAGAGGGATGCCCTCCTCCCCGATGTAATCCTCCCAGATGATCCGCCCCCCGAAAAAAACGGATACAAGGGTGGGGATATCGGGATTCAAAGGCTCCATGAAGAGCAGCAGGTTCGTCTCCCCTTCCAGAAGCCGGAGTTGGACCTCCCGCGTTTCGCCTTTTTCCACCTTCGTTTCGTTCAATGAGGCTTCGGCCGGAGTCAACGTTTGTACCATCTTTTGCTGAACATCCCTGATTCCACTCGGGTTGTTGAGCCGCTGTTGATTAAAAAGCATGGTTGTCAGGGTATCCAGATTGTCGGGATCCAGTTCCAGCGCTTTCTGAAAATATTCCTGTGCGTCGTAGAGAAAATCCTGTTTCTGGTAGGAGTCCCCGATCATCCTGTAGATTTTGACATAAATATCGGTAGAACCGGAGTCGGGGATCGGGACCGATTTCAGATCCTCACCGATCTTGATGACGTCATTGTAGCGGTTCTGGATGTAATCGAAGAAAATACGGCAAAACCGGCGGGAGATACCGGCGCCTCCGCTCTCCTCTCCGAACACATTCCGGCGCTCCAAGTATTTTTCCAGCTCGTTGAAAGGGGTCGCGTCCTTTTCCAGATCGACATATGTGGAGAGGTATTCATTGATTTTATCGATCCTGCCCCGGTCCCGCGCAGAAACCATGACCAGTCCGGAATAGACGGATTTTTTCAAATCGAGAAACAGACCCGGATCGATCCGTTTGTCTCCCGCCAAATTCTGATAGAAGTGAATCCTCTCCAATGTCCGCAGCACGTCACGAAACCGTTCGTCCGCCAGAGACAGGCGATGATACCGCAGGTGCTCCCTTCCGAGATTGTAAGTCCGCCTGGCGTGTTCAAAATCCATAAATTCGGCCATAGACATTTTTTTGTGCCGCTCCGCCAATGAAATCGCCCGTTCGCCGAGAAACCGGGCGTATCGGCGGAAGATATCCGGATTACGGGGAAGAATGCGATCCATGACCGTGGTGTCATCGGTGATGGAGGCCCAGGTCTGAAGGATGGTTTCCGCTTTGGACGAATCCTGAAACACATTTCCATTTTTCAGAAGTTCGATGGCATAGGCCTTGTCCTCTTCCGAGAGTTCGGTCCAGAGGGAGAGAAATGCCAGCCCCACCCGGTAGTAGACCTCATTGTCAGAGTAGGTCAAGACGGCCGCCTTTCTGTACTCCTCAAAATAGTCATCGGGCGTATCGGTGAAAAATCGCATGTGTGAGAGGGCCTGGGCGTAGTAAAAATGGGTCTGATAGGCGCCGGGATTCAGTTCTCCGGCTTTGACGAAATATCCGGTCGACCGGGCAAAATGTTTGTCTCTGTTTTCGACATCGGCCAGATTATTTTCGCCGAGGAGAAAGTGAGCCCAACCCAGCTCCCTGTACACTTCATCATTGAAGGGAAACAAGCCGGAGGACTTCTCAAGAATTTTGATTCTCCGTTCAACATTTCCGGTTTCCCTGGCTTTCT
>JAHIPL010000246.1 GCA_018894615.1 Acidobacteriota bacterium | reverse complement strand
CGGGGATTTCCCACCGGAACAACATCAAGTTCATTCTGGAAGGCGAAGAGGAAGCGGGCTCGACCAACCTGGGGCCCTTCCTGCAAAAACACCGCGATCTGTTGAAGGCGGATGTTCTGTTCATGTGCGACGGTCCTGCCTATTATTCCGGCGACCCTACCATCTTTTTTGGTGTGCGCGGTATCACCTCCATCGAGATCACGGTCTATGGGCCGAACACAAGCCTTCACAGCGGCCATTACGGCAACTGGGCTCCTAATCCCGGTATGCGGCTGTCCAAACTTCTCGCATCCATGAAGGATGATACGGGGAAGGTCGTGATCGATGGGTTTTACGACACCGTGGTTCCGCTGACGGAGAGAGAAAAGGACGCCGTTCGGGCCGTTCCCGATTACGAGGGCGATATCAAGGACAATTACGGTTTTATCCACACGGAGGGAGGCGGAATGACTCTGATGGAAGCCATTCAACTGCCGTCCCTCAACGTCAACGGCCTGTTGAGTGGCTGGGTAGGGGACCAGTCCCGCACCATCGTTCCTCATTCGGCCACGGCCTCCATCGATATCCGGCTGGTCAAGGGATGTGACCCGGGTTATATGCGTCAGCGAGTCATCGATCACGTGAAGAAACAGGGATATTTTGTGATCTCCGGTGAACCGGATCACCAAACGCGCATGGCCCATCCCTTTCTGGCTCGGATCGACAACAAGGAATCGGGATATGGCGCTTACCGGACATCCATGGATACCCCAGTAGCCCGGCGGCTGGCCGCCGCCTTAAGGGATTATTACGAATACAATCCCGTTTTCCTTCCGACGCTGGGCGGCTCGCTGCCTATCTATCTGTTCGATGACGCCCTCGGCATTCCTGTGATCGGGATTTCCATCGTCAACCACGACAACAACCAGCACCAGCCCAATGAAAATCTGCGGATCGGCAACCTCTGGTCGGGTATCGAAACCTTCGCCGCCGTTTTTTTGATGGAATCCGACCGGTAATAGTCCAAAAACGGATCTCCGCTCCGGCTGACACTTTCCGGTCCGAGTAGTCGGGGAAGGGGCGTTTTTCTCTCACACCTCCGAGCAGCATGCATGCAGAACGACAATTTGGAGTGACAATTTGGTGTGTTGTCTGGCACGGCCGTTTATCGTACAATACCTTTTCCCGGTAAGAAATTGACTGGCGATCGTTTAATATGACATGTGATTTTTCATATGATTTGTGAATAACGGAGAGACATCATGATCTTTGACAATCCCTATTCCTACGCTCTGACCAATCCGCTGTCCATTCTGCTGAACAAGGCGACGTCGGAATTCCAGAGGAAGGACATCCTCAGCATTATCGAACAGAAGGGCATCGAACGACTCACCTTCCACTACACCGCCCTGGACGGCCGCATGAAGGAGCTGAAGATTCCCGTCTGGAGCCGCAGGCAGACCGAGCCCATCCTGGCCCAGGGGGAACGTGTGGATGGTTCTTCCCTTTTCAAAGGGATCGTCGAAACCTCGGGGTCCGACCTCTACGTCGTTCCCGATTACAGCACCGCTTTTCTCAATCCGTTCGACGGGAAAAGCCTGGATTTTGTCTGCCGGTATTTAACCAAGGACGGTGAGCCCGCCCGTTTCACACCGGACAACATCCTGGCCAAGGCCAGCCGTGTTTTCAGAGAAAGAACCGGCTTGGAACTCTATGCGCTGGGAGAGCTGGAGTTTTTTCTGATCAGCGAGAGGCAGCTTAATCTCTTTCCCCTTCAGGAACAGAGGAGCTACCATGAATCGACGCCCTTCGTCAAAAGCGGTGAAATGCTCAACGAGATGGTCCGTCTTCTGGCGCAGATCACGGGCGCCGTCAAATACGCCCACAGTGAGGTGGGGGCCATCAAGGAAATCATCAGTGAAAACGCCGAGATCCACGGAAAACAGGCCGAACAGCTGGAGATCGAATTCCTGCCCCTCCCCGCTGAAGAAATGGCCGAAGCCCTGGTGCTCGGACGCTGGATTGTCCGCAATGTTGCCCATAAACACGGATGCATGGCCACCTTCGCTCCCAAACTGGATCAAGAAGCTGCGGGTAACGGATTTCATTTCCATCTGGCCCTCTTCAAAGAGGGGCAAAATATCATGCGGAACAAAAAGGGGGACTTGTCGGACGAGGCGAAACGGCTGATCGGCGGATTGTGCGAGCATGCCGAAACCTTGACCGCGTTCGGAAACACCGTGGCCAGCTCCTATTTCCGGCTGGTCCCGGACCACGAAGCGCCCACACGCATTTTCTGGAGCGATCTCAACCGGTCGTCCCTCATACGTGTGCCTCTGGGCTGGTCCAACGTGACGGACCTGGCCAAGATCGTCAATCCCGAGGAGGAGGCCGAGTTCAAGCAGACCGAGAGCCGGCAGACAGTGGAACTCCGCAGCCCCGATGGATCCGGCTTGGTGCATTTCCTCCTGGCCGGGATCACCATGGCCGCCGACTGGGGTTTCCTGGACGACCGGGCCCTGAAACTGGCCGAGCACTATTACGCCGACAACGAAACAGCCAGGAACCGGGAAGCGGTCAAGTCCTTCCCCTCGCTTCCGGCAAGCTGCGTCGCCTCCAGCCGCATTCTGGAAAAGCGGCGGGACCTTTATGAGAGGGAAGGGGTGTTTCCGTCCTCCATCATCGACTACGTCATTCAGATGCTGCAGGCGGAAAACGACGAGCAGATCAACCGCCGGTTGGCCGAGATGGGCGAGAACGAGCGGAAGATGGAGATCCGGCGGATACTGCACAAGGACCTCCACAAACACTAAGCAACCACGGCTTCACGGAACATGCCTAGAATCTGCACCCGACTTAATCCGTGACCGACTAATTTGTGCTGCGCTGTTCACCGAATCCACCGCCTTTCATTTAGAATGACATAATTTCAATATAAACAACGTCATCTATAACGCCGGACCATGAACTTGACATAAAAGAGTGGAGGTGGAGTATAATGAACATGTTGGCAAGGCAAATGAATTCTCATACGGAAAAGCTCAAGTTTAACGTTCCGGTCGTTATTAAAAAAGATGGGGACGGTTTCCATGCCTATTCACCTGCGCTTTCCGGCATGCACACATCGGGAGATACGGTTTCCGAAGCGTTGGACAATGCAAAAAATGCGATTGTCGCTTATCTGATGTCCATCATCAAAAACGGCGATCCCATCCCTCTTTGTTTGTATGAGCATCGACTCCCCAAACCGGATCACTCCACTTTTGTGTATGAGAACAATTTTGTCGAAATAAGTCTTTGAAATATCCCCGTAATATCTGGAATCAGCTCAAAGGGAAATCTGCCGATGAGCTAATCCGTGCCTTGAAGAAGGATGGATGGCAGTTGGATATCTCAGTTGGAGCCGAGCAAGTCTTCAGGCATCCGAGTGGTAGAAGAGTGTCGATCCATTATCATCCTCACAAAACATTCGGTCCCAATCTGTTAAAGGCACTCCTGGAAGATATCGGATGGGATGTTGAAAAAATGAAAAAATTAAAGCTGGTAAAATAAGTGCTCGCATTTTGATTTTAGAACGAGGAAGCTTTAATTGTTGTCTTATATTGATGACAGATGTATTCGGTTTCATACAGACAAATATATAAAATCCACTCGTTTTCTGGTTTTTTTATTTGGCACGGCGATTGCAGTAGGATAGGCAATGGAGTTCAAGGGGGTGAATATTGAAAAAGCCAAACGTGCGATTGTTCCGCTTCTCTTCTCTTCTCTTTTTTTCTCTTCTCTTTCCGGCGGCCGTATTTGTTTTAAGTGAGGCTTTTGCTCTGAAACAGGATATTCAACACGAAGCCATTGCCGTCAATATTGAAGTTCCGGTCAGAGTGTATTCCAAGGGAAACGTCATCGACAATCTCAAAATCGAGGACTTCGAGCTCTATGATGACGGCAAACTTCAGAAGATCGACGCCCTTTACTTTTTGAAGCATTCCGAGATCACGCGGATGGAGAGCCGGGAGGAACTGCCGGATAATTTGCCCGTTATTCAGCCCGATACCCAAAGGCACTTCGTCCTCATCTTCCAGATGATGAAATATCTGCCTGAGGTCGGCGAAGCCCTCGATTATTTCTTCTCCGATGTCCTCCAGAAGGACGACACCCTGGTCGTCATGTCCCCCATCAAAACCTATCAGTTTAGAAAGGAGGACTTTCAAAAAGCACCGCTTGTCGGATTCGCGGATCAATTGAAGGCAAAGTTGAAGAAGGACATTCTTGACTACAGCTTTGAATACGGGGCTCTTTTAAGGCAGTTGATTCAAGCTATGTCAAATAGTAGTGGAGAGGATGGCAGTGTCTCTTGGAATATGATTCGCATGCTTCTTGAACGCATGCGGGATCATATTTATCTCGATCCAACCAGGGTGAAAAATTTTGCATCCTATCTGAATGACCTGGAGGGGCAGAAGCATGTCATCCTCTTGTTTCAGAATGAACTGATGCCTTTTCCAAAGACTGACGCCATCCATGATCCATACGGGCAAAAAGAACTCTTGAAAGCGGAGCTGGTCCAGGAATCCGGATTGAATGTGGAGGAGATCCGGAATTATTTCGCCGACTCATCCATTCATTTTCACTTCTCCTATATCACCCGCAGAGAAAATCAGATCCTCGATATTGAAAGACAGCAATCATTTGGATCTATGGAGATGCAGTTTGTCGAGTTCAAACAGGACCTTTTTTCAGTCTTCAAGGACATTGCCGACACGACAGGCGGGATCACAGATTCATCCTACAACGCCCGAATTTCCTTCCAAAAGGCGGTGGAGGCCGTGGAGAACTATTACCTCCTCTATTACACTCCCAACAACTACCGGGCCGACGGGAAGTATCACACCATCAAACTCAAGATCAAGGACGGCGGATACCGCATCGTCCATCGGCAGGGATACATTGCGGATTAAGATAGATCGTGTGATTTTCGTGAGGCGCGAGCCTTATAATAATGTTATTTCAAGGAATGACAATCCTCATAATTGCGGTATTATGAGGATTATGGTAGAATCAAAATATGAAAATTCCACGTTTTTATTCAAATCTTGATCAATATCTGAAGCCGAATAAGGTTCTTGTCATCTACGGCCCCCGTCAAGTGGGGAAGACGACACTTCTTCAGGATTACCTTGAAAAATCAAAATGGAATTACCGCTTGGATTCCGGTGAGGATATCCGGATTCAGGAAATTTTTGAATCCCGAGATTTTAATAAAATCAAAGAATACGCCCGGGGATTCGAACTCATCGCCATCGATGAAGCCCAAAAAATAAATGATGTGGGTGTAGGCCTGAAGATTCTCGTCGACCAGGTGCCCGGCATTCACGTGATCGCGACAGGTTCATCTTCGTTCGATCTGGCCGGCCAAGTCGGCGAACCACTCACGGGCAGAAAAATCACGCTCCTTCTTTATCCTATCGCTCAAATGGAGATGGAAAAAATTCTCAATCCCTTTGATCTCCGCAGAAAACTCGAAGAATTTCTGATTTTTGGCTCATACCCCGAAGTCATCACCGCTTCAGATCCTCAAGAGAAAACGAGAATCCTGACGGAGATATCCTCGTCCTATTTGCTCAAAGATATTCTATCTCTGGATAGAATAAAAAGTCCCAAGGTCCTTCTTGATCTGTTGAGACTTCTCGCATTTCAAATCGGGGCAGAGGTTTCACTGAGTGAGATCGGCCAAAAAATAAGTCTCGACTACAAGACCGTCGCCCGATATATAGATCTTCTAGAAAAAAACTTTGTCATTTTAACACTTCGCGGCTACAGCAGAAATCTCAGAAACGAGATCACCAAAAAATCCAAATATTATTTTTATGATACTGGCATTCGGAATTCCCTGATCGCCAATTTTAATCCAATCGAACTGCGCAATGACATCGGAATGCTCTGGGAGAATTTTCTT
>JAHIPL010000245.1 GCA_018894615.1 Acidobacteriota bacterium | reverse complement strand
TCATGCGATATAAGGCTTGACGTTTTATCTGAAACAAGACAGCTTATAACCTATTGATTTTGAGTGATTTGCTATATGCTCAGAAAAGGCGGCTTCATTTTGTGTTCTGAAATTAAGTTCCGCGAAAATCGGTGTTTATCATAATTCTTATTCAAAATGATAATTGCATTCATGATTATCTGAATCCCTGTGTATGAAAGGAATATTAAAGCAATAAGTCCCATTTCAAACTTAAACTGCTCGTCGAATAGGAATAACAAAGTGAATAAGCTCGAGTTGCATATACAACCAATTAGAGATATATAGCTGTTCTTTTGATACCACTTTCCTTTTTTATATACGGAACCTCTAGACTTTGGATTTTGAGCTTTCCAATTATTTCTTATTCTTATTCTGATAAAGTCAATGCCATCGAAATAAATATACGATAAAAATCCTAATATTACTGCAGGAAGTATGACTTCATGAAAAATGTTGTTGCTTACCATCATCCCCTAACTCCTTGAGTTTGAGAGAATTTTATAGGAAGAAGTTTGGTTATGTCAATAGAAGGGACACTCAAGAACATAAAAAAATATTTTTCCACACCTCAGCCGGGACATTTGCAGCCCCCAGTCAATTGTTTCATTTCGGCAGTTTTCAATCCATAGCCGCCAATGTAAATTATCATCCCGGAATATCTCCCCCGTCCAGTGGCAGTAATACCCGCGCTTCCCTTTCTTTTTACATTCTGTCCAGTAATAGGTCAGGCAGTCCTCAAGCTCTGTCGCTGTCGGGAAGTAGAACAGCGTCCCGGGCAGGTGGTAGCCGTGGGCGAATAGGTGGAGTTCGTCAGACCAGTATCCACCGTCGCCCTGAAGCATATATCGTTGCCATTTCGAATCCAGCCATTTCATTTTTTCTTAGTTGTTTTTTTTAATTCTTTTTTCATCCCCCTCCCCCTTTTTATTATATAATACGTTAAGCCCTAATATTAGTCAAAAAGCTTATTTGCACGTGTCCACAGCCCTATGGAGCTATTTTCTCATGTTTTTAATACTACTACCCTTTAATAAAAGGATTCGCTTCTCTGCATAAGGATTTCATCCAAAGGACTCTTTTCTTCTTTCTAGATTCTTCCATAATCTCATTCGCCTTAAAATTCAGAACAGAGAACGGTATATGAAAGAGGACGAGCAAACGAGAATTTGGGCAGTGCTGGAGAGTCAACTGCTACTAAAAGATTTGGCTACTTTTGCCCTCAACACCGCTATGCGACCTGGCAATATTTTAGAATTGACGTGGGACAGAATAAACATGGATGAGCAAGAGGCGCTTGTTCCAGCATCCCAGCATAAACAAAGTTTTGCTGGACATTACCTTTTGAACAACAAGATTTTGAATTTGCTAAAACGGCGCAAAGCTGTAAAAATGGTTAAAATAAAATGGGGTAAAATTACCCGAGAGAATAGCAAATATTTTACATCTTGGCTTGAGTCGAAATGAATAATATTGTTTTTATTGTTAAAAATGTAAAATATTGAGGCCTGACCCCAATTTTTTACATAGAGGAGGAAGGATGAGCATGAGCAAACCTCGACCCGTAAGAGGAGTGTCCCGTCGATCGTTTTTAGGAGCCGCCGCCGCTTCACTGGCTGCTTTTTCCGTTTCGCCGTTGAAGGCCGGCGCTTCCCTTTTGCCCGACGGAAACAACTCCTCCGGATTTCGGCTGAAATACGCCCCAACTCTCGGGATGTTCTCCGAGCATGCGGGGAAAGACCCTTTGGACAATCTGATATTCGCCGCCGACCAGGGATTCGGGGCGGTGTTTGACAACGGCCTGATGAACAGAGCGCCGGAGCTTCAGCAAAAAATCGCCTCTGAACTCAACCGCCTGAACATGGACCTCGGCCCCTTTGTGGCCTATGCGGATTTTAAGGTCGAGTCTTTTGTGCTGAATAACGAGGATGTCCGCACCCTGCTGAGGCAAACCATGAACAGGGCTGTGGAAACGGCCAAACGCACAAATGCCAAGTGGGCTCTTGTAGTCCCCGGCCGCTACAACCAGCGGATGGAGTGGGATTACCAGACGGCCAACGTCATCGACAACCTGAAATTCTGCGTTGACATGTGCGCACCGGCCGGGCTGGTTTTGGTCATCGAGCCCCTTAATCCCTGGGATCATCCGGGACTGTTTCTGAAGGATATGCCGCAGGCCTATCAGATCTGCCGATCGGTCAACAGCCCTCACTGCAAAATTGTCGATGATCTGTATCATCAGCAGATATCCGAAGGCAATCTCATTACGAACATTGACCGGTCCTGGGAGGAAATAGCCAGTTTTCACCTTGGTGACAATCCGGGACGCAAGGAGCCGGGAACGGGCGAGATCAATTTTAAAAATATTTTTAAGCACCTTCACGCCAAAGGATACGATGGTGTCCTATGCATGGAACACGGTAAAAGCAGTCCGGGCAGGGAGGGGGAGAAGGCGGTCATCGAGGCCTACCGGGCTTGTGACGCCTTTTGATTCACTCGAAAAAGGAGATAAAGATGGAAAATAAAACAACAAATGCGGGCCTCACCCGCCGTGAGTTCATCAAGGTTTCTTCGGCCGCCACCCTGGCCGCCGCCATTCCCGCTTCCGGACTGCTGTACGGGGCGGAGTCGGGCCGCATCCGGGTCGGGATGATCGGCTGCGGCGGCCGCGGGACAGGGGCTGCCATTGACTGTGTGGAAGCGTCCTCCGATGTCGTGATCGCGGCCATGGGGGATCTGTTCGAGGATCATCTGGAACGATCCTACACTCGTTTGAAGGAAAAGCTGCCCAAGAGCAATCTGTCCGTGACAAAGGACACGATGTTTAAGGGATTTGATGCCTTTAAACATGTTCTTGCGTCGGACATCGACATGGTCATCATGGCGTCCCCGCCTCATTTCCGGCCCCGGCACCTGAAAGCCGCCGTCGAAGCCGGAAAGCACATCTTTATGGAAAAGCCGGTTGCCGTCGATCCGGCCGGTATCCGTTCGGTGATCACCAGCGCCGAACTGGCTAAAAAAAAGAACCTGAGCATTGTTGCGGGAACCCAGCGCCGTCACCAGGAGCACTATCTGGAAGTTCTGAAACGTGTCCACAACGGCGATATCGGGGACATCGTCGCCGGTCAGTGCTACTGGAACATGGGCGCTCTCTGGATTCAGGCGGCTATGACAAACTGGGTGGGCTACAAGACACAGAGATGGTCGGACATGGAGTGGCAGATCCGTAACTGGCTGTTCAACACCTGGCTGTCGGGCGACCATATCGTCGAGCAGCACGTCCACAACCTGGATGTCATCAACTGGGCCATCGGTTCCCATCCCGTCAAATGCGCCGGAATGGGAGGCCGTCAGGTCCGGACCGAGCCCCAGTACGGCAATATCTTCGATCACTTCGCCGTCGAATATGAGTACCCCAACGGCGCGCGGATCATGAGCATGTGCCGGCAGATCCCCGGCTGCAGCGACAACGTGTCGGAGAGGGTGATCGGGACAAAAGGGACGGCTTTCACGTCCGGCGGGGAGGGTTTGATCAAAGGAGCGGTTCCTTACAAGCACGAGACGGACTCCCCCAATCCCTATGTTCAGGAGCACGCCGACCTCATCGCCGGCATCAAGTCCGGCAGACTGCTGAACGAGGGCCGGCAGGTCGCCGAAAGCACGCTGACCGCGATCATGGGCCGTATGAGCGCCTACACGGGACGCGCCCTGAACTGGGACTGGGTCATGAACGCTTCCAAGCTGGATCTGACGCCTCCCGCCTATGAGTTCGGTGACCTGCCTCTGGCGCCCGTCGCCATCCCGGGGGAAACGCCTTTGGTGTAAGTAGGTTTTGATTTGGCGGGATTCGACAGGATACAGGATGTCGGTCAGAGACAGGAATAAAAACGGAAACCAGCTCCGGCCGTAAGATGTCGGGATTTGGTTGAAGGGAGAAGGTGATGATCCGATTTTTCGGGTGGATTTTGATTTTGGCATTGATTGGACTTCCTGCAGGGGCTTCAGACGATATCGGGGTTTCGGGAGTTAACGACATCACGAAGATTCTACCGCTCAGGGAGAGGGCCGAGGTGATGAACGGATGGCTCAAGTGGCGGTTGGAGAATATCATTCCCGATCTTTTGCGCCGCGAAGGGATCGACATGTGGCTTGTCATCAACCGGGAGTACAACGAAGATCCGGTCTACATGAGCCTTGTCCCCGAACCGGTGATGAACGCCCGCCGGACATCCATCCTGATGTTTTACGACCACGGACCCGAAAAGGGCGTGGAGAGGCTCTCCGGCAGTTACTACGGCATGGGAGAGTGGTACAAGACCACCTGGATGGATAAATCAAAAAAACAGTTTGAAAGCCTGGGAGAGGTGATAAAAAAGCTCAATCCCAAAAAAATCGGGATCAATGTTTCCCCCGTCTGGCGCTTCGGCGACGGATTGACGGTTTCTCTCAAGGACAAGCTGGAAAAGGCCCTGGGCTCCGAGCTGTCCTCCCGCTTTGTTTCGGCCGACAATCTTTGTGTGGGATGGCTCGAGACAAGGAGCCCGCAGGAGCTCAGCCTCTACCGTCACATCTGCGGGATCGCCCACGACCTCATTAAGGAGTTTTTTTCCAACAGGGTCATCACGCCTGATGTCACGACCACGCATGATGTCGTCTGGTGGATCCGTCAGCGCATCAGTGATCTGGGATTAAAAACCTGGTTTCAGCCGTCCATCTCCATTCAACGGCACAAAAAGCTCGACCCGCTCGACGAGGACAATCCGCAAATCATCCGCCGCGGGGACCTCCTCCACTGCGACGTGGGAATCGTTTATCTGGGCCTGTGCACCGACATGCAGTGGCAGGCCTATGTCTGCCACATCGGAGAGGACGGCGCACCCGACGGGCTCAAGCTGGCCCTGGACCGGGCCAACGGCGTGGCCGACATCTTCATGAAGGAGTTTCAGTCCGGCCGGACCGGAAAGGCTATCGTCACAAGCGCCATGCAGAAGGCGGCGGATGCCGGCTTGCGGCCCCTCATCTATTCCCACCCGCTGGGTGTACACGGTCATGCGGCCGGCTGCACCATGGAAGCCCGTCCTCCTCAGAGTGCGCCGGAGGGGATCGAGGACAACATGACATATCCCCTCCACTTCAACACCGTCTATGTCGTTGAGTTCAGCAGCACCACTTCTGTTCCCGAATGGGACGGGCAGGACGTGCGCATCGGCTTCGAGGAGGATGTCGTGTTCACCCGGGACGGCTGCCGCTACATCGACGGCCACCAGAAAAAACTTCTGCTTATCCGGTGAGAAAGGCGGTCGTCAGCCGGAAGCCTTGGCCAGATCGTCGATCCGCCGTGAGATCGTGTCCTGCATCCTGTTCCTGTCCTTCTTATTAAAATTACCTGAGGCTCAGGGCACGACAAGCCAGCCCAGGTAAAGGATATATCCGGCCAGCAGCAGTCCCCCTTCCAGACGGCCGAGGACGAATCCCGTGCATAGCAGGGGGAGGAGGATGAGGGAGGCGGTCATCAGGACGACCAGATCGACGGTCCCGATCCCCGTCCCGTCGACAGGGGAAATGAGGGCCGCGATCCCCATTACGGCCAGGATGTTGAAGATGTTCGACCCGACAACGTTCCCCACGGCGATGTCGGCCTGGTGGCGAAAGGATGCCACCAGGGAAGTGGCCAATTCGGGAAGGCTGGTCCCGGCGGCGATGATGGTGAGGCCTACGACCGCCTCGGAGAGACCGGCCGCCCGAGCGATGCCCACCGATCCGTGGACGAAGAGGCGGGATCCCACGACGAGCAGAACGAATCCTCCGGAGATGAAGGCGATCTCGGCGAAAAGGGGGAGCATCCGCGGCCGGCCGAGATTCACGGTCTTAGCTTTCCGGACCTCCTTCCCGGCGGCCAGGAGATTGAAAAGAGTGTAGCCCACGGCTGCGGCGAAAAGGATCAGCCCTTCCAGGCGAGAGATTTTCCTGTCGAGAAAAAAGAGGACGAAAAGGGCCGCGGAGCCGATCAAGACGGGAGTGTCGATGCGGATGAGCTTGATCCGGACCTTGAGAGGGCGGATCAGAGCGGCGAGGCCGAGGATGGCCGCGATGTTGAAGATGTTGGACCCGATGACATTGCCGGCCGAGATCGCTCCCTGATGGGAGAGGGAAGCTTGAATGCTCACCACCATCTCGGGCATGCTCGTCCCGTAGGCGACCACAGTCAGGCCGATGACGAGGGCGCTCACCCCCAGGCGGAAGGCCAGTGAGGCGCTGCCCCTGACGAGACCCTCGGCACCGAAAAAGAGGAGAAGGAGGCCCGAGCCGGCGGCAAAGATATACGTAAGCATCAGGACCTCTCCATTCCGTGTGTCCCAGTTGTGAGGGATCTCGCTTCCGAAGACTTCCGGATTATATCACAGGGAGGGAAACGGACCCATCGATGTCAACCTCGACTTGATGCTTGTCAAACGCAAGATGTCGCTCACCGAACTTTCAGGAAAGGTAGGCATCACCATGGCCAATCTTTCCGATCGAGGCTGGAGGAATGGCCTCGATATGCGGATGGCTGTCCTCCC
>JAHIPL010000244.1 GCA_018894615.1 Acidobacteriota bacterium | reverse complement strand
TAGCACTTTCTCTAAACTCCTTTTCATCCATACTGACCTCCTTCTCTTGAAGGTCAGTATAAAAAATTATATGCTGCGGTCTACAATGTCTGTAGACTTTAATAACGTTAAAAAGGGTCTACGATGTCTGTGTATGCATTATATAGTGGATAGGAACATTTACCATAAGGATTCGAAGGGAAAATGTCAATCATGACCACGGTGGAAGGGGGAGCGCCGGCTTTGACTTGTCCCTTTTGCTGTGAAATAATTCAGTCCCTTAATCACCAAGGAGGTTCCCGCCTTCAACACATTGTGCGGTGAAAAGGGGCTTTCGCGAATCATTGCCCTGAGCCGATAAAAAAAAAACGAAAAAAAGTGATTCAAGCCGGGGAGCAAGGATCTAATCATTCACATGGTGCGACATGAGTGACAAAAAGCTGTTTCTTGTCTGCAACGCCCACCTGGATCCCGTCTGGCTGTGGCGGTGGCCGGAAGGGGCGGCCGAGGCGCTGTCCACCTTCCGGACGGCGGCCCGGTTCTGTGAGGAGTTTGAGGGATTCATTTTCTGCCACAATGAAGCCCTCCTCTATGAGTGGATCGAAGAATACGAACCGGAACTTCTGGACCGGATCAAACATCTTGTCCGGCAGGGCCGGTGGCACATCATGGGAGGCTGGTATCTGCAGCCCGACTGCAACATTCCGGCGGGGGAATCGTTTGTCCGGCATATTTTGACAGGGCTCGTCACCTTTGAAAAAATGTTCAGGGTTCGTCCCCGCACCGCTGTCAATTTTGATCCTTTCGGTCACTCGCGGGGGCTTGTTCAGATCCTGAAAAAATCCGGATACACATCCTATCTTTTCTGCCGCCCCGATCCCGGCTCTCTCGATCTGCCGGCGGATGATTTTCTCTGGGTCGGATATGACGGATCGACCATTACGGCTCACCGGTCCCGGACCCACTACAATTCAGAGCGGGGGAAGGCGGCGGATAAAGTGCGGGCGTGGATGTGCAATCATCCCGATCAGGAAACCGGGCTTCTGTTATGGGGGATCGGGAATCATGGAGGGGGGCCGTCCCGCGAAGATCTGACTGCCCTGCGTATGTTGATGGAGGAGACCGGAAACCGAACCATCCGGCATGCCACTCCCGATGAGTATTTTTCTGAGTTGGAGAAGAGCGGAAAGGTGCTGCCTCGCAGGGAGGGAGATCTTAATCCCTGGGCGGTCGGATGCTACACCTCCATGTCCCGGATCAAACGCGAAAACCGCCGACTGGAAAACACCTATTTCCTGACGGAGAAAATGGCGGCACAGGCCTGGATGTCGGGACGCCTGGCCTATCCGGAGGAGGACCTGCAGACGGCGCTGCGGGACCTCCTTTTCTGTCAGTTCCACGACATCCTGCCCGGGTCCGGAATTCAAGAGGTGGAGGAGGACGCCCTTCAGCGGCTGCATCACGGGCTCGAAATCTGTGAACGCCTGAAGATGCGGGCGTTTTTTTCCTTTCTCAAAGGCGAGAGAGAGGCAGAGACGGGTGAATACCCTCTTTTTGTCTACAACCCGCATCCCTTTGCCCTGCGCCGGTTGATGTCCCTGGAATTCCAGCCGGCCGAGCCCATCCAAAACAGGACCATCCGCCGTGTCCCTGAAATCAGGGATGAACAGAACCAGATGGTTCCCTGCCAGCTGGAGGAGGAGAGCAGCAAAATCGCCGATGACTGGAGAAAGCGGGTCGTTTTTGAAGCGGATCTGGAGCCCGGCCGCATGCACCGGTTCTCCTGCCGCCTGACGGAAGAGACCAAGATCCCCGATCCACCGCCTCGGGTGCCGGACCGGTTCTATTTTAGATCCGACCGGGCCGAATTTGAGGTGAATCCGTCGACGGGCCTCATCAGCCTGTACCGGGTGGACGGGGAGGATTATGTTTCCGATGAAACCCTGCGGCTGCTTGTGGTCGCCGATGACGCAGATCCCTGGGGGATGCGTGTCAGGGGATTCCGCACCGTGATCGACGCGTTCCGGCTGATGAGCCCTGAGGAAGCGGCCGTTTTTGCAGGCGTGCGGAGAAAGACCCTTCCTCCGGTCCGGGTGATTGAAGAGGGGCCTGTCCGTACCGTAGTGGAGGCCCTGTTCCGATACGGGCATTCCGCCCTCTGCCTGCATTACGCATTTCCGGCGAAAGGTTCGGAAATGGAGGTCCTTCTCCGCCTGTTCTGGAACGAAAAGGATCAGATGGCCAGACTCTCCTTTCAAACACCCTTCCGGGACGGCCGCTGTCTGGGTCAGGTCGCTTACGGTGTGGAAGATTTCAAGCCGCGGGGAGAGGAACTGGTGGGACAGAAGTGGACGGCGGTGCTGTCCGGGGAAAAGGGCCGTGGGCTGACGTTCATCAACGCTCAGAGTTATGGATTTGACTTCAAGGACGGCGAACTTCGCTGTGCCCTTCTCCGTTCGGCGGCCTATGCCGCCCATCCCTGCGGCGAGGGGATTCCTCTTGTCCCCCAGGACCGATTCTCGCCCCGGATGGATCAGGGGGAGCGGCTCTTCCGCTTCTGGATCAATGCCGGGGAAAAGTCCGAACTGATGGAGTCCGTGGATCGAATGGCGCTGGCCCGCAATGAAGAGCCCTTCGGCCTCTGTGCGTTTCCCTCCGGAGAGGGGACAGGTGATCCGCCGCCGGCGGCCGGTCTGAGCCTGAGTGATGGAACGGTTCAGATGACGGCCCTCAAACGATCGGAAAAAGGGGACCATCTGATCCTCCGGCTGTTTGAACCGACGGGACTCCCGAGAAAGACCACGGTCGTCATTCACCGGCCGTATCTGGAGCATCCGGTCCGGTTGAAGGGATTTGAAATCAAAACACTGGCCGTTCACAGGGCGACGGGAGCCGTTACGGAAACAGATCTAGTCGAATCCGATCTCTGAGAGGAGCAAAACCAGTGGTTGAACAAAGGGAGGCGATGGACGGAATTCATCATGGGCGCGAAAAGCCGTTGCCCGTCATTCTGGTGGGGATCGGAGGGATGGGGGATTCCACAGCCCGGGCCCTGCTCGAAGATTTCTCGCCGGAAGAATGTATCCTTCGGGCCGCCGTCGATCCTTTTCCCGAAAAAGCGCCTGTTTATTCCCTCCTCCGTCAGCGGGGCGTTCCCGTCTATGAAACGCTGTCACGGTGCCTAAAGGAAATGGATGGAGATCTCGCCGTGATCACATCTCCCATTCAACATCATGTCCCGCAGTGCCTGGAATCTCTCCGGGCGGGGATGTCCGTTCTCTGTGAAAAACCACTGACCGGAGCGGTCCAGGAAGGCCGGCGGCTGATCGACGCGCTGCGCCGCACCTCACTCTGGGTGGAGATCGGCTATCAGTGGTCCTTCTCGCTTCCCATTCAGAATCTCAAAAGAGATATCGGACACGGGATCTGGGGGAAACCGGTTCGAATGAAGTCCCTCTGCCTGTGGCCTAGAAATGAATCCTATTTTCAAAGGAATGACTGGGCCGGTAAACGGATGGATGACGCGGGACGCTGGGTCCTGGACAGCCCGGCCAACAACGCCATGGCCCATTTTCTACACAATATGCTCTATCTGCTCGGAGACAAACGAGAGGAATCCGCGGTTCCCGTATCCGTTGAAGCGAATGCCTGCCGCGCTTTCCCCATCGAGAATTTTGATTCCGTCGCCTGCCGCGTCCGGACGGACAAAGGGGTTGAACTTCTCTTTTTCGCCTCCCATGCGGTACCGGACATAACGGGGCCCGTTTTCGAGCTGGAATGCACGGAGGGCATCATTGTCTATGAGGGGCCCGGGTCATCCATCACCAGCCGGGGAAAGGACGGAGCGGCAATCGAATACGGGGATCCCGAAACGGATCATTTCCGAAAACTGCATTTGGCCGTCGAACGGGCGCTTCGGGGAGGGGAGGCCGTCTGCCCGCCTGACGCCGCCATCGCCCAAACCTTGTGTGTCAACGGAATTCAGGACAGCCTGTCGGGCATACCTGAAGCGCCTTCCGATCTGATCCGGCGCTCAGGCCGGGGAGCTGTCTGGATCGAGGGTCTAGACTCATGTTTTCTGCAGGGATTCCGGAAAGGGAGACTTCCTTCAGAAGCGGGATGTTCCTGGCTGGAAAAGGGAGGGCCTGTCGATCTACGAGGCTATGATCGTTTTCCTGGCGGCGGGCGCGGGACAGGGGGGGACTAGTGGCCCGGGATTCCCGAT
>JAHIPL010000243.1 GCA_018894615.1 Acidobacteriota bacterium | reverse complement strand
ATATTTTTCAATAAATCTTTTTTGATAGGACAAGGCAAAGTAAAAACCAACCCCCCAAAATGTCCTATCCGGATACTCACGTCTCTCTTTCTCCTGTATCGCACCGAGGCGGAGAGAGGGCACACGTTTTTGCCAATTCCGCCGAGTCGAAATCTACATCTTCGACCGAAACCGTGCGCCAGTCCTTCCGGTATACGTCTAACCACAAAGCCTTCTCGTTGGAAAACCGCCTGCAATGCTTGTTCGGCCCCAGGAGTCTGTCGGAGTACCCCAATTTAGCCTGATTACTTCTGATAAAAATGGTATACTTCACGCATGAAAATCGGCAACAACCTTTCGTCCTTATAAACCTGATCAACTCCTGCTTTTACCACCGAACTTGGGGTAATGGCTGCCGGAAAGTCACTTGGTATATTTTGTGCGTGATGTGGTCAGTCAATATGAAGGAGAATTATAATGACAAAACGATATCTGATTCATACTTTAACTTTGGCATTACTCGCAGGAATGATCCTGGGAATGCTTGCGTGCAAACCTACGGTCGATAATAAAATCTGGCTGGACGAGTTATTCGAAAAGGGCCGAGGGATATTCTACCAGACCATTCAGGAAAAAATCTCTGTTCACCCCGAACGATCTTGTCTCACTGAAGCCGAGATCACCAAGATCATGGAGTTAGAGACACATTATGACAGGAGCTACGGACTGCTGGTCAACATCTTTTTCCAGAAAGACGAACCCACCTACCGGATGCTGCTGACCGAAGGGCGACGGAAATCCAAAGTGAGATTTACCGGGATGTACCTTGAGTTGGTCCGCTTCAGCGCCAACAATTTTGTGGAATGCTTCTTCCTTATAGACTGGACGACTGCTTATGCCCGTGAAACATATGATGAATACAAAGACTTGGATGCTGTAGATCTGGTAGTACGGTCGATCGGATATCACGCCAAGCTCGATATTCCTGAACGGGAAATGTTTGTTAACAAACTAAGCCCGGAATTCGATAAGCAGGATACCCTGGAGGCCGCCGGATTCCCCCAGGCTCTCCAGTTTACCCGGGGTAAAGGAGTAAAAATCGCAGTCCTTGATACCGGGATCGATGAGAGCCATTCGATCTTCCGGAACACCCGCTGGGGCACGCATTTCAGCCTTGTAGGGAGGGAAGGCCCACCCTGGGATACAGATATAACCGTTATCGATTGGGGATTTCATGGGACAGCCATCTCTTCAATATGCGCACGTTACTCCCCGGAAGCTCAGCTCACGATGTACAAATTCTCGGATGGAAACACCCAAAACAATCCTGCCTATCTGCTGCTTATGGAGTGTATGCTCGCGGGCAATATTTATAAAGCCGTCCATGACGGAAACGATATTATCAGTATCAGCGCCTCAGGGGCCTCCCTGGATGCAGACTATCTGAGAGAAGCGGTGAAATATGCCTATGAAAACAACAGGATCGTTATCTCGGGAAACTTATATTCCAAATGGTTCAAGGAGGGCAACATCTTGAATTTTCCCGGCCAATACGAAACCGTAATCTCAGTCACTGCCGCCGAAAGGAAGAAAAATGGCACATATGGATACTGGGATGTCTGTGCGCCGGACGAGACCACGAGTTTAGCGGTGCCTAATGAAATCTTCGGAGCTTTCCCTGTATACATGGAAGAGAATGACGCCTACATCCCCAGTATTTCCGCAGCCGTCCCGGTAATTGCCTCCTTGTTCGCCCTAACCATATCCATCTATCCCCCAGAGGGAACCGAGGGACCGGGAGAATACGCAGACACTCTCATGAAACTGATTCTGGACAATGCTGAACCCGAGGCGGTCGGACTCAAGGGGTTCTCCCCTGAATGCGGATACGGTCTGATCAACGCAAGGGGAACCCAAAAAAATAACAGGTAGGTAGGGGACTATTTCAAGCGTCACTACCGTCTGATTCTTGACAGTCGAATGGCTGTAGAATAATATAAAAATGATTTCAAATCGATAACGACCAAAATGTTGTGTAACATATTGTTGTTAATTAAGTTATAGGCATTTTAAATTTCATGTTCCGGACAGCAGTGATGTTGTATATCAAATTAAGGACCATACGTGGCTTAAAGTGAAAACTGTTTGGTTAGAATCGAGCAATTTCCGTTTGAATGAAATGATCCAGATTCGGCCACTCTCGGAAAATAAGGAGAAACGATGAAGAAAATGAAAGCAAAGAGAAAGAGCGCATGGATAATGGTGGTTGCGGTTGGGCTTGCCGCAATCCTGATCCGGCCTGTTCCGATTGGGGGATGGGGTTCGACTACCCCATTTTATGATACTCATCAGTTCATCGTTCGGACCGCTTATACCTGTCTGGAGAATCGATTCGTGCATCTTCCGGGATTTCTGGCTTCGGTCTTTCCAACGATCGATCAGATCCTAAGCCAGGAGGGCAATACCCTGGCTTCCGGTGGGACCAGCGGCAATGGGCCTGATGTGGAAGGCAGTTCTCTCTATTCCCAGCACTGGTACAACCCGCGTTTTCCTTCTGGCAATGCGCCTGCGGCTACTGCGGACTTCGGCCTTCGTCTAGTCAATTCAAAGCGAACGGATTTACAGGCTGCGGCATGGGGGGCGCATTTCCTGGCAGATGTGTCGACGCCTGTGCATCTGAACGGGGTAATGCAAGAGGTTATCCTCGGCATCTACAATTCTGCAACAGCGAGCGGGACAAACTCCAATCCGGTCCCGCTTCCTCAGTCCATCACGGGATTTATGGGGGGTGTCGATCCGGGCCGTGATTGGCGAACAGAAATTGAGAGGTTTATTGCATCCGGTAACGACTTCTTTGATCCTTGGTACTGGGATAGTATGTTCACTCCCGTCAATTCCACACATTCCCAGTGGGAGCGGGCCAATCCAGCGCATCAGCCGACCTTCAGCTGCACCTTTTCCTCCTTTTGGGACAATGGAATGGCTAGCTTCAGCGACCCGGCCGTTGGTTTTTCCACGCGGGTAAGCAAATTTACGGTGGATACGGCCTTATCGGCGGATAGCCACCAAGAAGACTGGCAGATGCGCACTCCCCAAGCTGCTTTGGATAATGCCATAGAGAGTGTGCTCACTATGTGGAGAGGCTCCTTCTCCGCGCTTCAGCCAAAAATGGAAATAACTCCTGGAGGCAGCAGCGGCGGCAAGGCCCGTTATGATGTGACGGCCACCATCAAGAACTGTGAAAAACGCGAGGGGGCCGCGAATGTCAGGATGAAGCTGACGGTCTTCAATGGATTTGGTACAAAGGTTTTCGAACAGGAACAGGTTGTCGGTAGCCTCGGAGGCGATACCGAGCTGCAGGTCCCGCAGCCTTGGCAGGTCGAGATCGATTCCTCGACTGGGGAGCCCCGTTTCGTTCTTGAAGTTATCGGGGAGTTTGATCTTCCTGACCTGCAGTATGCTTCGCTGGAACAGGAGCTGAAGCCGGTGGAGAATTCACTCGTTCTCCTGATCGACTGCTCGGGAAGCATGCAGGGCGATAAGATCGAAAATGCTAAAGCTACAGCTCAAGGTGAGGTTGGCAATATGGATGAGAAAAGCGAAGTAGCCGTCATCATTTTCAGCGGGTGTGGCAATGTCAGGGTCATCGCTCCTTTTACCATCACAACTGATGCAAACAAGCAGAGCCTGATTTCTTCTATTGGAGGTATTTCAGCAGGGGGTGGGACGCCCTTAGCTGAGGCTATAGAATTTGCTGGCGTTTATCTTAGAGGGAAGAGTCGTGGACAGAACCTCAATCTGATCATCTTGTCGGATGGGGAAGAAACATGCTCAGGCAATCCCAGTGAAAAAGCACGGGGATTGAACCGTTGAGGAGGTGAACGATGATCAATACAAAATATAGAGTAAAACATTATTTATTAGGTGCTATACGGACAATTTTTGTTTTTGCGGGGATAGTATTCACGGTTTCCATGGCATTGAGTACTCAGAACACGGCAACACCAGGTTCAACAAATCAGACGCAGACCATCCCGGCTAACGATAATCGAAAGATCAATGTGATCCTGGTCGGATACGATATCGAGAATAATCCGGTTGCTCAACAGCAGTTGGAAGAGATCTCCAAGGCAGTTCAGGCTGGAGGAGGACAGGCGCAAGTGCTGTTGGCCGGACACGATCGTGTTCAACTCCAGCAGGCCATGTCCCAAGCAGTCAATATCGCTACAGGAAAAAGAGTTCCTACAAGCGGAGGCGGCGGCGGCGGATACGTCACCGGCTACCGCGAAACCGATATGACCGCCGTGCTGGTGATCGTCATCCTGCTTTCGTGTGCGCTGATGGTCGCTCTCATCCTGATCGTGCGAAACCGCAGAATGCAAACCGCCGGCGGCCCAAGAATCGCCGGAGCGGCGGCACTGCCTATCGCCGGTACAATGGATATTCTTTACAACGACGGCGGATACAAAAGCTTCTCCCTGCGCAAACCGGTATCCCGCTTCGGACGGAGCTCCTCGAGCGACTTTGTCCTTCACGATGATGAAATCTCCGGCACCCATGCCGAACTTCATGTCAGGAGCGAAGGGTATTTTATACGCGACCTGGGAAGTTCCAACGGTACGTTTGTCAACGGCGAGCAGGTGACGGAAGCCTGGGTTAGGCCGGGAGATGAAATTCAGATGGGCAACACAAAAATCACGCTGAAAAACAGCTGACAGGGGAGTCCTGTTAAAAACAGATCCCGGCCCTAAGTTCCACTCCCGTGACCCACCGGTTCGCCGGAGCATTTTTAAAGTGCCACTCGAACCCGCCGAATCCGACGACGCTGAAAACAATGGGCCGCAGGGGAACCTGAAAGCCGATCTCCGCGGTGGGGGTGATGGTGTTGTCCTGGGGGCGGTTGTCGAAACCGATGCCGAGGAACAGGAGATTGGGAGGGGTGTCGATAGGATAAAAACGGTAGCGGGCCCCGATCTCCCAATGCCGTTTGTTGTTGGCGTAAACGGTTTCTGAATCCTCCAGGTGGCGGTAGTATCCGGCCCTCATGGTGAAGCTCCAGTTCGAGTTCAGCACGTATTCGAATTCCAGCTGGAAATCCGAGTCCAGAATTTCTAGGATATCCGTGGTGAACAGATAGTTGGCGCCGCGCAGGCTGAACGCCTGTGACGTGAGAGGGGCCAGAATCAAGACAATAAATAATACGCTCATTGATTTTTTCATTGCATCTGATTCCTTCCAAACCTTGTTGTTGCTTTCTATTATTTGAAAAAAAATCCGGAATGTCAATCCTTCATGCGGACTTTTTCTTTTTGAATAAAAGGGTTACAATAAAACAAATGAGTCGTCACATACAAATGAAGCGGGTCTTTCAGTCATTTCAACGCTCTCTTTTTGTGGGATGCCTGCTGATCTTATTCACATCGGCAGCCTGCGGCCGTGAAGACGGGAGGCTGATGAAAGCGGAACATCCGATGGTCAAAACCGGTCTTGAAATATTTCTTGAGAGTGGAACCTCCGCCGTTAAGAACAAAAAAGTGGGTCTGATCACCAATCCCACGGGCCGGGACAGCGGTCTTCGGGATATCGTTCAGCTGTTCATGTCCCATCCGGACATCGAACTCGCCGCCCTGTACGGACCCGAGCACGGCATTCGGGGGAATGCACAGGCCGGAGAGTATATCCCTTTTTACAGGGATGATGTGTACGGCCTTCCCGTGTTCAGCCTATACGGGCAGTCCCTCAAACCTCCCGCCGGTATGTTCAACGACATCGACGCCTACATGCGGGAATTCGACACCATGTCCGAAGGGAAAACTCCGGCCTCCGATATGGTGGAAGCGTTGGACGTGATGGTGTTCGACATTCAGGACGTGGGGACCCGAATCTACACCTATATCGCCACCATGGCCTACTGCATGGAAACGTGCGCTGAAATCGGGATTCCTTTTATCGTCCTTGATCGGCCTAATCCCATCAACGGGTTACAGATGGAAGGGCCCATCCTCGATTATCCCGCCTTCAGTTCTTTTGTGGGGCTTTTCCCTATTCCCGTCCGCCACGGCATGACGGTGGGGGAGCTGGCAAGAATGTTCAATGATCGATTCCTGGCCAATAAAGTGGACTTGACCGTTATCCCGATGACGAATTGGAGCCGGGATCTCTGGTTCGACGAAACGGGATTGCCCTGGATTTTCCCGTCCCCGAACATGCCTTCCCTGGATACGGCCGTCGTTTATCCCGGCCAGGTTTTTCTGGAAGGGACGAATCTGTCGGAAGGACGGGGGACGACAAAGCCCTTTGAGCTGTTCGGCGCGCCCTGGATCGACGGCCATCAACTGGAGAGCGAAATGAACGCCCTCTCCCTCCCCGGAGTTTTTTTTCGTGAGGCGTATTTCACCCCCACCTTTTCAAAACATAAGGGCCGGCGCTGCGGGGGCTGTCAGATCCATGTGACGGACCGTGTTCGTTTCGCCTCCCTGACGGCTGTTCTGCACATCATTCAAACCGTCCGTCGGCTCTATCCGGAACAATTTGAATTTCACGCCGACTATTTTGACAAGATCATGGGCACGGACACCGTCCGCAATGCTTTGGAGGCGGACACTCCCGTTGCGACCATCGTCGATGGTTTCAAACGGGATTTGGAGGAGTTCAGCCGGAACAGAAAAGAATTCCTCCTGTATTAATAATCACT
>JAHIPL010000242.1 GCA_018894615.1 Acidobacteriota bacterium | reverse complement strand
CGGGGATTTCTTTCAGGAGACAGGATATTTGTGAGTTGAGTTTCCTTTCCGGTTTCGAGATCTTTGATAAAAATATTAGATCCGCCAATAGCCATGGAAATTCCAATCTTTCCTTCTTTTACCCAGTTGTAAAAAGTGTTCCGCAAAGTTTCTCCCCGGGAAACTTGAATGGGCTCCCCCTCAGGATGTCCATCCGGAGAAATCCTTTTCACCCAAATTTGACTAGATCCACTTCTTGCAGAATAAAAGGAAATCCACTGCCCATCGAATGACCACACAGGCCAACTGTCTGGAAAGGGATGATTTGTGACCTGAATGGATTTTCCACCTTTCAAAGGCATTATGTAAATATCGTTTTGGGATTCATAGGCTAAGAACTTACCGTTTGGTGATAAACTCAGGAGTGAAAAATCTTCCTCAGTCTTTCCATCTGGTAATTCAAAGATGTCTTTCCATTCTCCTCCAGAAACGGGAATGGCACACAGCCCTCTCTTCGGCACCTGACAGAGTATCATTTTACTGTCCGATGTCCACCCCGTAGGCCAGGCATAATTGCCTTCTTTTATAAAATCTGAATCGGACTTAATGAGGGCCCTTGGTTCTCCTCCTTTTACGTGGACGACATACAGGCCGTTCAAAGCATCAAGATAGGCAATTGTCTCGCTGTCGGGCGACCAGAAACACCAATACTTAAAACTCGGTGTTTGGGTGAGGCGCTTCTCTTTACCACTGGTAATCTCTCTCAGCCAGATGTCCCCTTCTAGGCCGACCAAAGCCAATTTATCGCCGTCAGGAGAAATAAAACCGAAGGATTTTTCCGTGCTCTCGTATATCTTTGTAACTATGTGTTCTTTAACTCCTTTCTCGACCAGCTCTTTTGTTTTCTGCAGAAAAGACAGTTTCTCTTTTGCAGTCTTAACTGTCTCTGATTGTTCAGGATAATTGTTTATAACATCCTGGTAGGCTTTTTGAGCTCCTTCTAAGCCGAGTTTTTCATAGCATATACCTATCTGGAGCTGGGCCTTGGCTGCGATTTCCCGTTCCTTTGGAAAGTCCTTGATAATCCTCTGAAAAACTTCTATTGCTCCTTCCAGGTCCCCACGGGTTTCTTGTAGATAGATCGCTCTCTCGAACAGTTCCTTGGCCGATTCCTGTTTAACCAGGCCAGAAAAAAGAAGAGAGACTCCCATCATCAATAATACGACCGTGACAAAAACTCTTTTTCGATTCATTTTATTCCTCCATCTTGTGATACGCTTTTAAAATAAACAAAATGAAGGATTGTTGTGTTGAGGAAATATGGAAATACAGTGAAAGATATTCCATGACAAAACACCCTTTTTCCATGATTTTTCTATCAATCTTTAAATTTATAACCGATACTGTGGACACTCTTGATGTACTGAGGCTTGGAAGGATTATCCTCGATTTTTTTCCGGATGTGAGCCATGTGGCTGTCCACCGTTCTATGCGAAACCACCAGGTTGTCGGCGCCCCAGACACAATCCAGAAATTCATCTCGGCTTACAACCTGTCCCTTTCTGTCGATCAAGAGCCTAAGAATTCTGAGCTCCAGGGGAGTTAAACCCAGATCCAAACCGTCCTTTCGGGACTCATATTTTTGAAAATCCAATTCCACACGCCCAAATCTATAGAGTTTTATCTCATTTTGGTAATCCTCAACCCGGCGGAGAAGTGCCTTAACCCGGGCGGATAGCTCCTTAAGACTAAAGGGTTTAGTGACGTAATCATCTGCCCCCAGCTCTAATCCCAAGACTTTGTCCACCTCCTCATCTTTAACGGTCAACATCAAAATGGGAGACGTCCCCCCCTCCCGCCGCACTTTCTTACAGATCTCAAAACCATCCATCAAGGGAAGCATCACGTCCAGGATTATCAGATCAGGCTTTAATGCCAAGGCCAACTCCAATCCCTTTTCGCCATCGGCGGCTGTTGTCACATCATATCCCTGCTCAGAAAGTGCATCCTGGAGGATAACTCGGATGCCGGTATCATCTTCTACAATAAGGATCGTTTTTTTCAAAACTCACTCACCTCCTTCTCTGATGGGGAGAATAAGAGACACTCGGCTTCCTTCTCCCTGCCGGCTTCGAACAACCACATCTCCTCCATGAGCCGTCATAATATGTTTAACCAATGTCAACCCGAGACCGGTGCCTGTAGGAGAGATCGATGAAGCCTGCTTTCCGCGATAAAATTTTTCAAATATCTTCTTCTGTTCACTCTCAGGAATCCCAATCCCTTTATCCGATACAGAAATCTCGACCTTGTCCCCTTTCCGCTCAACGGAGACTTCAATTTTCTTCTCCCTCTGGGAAAATTTAGCCGCATTGTCCAGGATGTTGTGAAAAGCCTGGTTCAGAGCTTCTTCATCGGCCAAAACAGAAAAACCAACGTTTTCCATTCTAAGTTCAACAGTAAAACCTGAAAGTTTGTGCTCTTTTTCAAAACTGTCCACCTCTTTTCGAACCAACCTATCGATTTTGATGAGTTCCAGCCTGTATTTCCTTTTTCCTTCCTCGATTTTTGTAAAGTCCAGAACGTTCAAAACGAGTCTTTTTAGACGGTCGGAATCGTGCCTAAGAATCCTGTAGTATTCCCGGATTTTATCCGGATCTTTTATCTTCCCGTCCTGAAGATGTTCCAGAATCGCCCCCATGGAAGTCAGAGGGGTTTTGAATTCATGGGAGACCGAGGCAATAAATTCCGATTTCAGCTGCAGGAGATTCATTTCCTGCGAGAGCAAGCGGAGGATGAGGCCTGACCCAAAAAAAAGGATTAAAAGCAGAGTTAAAATCATCCAGAAAATAATGTTTTTATACAGAACAAATCCCTTGCTGTTTTCTTGAAAGATCTCAACTCTCCACGGCGGAATATTATCAAAGAAGAGGTCTGTCAACATCGGAGTTTTGGCTTCTTCGTTCTTTTCACCAAAGACGATTCTATCGGTTTGGATTGAACGGATAAGAACAGAGATGCCCTGCGGTGTGTTCTCTGACAACAAAGTGTCTGCATTTTTTGTCAGGTCACCTGCACTAAAAATAGATCCGAGGAAATCCATTTGAAAACCAGGATTGTTTCCATTCAAGGGGATCGATATCAAAAGAGTTTCCTCTCCCTCAAACATTAAAACACTTTTTTGAACCTGAAGGTTGGGCAGGACATCCTGCACCGCAAATTCAGCCAGGCGTCCTATGTGCAGTTTCTTTTCCAATTTTTTCTGATAATCAGTCACAGCGACCAAAAAATCCTCTGGAATAACATCAGATAATTCTTTAGCGACCACATCATTTATAATTTCTTTAAGCGTGTCTGCATAGAGTTTGACCTGCCTCATATCCAGAGACCAAGCTTTCTCCTCGAGCCGTACATAGGTCTCGAGCGATTCCTTAAACAAAGACTCATAATTATCAGATGCATAAAAAATGTTCAGAATTTCGAGACGGGAGACAAATTCGAGGGAACGGCCGGACTCAGTGAGAAGATCCGGGTAAGAATCAACAAGAGATCTGTAGACAACCAAAGCCTGTTTTTTGCCCTCTTGCTTTACCTCACACCGTGCGATGCGGCTTAAGATCCATGCTCGGACTTGGTCGTTTTTAGATCTGCTCAGTACCTGGCGGTAATGGGAGATAGCACTTGAAAAATCTTTCAGTTGGAATTCGGCCATCTCGGCCGCATAAAGATTTGACTGAATTTTTTTCCATTCATCCGGTTCGATGACTGTTTTTGCAAGTGCAGGGAGAGCCTGATGAACGGGCAGCCAGAGCTCCCCCTCTTTATTCCAGACAACAACTTCTCCCAAAAGAGGATCACGTCGTTGAGACTCCACAATTAATTTCCTGATCTCAGAATAGCCGGCTCCAGAAAAAACTTCACTTTGAGCGAGATCAATCAAATCCGATGATTTTTTTTCGATAAAATCTTGAATATCCTTCTGTAGAGAGCTGACGTAGATCTTCTGCTCCTCAAGAGTCTGTTGTTGGAACTTGAATTTTTCATTCCTTAATGCCCTCATTCCGAAAAAGGCCAGGAAAATTGAAGGCAGAAACACAACAATAAAAAAAATGGTGAGGACTTTTCTGTTTTGGGAAAGGACGAGTCTTAGATTATTTAGCATGAACTCCCATGCCCCATATTTTACTGATTCATACTATATCAAGAAACTTGAAGATATGTTAAGGAAATGTGGAAATCCAAATATGGAAAGGGACGGCCCGCGAACGAGCCGTCCCTATCAATCCACCATTTATGGACTTATTTTTTGTCTTTGGTTTTGGGCAGGAAGTTTTTCATGGCCCAGACTTCAGGCGTCGGCTCTATCCCCAAACTATGTGAACCCCAAACAATCTGCTGCCCATCCGGATGAAGAGAGAAAGAAGGAATTCCTCTTATTTTTAATCCGGTTTTCTCAGCTTGCTCTCCCATGACAGAAACTTTCCACAGCTCCCAATCAAAAGGTTTCTCCCCCGATTGTTTGGAAGAAAGCTTTGAAAAATAGACAAACTTTCCATCAGGAGACCAGCCAATGTCGACCAGTCCCCAGCTACCGACCTGTTCAAAGCTGGTTACCTCTCTCACTTCTCCCCCAGCCACAGGAATGATTTTCAGTACATGTTTCTTCATTTTTTTCTCGTAAGGATTTTCTGAACACATAAGGGCCAAGTTTTGTCCATCAGGGGAAAGAACCATATTGTGTTCAAACAAGGGAATACTATAGAGTTCTTTCTCTTTTTCTGTCTTTAGATCACGGGCCATTACATGAGTGACGGTGTTATCCCGATCAAACCAAACATAAAATATTGAATTATTATCGGGAGAAATATTGGGCGAAGCAAAGCGTCTTTCTTTTGCTAGCTCTTTGCTGCTCCACAACACAGGACTGAATTCTTCGTTTCGCACATCTAATTTAGATATTCCTTCGCCCGAAATATA
This sequence comes from Acidobacteriota bacterium, assembly GCA_018894615.1. GTDB lineage: Bacteria > Acidobacteriota > Aminicenantia > Aminicenantales > Aminicenantaceae > JAHIPL01. The sequence continues at coordinate 1,276 of JAHIPL010000242.1, read as the reverse complement.
AACAAGGATGTAACGACCGTCAGGGGACCAACGCGGAAGGCCAACACCATTCTTATAGGGTATCGTGCGGATTCTGGCGGTCTCTACCGAATAGATGCAGAGAGTTTGTATGTTCATCACTCCCCGCCGAGAAATGTAGGCGAGGTGTTTCCCATCAGGAGACCAGACGGGAGATCTGTTGTTTCCCTGATAAGGCAAATCCAGTTTTTTGGGCGGAGTTAAAACATCACCGGTTTTGGAGTCTAGAGTCGCAGTATGAATATCGAAGGGGACTTCCCCCTTGGCTGTATTGAAATAGAAAGAACCATCCCCTAATATTCCCAAAGGTTTGATGGAACCAATATTCCTCCGCAAAAGCACAGGATCTCCATTCTGTTTTCCCTCCTCGACGGAAACAATCCAAAGGTCCACTGCACCTGTCCGATCACTGGCGAAGAAGATCCTCTTTCCGTCAGGAGCCCATCCGAGAAAGTAATCATGGGCGGGGTGTGTAGCCAAAGGAACATTTATCGATCCATCCGATGAAAGAATATAGATATCGTGATTTGGTGTCTCAACATTTTGTTGAAAGTCATAAGCGATATGTTGTCCATCAGGAGAGAGCTGGATAAAACCAGGGCGATTCCTTTTTTCTAATAGGTCGAGCTCCTTAATGATACGTAAAGAGCCATCTGCAGCAGATAAGAATCCGAATTTAAATTTTTTCTCAATTATTCGGATTAAAATATGCTTTCCATCGGGCGTCCAGCCACAGGGTGCGATCCAAGCATCATGATATCCCACGCGATAAAGAGTTTTGTGTTCTTTACTGTCAAGCCTCATAACACGAATGTCATAGTACAAATCCAGGTCATTTTCCCAACAGTAAGCAATCTGCTTAGAGTCGGGTGACCAAAAGGAATCATAGGCAGATTCCTGCCGTTCAGGATGTGAAGCCCGGTCAGTAAGGCGATAGGTTTTTCCGGATGCAAGATCCCGATAGGCAAGATCACACGTATCCCAATCTACAAAAGACAGATACCTGCCGTCAGGTGAGAGAGAACCTTCAATACCCCATTTGGGTTTGGACCAGACAACTTCTATCTTGAACTCATTTTCGTTTTTTTCATCCGTGGACTCAACTTTTAATAAAAATGACAGCTTTTCCCTTGCGGCTTTGACCTCTTCGGACTGAAAAGGATAGTTATTGATGACCTTTTGGAATGCGTCCAGGGCCTGTTTTACGTTTTTCTGACCCAACTTCTCGTGGCACAGCCCAATACGAAGCTGAGCCTGG
>JAHIPL010000241.1 GCA_018894615.1 Acidobacteriota bacterium | reverse complement strand
TGACGAGAACATCAATGATTTTTTGCTTAGTCATTAAAGTAAAATTTCCAAGTGGAATTCCCTTGGGGATATTTTAGCACAAGTTTTGTGATTTATCAGTGTTTTGGGCAAATAATATCTGGCAAATCAAGCTCATATGTGGAATGTGCAGACCTGACCCCAAAGGTAAAATATCGCGGCCTGACCCCCACAAGCGCTTACAAAAAAAGATTTTTGAAAAAAAGATGCCTGTCCCCAATTTTATTCGGAGAAGGCGTCCTTCAGCAGTTGGCTCTGGCGGTTGAAGGCCATTCGCGGGCTTCGCGATTCATGCATCATCGCAATTTCCTGGGTCAGGAGCCGCCCGATATACATGGTGTATGTCGCCGTCTTCTGGGATTCGCGCTCGAAGAGAGGGTGATCCCGATTGATATACACCACATTCCCTTCAGAAAAACATTCCGGGCCCCCGGCTCCGAAAAAATCCAAACATACGGCCACTTGACTTTCTCCGAACGACATTTTTCTGACGATCGCGCTGGGCGTGATTTTTTTCACCAAGGGATTTTTCCGCTTTTTTCTTTCCGGCTTTTTAGGTTTGGTTCGCGCATTTCCGGGTTTGATTTCCACTTCTTTTTCGGTCCGCTTCTCCGTTCCCCTGATCAGGGCCGCACCGCCGCCGACTCCCTCCTCTCCGATCGGAATCGGTCCAAAAGGCGAAAGATCCGGATTCATGGCCAAGGCCTTGTAAATCCTCTTCAGCGCGTCCTTTACCGCCCGGCCGGCCTTGTTGTCCGCCTGCCGGTTCGCTTCCTTGCCCAGCATTTTTTTGATCCGGCCTATGATTTTTCCCATCACCCGAAGAAATTCCTGATATTCGGGCGAATCGGTGACAAAATTCGATCGGTCGCTCGTCACCGGAAGAAAGTCGGCGCTGATTTCACCTTTTATGCGAGACACCACCTTGCCCCAGGTTTCCATGCCGAAAAGATCCTTCTTGACCGTCGCCCCCTTGACCTTGACCTCAATCCCAAGATCCGTCATGGAAGCCAGAGAACCGGGAACAATAACGATTTCGCCGGAGATAATCCCGAATTTGCAGCCCTCCAGGAGAGGAATTTTTTGTCCGATATGGCTTCGGGGGACAAGCCGTCTGCCGTTGAGAAAAACAGTGAACTCAGGGGCGCGCAGGGGCACTCCCTCGACAAGCTTGCGCTCGACGTCCTCCTGCTGGAAGGTTTTTCTGATTCTGGAAAGAATGATCGTCGTGCCGTCACCTTGCTCTCGATCGGGCTCTAAAACTTCGAAAGGAAGATGCCAGGTCTTACCGGATGCTTCCCATTCATCCTTGTCGAACACGACGCGGGCCGCAAAATCCTTGTGCTGCGTAATGACCTCGAAACGGGACGCCGCTGCCAGGGAGGCGAACTTGCCGATGCCGAACTGCCCGATACGCGTCCGGCCGAAACGAGGAGATTTGGAATTGTGCACTTTGATATCGGACCCGATGAGGAAATACAGTTTGAGGCCCTCCATGTCCATTCCCGTGCCGTTGTCGCGGACCGTGATTTTTGCAGGAGTGACGTCCACTTTGACTTCGGTCGCGTCCGCGTCATAGGCGTTGTTGACCAGCTCGCGAAGGAGTTCCACACTCTCGGTGTAGAGCCGTTCGCCGATGGAGACGATATGCCGCTTATCGACCATAACTTCCAGCTCGCCTGTGCTTCGAACTTTCATGCCGGACCTCCGCTCTCAACGCATAACGCATTCATTTTAATGACGTTTCGCCAATGAATCAAGAGGATTTTCCCCTTTTTTGTATAATATCGGGGCCTGACCCCAAATGTTGCTTTTAATTGCCCCACAAGCCGCCCCTTCACCGCTCTGTCCGACCTGTCGAACACTTTCTCCGCGGGCCGCGTGAGGATTATTTCCCAGTTTTCTTTTTCCGCCACTGAATCATCTCGCCTTTTTCGGAAGCCTTCATACCAGCCTTGATCGTCTCAACCCAATCAGGTCGGGAAAGAATTTCGAGGGTTTCCTTGTGACGCGCCAAATACTCATCAATGAGCTCTGAGAGAATGTCCTTGATGTCCCGTTTTTCGATACTGGCAACAATCTTGATGAGGTCTCGTTTTTCCTCCGGAATTCTCACAGTGGTTGTAGCCATGATTTTTCTCCTGAAACTAGTATACTTGTTTCAGTTTTTGCCGTCTATTAATTGTCCGCTGCGGATCGGAATCAGAAATGTGGAATGTGTTGAATAAATATGCATACTATTGCACACATGTTGACATATATTTTGATGCGCATTAATATGTAATCGAGGTGATCAATATGAGAACAACAGTCGACATCAACAAAGAACTTCTTGAAGAAGCAAAAAAATTCTCTAAAGCCAAATCAAAAAAAGACACTATCGAACTGGCCTTGGAGGAATTCGTCATGAGAAAAAAAGCCAAAAAACTGATCGAACTGGAAGGCAAAATATCCCTTTCCTATTCTTATCCCGACCTACTGGCCCGGAGAAAAAAAGATGTTCCTGATTGACACATCCGTATGGATCGATTATTTCCGCCCTAAAACCACCCCAAAACTCAAGGAAAGAGTGCGAGATCTCCTCGAATCCGGCTCCGTTATCACCTGCGGTATTGTTCTCGTGGAGCTGTTACGCGGAGCAAAAACGCTGGAAGAACTGAAGATTCTCGACGACGCCCTTTTTGCACTTCCCCAGATCCCCCTCGATAAGCCTGTGCTCCGGCGAGCCGCTCAATGGGGATACGGACTCGACAGAAAGGGCCACGTCCTGCCGACAACCGACTTGATTATCGCCTCCGCCGCTTTTCCCTTTAATCGTCTCATTCACAGGGATAAGGATTTTATCACGATTGCCGATAATTTTGGTCTCAAGCATGAATATATTGCCGAAAAGGCACTTTCATAAAAATGTATAATATCGAGGCCTGACCCCGGATTTTTACAGGCTGGCGAAAGGCAGCGCTGAAACACCGGGACCGAGCGGCAGGGTGACGGTTCCAGGATGTACCACGTACCCGGACGCCGCCCGCCCCTCCATGTCATTCTGAAACAACCGGATCGTTTCCCCCATCCTCGGCACCGGCGTTGACGAAAGCTTCACCTCCAAGGGAACCAGCCGCCCCTCCCATTCAACGACAATGTCCACCTCCGACCCCGCCGCCGTCCGCCAAAAATAGACACGCGGTTCCATTCCACGGTGGATCAAGGTCTTGACAATTTCCATCAAAACAGCTGTCTCCATAATAGCTCCACCCATAGGGCCGGCCGCCGCATGTCGCGGATCACTTAATCCCGTCAAATGACACAGGAGCCCGACATCGGTGAAATACACCTTCGGCGTTTTCACCAATCGCTTGCCGATATTGACGTGATATGGGCGCAAAATCATCACCTGGTAGGATGCTTCGAGAATAGACAGCCAGGCCTTGACCGTGTTGACGGCAACCCCGATATCGTTCGAGAGGTTTGTGAGGTTGAGAAGCTGCGCACTCCGACTCGCCAAAGTTCGCAAAAAGACCTGAAATTGAGTGAGGTCTCCGATCTGGCGGATGTTTCGCACGTCCCGCTCGAGGTATGTTTGAACGTAGCCTGCCTGCCAGAGCCGTGCGTCCCGATTCGTATCGGCAGCGATTTCAGGATAGAATCCCCTGACGAGAGATTCCCATATTTTTTTCTGGGTGTATCCCGCCGTCGCGGGCCTCGCCCGGCCGCTTTCCCACGGCAATTCAAGTTCCGAATTTTTGTCAACCTCTCTGCGGGACAGCGGGAAAAGTCGCAGAACAGCTGTCCGGCCGGCAAGTGATTCCTTGATCTTTTCCATTAGAAAGAGATTTTGAGAACCGGTCAAGAGATATTGTCCGGGAATCCGCCTTTGCGAATCGATGTGTTCTTTAATATATGGCAGTAGAATGGGCGCATGCTGGACTTCGTCAAAAATGACAGGTGGCGGATAACCGGCCAGAAATCCCCTGGGATCCTCCGTCGCCGACATCCGCACATCCGGCGCTTCAAGAGAAACATAGGAGAATGTGTCCCGAAAAAGATGAGTCAGAAGGGTTGTTTTTCCCGATTGGCGGGGCCCGGTTAAAACGACGGCGGGGAATTCACGGATGGCTTTTTTAATGACGGATTCGATGGATCTTCGAATATATGTCCAGGGCATTGAGACCACCTATGTGCAATTATGCATTTAATGTGCATAATTGCAAGTATTTTTTGACCATCTTGACATCTTTAAAAAGGCGCTTTGATAAAAATGTGGAATGTGCAGACCTGACCCCATAGTTTTAACCAAAGAACCTTCCGGCGGAGACGCGAAAAACGCTGGAATCGCCTTTTTTTAATACCTTC
>JAHIPL010000240.1 GCA_018894615.1 Acidobacteriota bacterium | reverse complement strand
TTGGGGTCAGGCCTCGATATTATACATTTTTATCAAAGCGCCTGTTTAAAGCGGTTTCTGTGTCTTTTTGAGGAAGCGGCGGATCTCATCCAGAAACCTAAGCAGGTCCTCCAAGTGATTCTGGAGAATGTCGTATAATTCTTCCGGCTGAATTTCTTTGTAGAAATGGACCATCCGGTTTCGGTATCCCGCCATCTTGATGAGGACCTGGGCATAGGCTTTATCCACAATTCCTTTCTCACCCAACGTTTGGGCCACTTCCTTGTATTCCAGGCTTTTGAACGCAAAACCCTTTGACAGGATATGACGTCCCACATCAAAAATGGCTTCGACGGCCCGGCGAAGAAAACTTTCCGCGGCGGCGGGATTTCTCTCATCGGCCAGAAATTCCACTCGATCGAGCTTTTGGAGTTTTTTAAGCTTCTCGTAGAATTCTCCAATGATGTTCAGGGCGTCGAACACCCGCTTTTCATTTAATTTCGCGATAACCATCAGCGATTCCCTCATAAAAATCATGTTGCATACGTTTGTTGATTTGATACAGGTCCGACGCCTTTTTCATGATATATTCCTCGTATTCGTCGGTGGATTCTTCATCGTGGGTGAATATGCGGTGGCCGGATATAATGTCGAACTGCAGCAGAGCGTCAACCTCATGGAGAAAAACGATATCGATGTCAAACGGGCGAAAAAGATCAGAGAGGGCGGCGTAAAGATTCCCATGAAAGGTAAAAAGGGAGGTGGGGGGATGGCTGAGAAGGATGCCGATATCGAGGTCGGAGGTTGGATCCGGTTGAGGGAGGTTTTTTGCTCCCGCTAAAAAGGCCAGGCCTTCACTCTTCCGAGAGCCGAACAAATAGGCGGCCTGGACGTGATGCCCGGCAAATATTTTTGCAATTTCTTGATTTCTAGGATTCATAGGACCGCCTTTTTTAAGTTTAACGGAATCAGCGAGAAAACAAAAGGAAGCTTTTGGGGTCAGGCCTCGATATTATACATGTGTATAATATCGAGGCCTGACCCCGGATTTATACATCGGTTTCTAAATGTAACCCAGGTCCTGGAGGTGCTTGCGGATGAGCTCCTCTTCCTCGTCGGTGAGAACCTTGTGGCCGATGTCCTCGATATAACCCAGCATCTGCAGGGTGCTCAAAAGTTTTGCCAGCACGTCCTCGAAGCTTTCCTTGGAGGAATCAAAGTCCACCTCGGGCTTATCCGGTTTCTCATAAGGAGCGCTGATGCCGGCCACGTCGGCGTAGTCTCCGCACTCCGCCGCCTTGTAAAGTCCCTTGGTGTCCCGCTTCTGCAGCACATTCATGGGCGCGCGGCAGTAGACTTCCACAAATCGCCCGATCTCTTCCCTCAGTTTATCCCTCTGTTTCTTGTAGGGTGATATCGTAACGGCGACGGCCACCGCACCGGTTTCAGTCAGCATCTTGCACTCGAAACCGATCCTCTTTATATTCTGGGTGACCTCTTCCATTGAGAAGCCCAGCCCCTCCTCATACTCCCGCCTTATTTTCCCGCCATCCAGAATCTCGACATTCCACCCCAAACTCTCAAGCTCTGCCGCGAGCATCCCCGCCAACTGCTTTTTTCCGCTGTAGGGAAGCCCCGTCAGCCATACTGTAAAACCATTATTGTCGTTCATTGCTGTTTCCTATTGTATCACAGTCCAAACCCAAGAAGCGGCCAGTAGAAACGGACGGCGAGGAGAAAGAGCACCCAAGCCGCCAGGTTGAGTATGATGCCTACCCTCAGGGAGTCGCGCATCTGGTAGTAGCCGGAGGAAAAGGCGATGGCATTGGGCGGTGTCCCCACCGGCAGGCAGAAGGAGAGCCCCGAGGGGATGGTGACGACAAGCGTCAGGACTTCGGGCGAAATGCCGGTCGAGGCGGCGAATCCATAGGCCAGGGGCACCAGGATGACGACGGCGGCGGCGTTGGAGATGGCCTCGGTGAGTGCGATTGCGAGGAAGGAGAGAAGCACCACCAGCACCCAGGGCGCGACGTCGGCTGATCCCAACGTGCGGTGGACCAGCCACTCCACGGCACTGGTCTCGTAGAGGGCCTTGCCCAGAGCGATGGCTCCCCCGTACATCACGATCACACCCCAGTTGACATAGGCGGAGATCTCGGGCCAGCGCGCGATACGGAGGGCGAAGACCGCAATGGCGGCACCGATAGAGATGACGGCGAGGCCCGTCCTGTGACCCATGGTGATCCAGAGAAGGATGGCGGTGGAGGCAATGAGCGCTGTCTTGATTTCGTTTTTGGAAAGGTGGCCGATGCGCTTGATCTCTGCGGCGAGAAAGGCCCGGGCGCCGGAGATGTCTTTGGTTTCGGAGGGGAAGAAACGCGAGAGTGCGAGGAAAACAAGGACAGTCAGGACGGCGGCGATGGGGACGGCTGCTGCGGCCCAGGGGATGAAACCGATGGTGCGGCCGTAGGAACGGTGCAGGAGCTCGACGGCAAGGGGAACGCGCGCACCGCCGAGGTGGGTGCCGATGCCGCCCACCACGGAGCCCCAGGCGAGGGCGAGGAAGAGGGATTTGCCGAGAAGGCTTTTGCCGCGTTCGAGGCGGAGGGAGGAGGCGATTTCCAGAACGAGGGGAAACATCATGGCGGCGACGGCATGCTCGGGCATAAAAAGGGCGAAGAGGGCGGAAGAGAAGACAACCCCGAAGAGAAGGCCCCGGGGACTTTTTCCGAAACGGGCGATGAAAATGAAGGCGAGGCGCTTGGAGAGACCGGTGCGGATGACGGCGCCCGAGAGGATGAAGACGCCCAGGAGGAAAAAGACGGCACTGTTGCCGAAGTAGGAGAAGACCTCCTCTCGACCGAGAATGTTGAAGGTGGGGAGGAGGAAGACGGCGAGAAGGCCTGTGACGGCGAGGGGGAGTGATTGGAGGACCCAGAGGGTGAAGCAGATGATTGTGACGCCGAGGCAGCGGGCGCCCTCGGGAGAGAGGCCTTGGGGGGGAGAAGAGAGGATCAGGGTGAGGCCGGCGGCGATGCTCAAAACGAGGACGATGTTCTTGGTCAGGGATTGGCGACCTGTGTGGCCGGAGGCGAAGGTGTCGTGATGTTCCTTCTTGGGCGCTGTCTGTTGTCGTTTCCCCATGGGCGGATTCCCTCAAGCGATTTTTTTTATTCTCGCCGAGTGTAACCCATTTCCCGCCCTTAAATCAATGATTGGGGTCAGGCCTCGATATTATACATTTTGAATCGATTCACTTTCACCATTCATCTTTATTAATGCCGGAATCGGGAGAGGGAGTTCTGTTGAATTTTTAGGTGGAAAAACGGGGATATTACAGGTAAAATGGAGCCTCATGCGAAAGGGCGGATCGACAAAACATGGCGAGGTGAGGCTTTATCTGCTGCTGGCGCTGTTGATATTCGCTCCGCTGCCGGCGGCGTCGGTGTACGAGTGGTCCATCCTGGTGATCGAGCTGTGGGTGCTGGCCATCACCGCTTATTATGTGCTGACGTCGCGGCGGTTTGGAGGGGAAGGATCGGCCCGCGATTCTTTCGTTAAAACCGGGGTGGCCGGAAAATTGTTCGTTGCCCTGTTCGCCTTTATCGTCTTTCAGATCGTTCCGCTGCCGGCGTTTGTGGTCGAGGTTATTTCGCCGCAGACGTATGAAATGAAAAGCCTGCTGATCGGAACGGAAAAAGGGACAAGTTTGATGTCCCTGGCCCTGTCGCCCTCCACAAGCCTGAGGGTGGCCCTCGAATTTCTGGCCTATTTTCTGTTCGGATTTCTGCTCGTTCAAACGGTGAAGCGCAAGAAGCAGATCTATGCGGCGGTGGGGGTGCTCGTGGGGATCGGCATCTTTGAGGCGGCGTTCGGCCTGGTTCAGCTCACGACCGACAATCCGAGCCTTCTTCTCTATAAAAAGAAATACGGCCTGGATGTGGTGACCGGCACCTTCGTCAATCGCAACCACCTGTCCGGCTTTCTGGAGATGATCATACCGCTGGCTATCGGGCTTGTGATCGCGCGGATCGATTTCTTTTCGCTGGAGCGCCTGAACTGGCGGGCCCGTCTCCTGAAGCTGGCAGAGAAGGGCATGACCGTCAACTTGATGCTGACCTTGGGGATCGTGTTGATGACCATCGCAGTCATCTTTTCCGAGTCACGGTCCGGTGTGTTTGTGGTGATTCTGACGTTTCTTTTGTTTTTCGAGTTGTCGGTGCTGTTCGGGAGAGGGACGCGGAAGAGAAAAAGGGATGTGCGGCGGTTTGTGGGGCTGGTTTTTCTGGTCATTACGGTGATGGTGCTCTATATCGGGATCGATTCCATCATTGCGCGGTTTGAAATGCTGTCGGGAGATATGAGCCGGTATCGATTCTGGGAAAACACGATGGACATGATTGGCGATTTTCCGCTGACGGGGATCGGGCTGGGGAATTTCCTGTATGTCTATCCGAAGTATGAAACGCATTGGGGAAGCGCCAGGTTGTCCCACACCCACAACGATTATCTGGAGTACCTGTCCGAGCTGGGGGGGATCGGTTTTGCGCTGCTGGCGGGAGGGGTGTTGTATCTGATGATCAAGTCTTTCCTGATTTGGCGTCGGCGGCATCACCCGGAAGTGAAGGGGCTGGCCATGGGGGGGATCATCGCCCTCATCAACATGCTCTTCCACAGCATTACTGATTTTAATTTACAGATACCGGCCAACAAGCTGCTGTTTGCGGCGGTGCTGGCGCTGACCTGGATCACCGTCCACTACAAGTATGAGGAGAGCGGCGCCGGCTCGCCCGTTCGAATGAAGATCTATAAAGGCCCGACTCCCAGCCGGCTCAAAAAGCAAGAACCCCGACCCTACCAGATCCGCCGCCGTCCCCTTTAATAAATGGGGACAGGCATCTTTTTTTCAGAAATCTTTTTTGGGATGCGAATTTATGTCTGCGTCGTGGATTCCTGGAGTTAAGAAGGATATGCTCCCGGTATTATCGCCTCTCCTGTAATGAAAAAAATAGCTGCTGAAAAAAAGATGCCTGTCCCCAATTAATTCAATGTAAAATATCGAGGCCTGACCCCAAAATTATACTTACAATCCGTTGGGCGGTGAGGCCGTCCCAGAGGGGGGGGCGGGCGTCGGGGACGGGGAGGCCGGCGAGGATGGCGTCCACGGCGGCGATGATTTTGCTCCGGTCCTTTTTCACAAGGATGTTTGTGCCGTGGGTGATGGTGACGGGCCGCTCGGTTTCGTTGCGCAGCGTGAGGCACGGCACTCCCAGCATGGTCGTTTCCTCCTGAATGCCGCCTGAATCGGTCAGCACCAGCTTCGCGTTTTTCATGAGCTGCAGGAAATCCAGGTAGCCCAGCGGGTCGCAGAACACAAAGTCCGGCATGACAGTCAGCATCTCGTCCATCCCGAAGGCGGCGATGGTTTTGAGCGTTCGCGGATGGGTGGGGTAGATGAGGGGGATGCGGTCCTGCACCTCCTTAAAGATGGAGAAGAGGTGAATA
>JAHIPL010000239.1 GCA_018894615.1 Acidobacteriota bacterium | reverse complement strand
TTCAATGTTTTTATTTTTTTCGCCATCATCCTCTTTGTCCATTTCTTTGACCTTCCTTTAAAAAAAAGCGACGAGGTGCTTCTGCTTCTCTGTGCGATGCCGCTTGTCATCCTGTTGTTCGACATCATGAACACCTATTTCAGGGCAAGCCTCCGAAACAGGGAATTTTCTTACTTCAATATCACCAACACTATCCTTTTTCTTGTTGGGACAATCGTGGGCGGGTATTTCTTTCAAATCCCTGGGATTATCGCCGGCCGGTACCTCGCGTTTATTCTGGTGATCCTTTTGGGATTTTGGCTGTTCCGGTCTGAAATAAAAGGGATTTATGGTGCTTCCCGCCCTGCAATCAAGGAAAAATGGGATTTTATCAAGTACGCACTGACCGTCGCATTGACGAATTCCCTCTCTCAAATCCTCTATCTTCTGGATGTGTTTCTTGTCGGACTGATCATTCCCAGCGAGGCGGTTGTCGCATCCTACAAAACGGCGACCGTCATTCCTTTCGCTCTCGCCTTTGTCCCTCAGTCCATCATCATGTTCATTTACCCCTATTTTGCCCGAAATTTAGGCGATAAAAAGAAATTAAAAAGCTATTTCTACAAAATTCAGGGATATTTGGTCATCTTTAACTTCTTTTTAAGTGCCGGCCTCATCATCTTTGCACCTCTCATCATTCGACTGGCTTTTGGTGCCCAATACCTCGATGCCGTTCTTTCATTCCGCATTCTATTGGCCGGATATTTTATCTCCGGAAGCTTTCGCCTCCTGGGAGGGAATGTGCTGGCCAGCCTGCGAAAGGTTAAATTTAATCTGTTGAACTCCACATTCAGCGGAGTATCCAACATTGTTCTGAACATCATTCTTATCCGTCGTTTGGGATCCGTCGGTGCGGCTGTCGCCACGGTTGCGGTTTTGCTCCTCTCCTCGATCGCTTCCAACGTCTATCTCTTCCTCTATTTTAGAAAGAAGGATTCCGATGGGATGCCGACAGGTAAAGAGTAATATGCCGAAAAAACTTGTTCATGTTGTAGGAAACCGGCCGCAGTTCATTAAACTGGCTCCTTTTTTAAGAGCGACCGACCGGATTGAAGGAATACGGGATATCATCATTCATTCCGGGCAGCATTATGATTTTGAAATGTCCCGAACATTCTTCGATGAGCTGAACATTCCTGAACCGGATTATAATCTGGAAGTTGGTTCGGGTTCACATGCCCGGCAGACCGGGTTGGTCTTGGAACGTTTGGAGCCGCTGCTGCTCAAAGAAAAACCGGATATGGTGATTGTTTATGGAGACACGAACACCACACTTGCTGCAGCTTTATGCGCCGTCAAGCTCCATATCCCCCTGGCCCATGTGGAATCAGGGCTGCGGGAGTATGTCTGGAGACCCGAAGAAATCAATCGGAAATTGAGTGATCACTGCGCGGATCTTTTATTCTGTCCGACTCAAACCGCTGTCGACTGCATCAGAAAAGAAGGAGTGGATGAAGAGAGGATCAAATTGACGGGCGATATCACCTTTGACGCTTTTCTCTGGGCGATTGGGCTTACTGCCAAGAAAATAGATAAACCCAAATCAGGAGATTATGCTCTTCTCACCCTTCACCGCGCCGAAACTGTGGACCATCCTGACATTCTCAAGGAGATCGTCGATTCGCTCCTGGAGCTGCCCGATCCCATCGTGTTTCCGATACACCCCCGTACGAAAAATACCTGAAGCAATATGACCTATGGGAACGACTTTCCGGCAGATCGGATATCGATATCATTCCCGCTGCCGGGTATCTCCCATTTTTGAAACTGGTGATGGATTCGAAATACGTCATCACGGATTCAGGAGGAGTGATAAAGGAAGCGTTTTATGCTAAAAAACCCTGCATCGTCATTGACAGCACGACCGAATATGTGGAAATTGAACAGAGCGGCTCTCATTTTTGGGCAGGTAAATCGAAAACCGACATTTTGATGGCAAGGGAGGCCGTTGATTTGGTGGATGTCAGCCGGATTCATCCCGAAAAAGTTTTTGGAGACGGGACTGCGGCCGAGAAAATGGTTTCAGAGGTTTTGTTGTATTTAGAGAGGAGTTGACCGATGGAATGCAGAAATCAGTCCATTCTTGTTCTTGCCCCTCATACGGATGACGGTGAATTCGGCTGCGGCGGCACCATCGCCCGTTTTGTCAGGGAGGGAAACAGGGTTTGGTATATCGCTTTCTCTGATGCAGAAAAATCCATGCCCGAGGAGTACCCGAAGGATCAACTCAGGAAAGAGCTTGCGCAGGCGATGAAGATCTTTGATGTGGACGAGGACCATTATCAGATACATTCCTATCCCGTTCGTGAATTTCCATTGCATCGGCAGTCTATTCTGGATCTCATGATTTCCATTAAAAAGAAGATCGATCCCGATATTGTTTTCATGCCTTCGTCGTTCGATACGCATCAGGATCATAAAACGATCTGTGAGGAGGGATTCAGAGCATTTAAGGACAAAACATTGTTGGGATATGAAGTGCCTTGGAACAATCTGACTTTTCCGACACAAGCTTTTGTGATTTTGGATGAGACGGATCTCGACAAGAAAATCAAGGCGCTTAAATGTTATGAAACCCAGAAAGACCGGTTTTATGCATCAGAGGATTTCATCCGGAGCCTGGCCCGGGTACGCGGTACCCAGATCGGCCATCACTTCTGCGAGGTGTTCGAAATCATCAGGTGGGTCTTGCGTTGAGCTTAAAAACCGATTCCCTTTGGGATCCGATCGAAAAAATGCCGTTGGATGAAATTTTCGCTAAGGATCAAATCTTATTAAATGAACAGCTGATATACAGTTTATCGCGCAGCCGATTCTATCAAACCAAATATCAGAAAGCGGGCATTCGATCGGATGAGATCCTTTCAGGAGAAATTCCTCTCGACCGCCTTCCCTTCACGGAAAAAAGTGAAATTCTGGATGATCAAAGGGATAATCCTCCGTATGGGAATAATCTGTGTGTTCCAATGGAGGAGGTCAGCAGGATCCACAGAACATCGGGATATTCCGGCAATCCCTATCTGATTCTGCTGACGCAAAAGGATATCGATGTGACATTGGAAGCAGGAGCCCGCATGTTCTGGTGTGCGGGTGTGCGGCCGGATGATGTGGTTGTGCACTGCCTGAATTACAATTTTTGGATAGGGGGTATCACCGATCATCTGTCCCTGGAGAGAACCGGAGCGGCCGTCATCCCGTTCGGTGTCGGCAATACGAGAGCGCTGATTGATCTTTTTTTGAAACTCAAACCAAGCGGTATTTCCTGTACACCGTCCTATCTTTCAAAAATCGAGAAAGTGCTGTTGGAGGATTTTCATCTGAAACCCGGAGACCTGCATATAAAAAAAGGGATTTTTGGAGGCGAGCCGGGTATTCAGTCTGCCCGTTTTAGAAATTCGATTGAAGAAAAGTGGGGAATGAAAGCGATCGATGCCAATTTTGGAGTGTCCGATATCCTCTCAGCTTTTGGGTCTGAATGTGAATTCAGGACAGGACTTCATTTTCACGGTCAGAATATCATTTTTCCTGAATTGATTGATCCATCCACCGAGACCGTCATTGAAATAAAAAAAGGCGCTGTTGGAGAGATGGTCTATACAAGCTTATTGAAGGAGGCGCAGCCCCTTATTCGATTTCGTTCCCATGATCTGACAGAAATCCTGGATGTATCCCGGTGCGCGTGCGGACGGACCGGTTTTAAATTCAGAATCCTGGGACGGAGCGATGAAATGATCGTGATCAAGGGGATCAATGTGTTCCCTTCCGCATTCGGAGAGGTCATATCGCGGTATCCCGATCTCTTGTCCGGCGAATATCAGATTATCCTTATGGGAAAATCACCCTATGATCACATTCACCTTCTGGTTGAGCATGGAAAGGATGTGAGTGCTGAGAAGATGCAGAATATCCTGGTGGACGACATAAAAACCCGTCTGAGCATCCATGCGGTTGTTGAACTTGTGCCGTTCGGCCGCATTGGAAGAAGTGATGGTAAGACGAAACGAATTGTTTTTAATGATAAACCGACGGAGTAAATATTGATGAAAAAGAAAAAAATCAAGGCTTCGGATATAGCGGATTTTTTAGGGGCAAAACTTTTTGGCGACGATCTGGAGATCGATAAAGTATGTCCCATCGACCGGATCGGGGATAACGCCCTTTCATTCGCTAAGCATTTCAAAGAGGAATATGCCGCCGTTATGAATGCCAATCCCCATTCCTTGGTCGTCTGCTCGGAAGAGTACATGGACAAGATCGAGGCATCCTACATTGTTTCGGATAATCCTCGTCTTGACTTCTTACGGGTGATCGACCAATTTTTTGCCCCAAAGGAAGAAATCCGCATTGAAGAGTCGGCGCTCATTCATCCCGATGCGACTTTAGGTAAAAACATTTCCATCGGAGCACACGTCGTGATCGGTCCGGAAGTAGTTATAGGCAATTTTACCCGGATTGGAAACAATGTCGTCCTCAAGGGAAAAGTCAGAATAGGGAAGAACTGTGTTATCAAATCAAATTCCGTCATAGGGGAGGAGGGCTTCGGATTTGAATACAGCGAATTCGGGATTCCGCAGCACTTTCCCCATATCGGCAGCGTTGAGATCGGTGACAATGTTTACATCGGTTCCTGCAGCACTGTCGAGAGGGCGACGATCGATAAAACGTATATTGCGGATAACGTCAAGATAGATGATCTTGTCCAGGTCGGGCATAACTCCACGATCGAAAGAAACACCATGGTTATGGCCGGGTCGATTATTTGTGGGGGGGCCTTCATCGGACAGCGGTGTTGGATCGCTCCCAACAGCACAATCAAGGAGAAGGTCCGAATCGGTGAAAACGCTCTGATCGGGCTGGGTTCGGTCGTTATCAATGATGTACCGCTAAAATCGGTTTGGGCCGGCAATCCGGCCAAAGAGATCAAAAAGAGATAAAAGGACGGGGGATCAACGTGTCGAAAGTCGCCGGAGAACAGATATCGAAATTTTTGAAAAAGAAACTCAATGACTTAAAAAATGAATTTGGGGAAAATTCTTACGAATACACCTCTCTGGCCCGGCAGTATCTTTTTGATAAAAGAGAAACAGAGGTCGATTACAAATCCGAACGAAGAAGGCATTATGAAGCGGATTTGACCGCCGATTCGTCAGGGCATGTCCTTACAGGAGTCGAACGGCTCTATAGACGGTGTGCCGTTTTTGAACTGACGACAGCCTGCAAGACGCGCTGCCGATGGTGTCTCAGGGCGAATTATAATCCATTCACCTTGAAAAAAGATGAGATCGAGAACGCAGCCCGATATTTTGGATCTGAGGCCAATCGTGACGAATTGAAAGAACTGCTGATTACAGGCGGAGATCCGCTGATCGTTCCCGATCTTCTCAACGATGCTCTGGAATGCATCCAGAAATATGCCCCGAATATTCGTATTATTCGAATAGGAACGAGGCTTCCCGTTCAGGATCCGGATATGGTCTTCAGTGATAAATTGGCCCATGCCCTGCGGCGAAGAGACGGAATGAGATTGGAGATCGGCACTCAAATCAACAGCCCGGTCGAGTTGTTTCCGGAAAGTGTGGCTGCCTATCACAAGCTTCAGGAATACGCCGAACGGATCTATAATCAGCAGGTTCTCCTGAAGGGTGTAAACGACGCCCTCGAACCCCTTGTGCAGCTCTATGAAAAAATGCGGGACATCGGAATCGAACCCCATTATATGTTTCACTGTGTTCCCCTGCACGGCATGGAACATCACCGAACGACCGTGGAAGAGGGTTTAGATCTTATTAAATCCCTTGTCACCTCCGGATACATTTCCGGCCGCAGCAAGCCCATGTACACCGCCATGACGGATATCGGGAAAATCACCTTTTATGAAGGCGTTTTCGTCGACCGCAAAGGCGATATGTTTCTTTTGCAGAGCCGATACCGATACGAGGACCGAATGAAGTGGAACCCGGACTGGAAGATGCCGGAGTCGGCCGAAGTGGATGAAAATGGATACCTGCGCGTCTGGTACAAGGACGCAAAAACCCACAACAAAGGATGGGAATCCACCTATATTATGGAATAGGCAAAGTCGTACATCTTTTCCATTTTAACTGACCAATCCATTTTGATTTCAGCATACTGTCTCAGTTTTTGGGCTGGATCGTTTAAATGGGATAATGTGGACACAAACTTGAAAAGATCATCGATTTGGACGGCCCCATCATTAGCAGGGATTTTTAATAAGAATTCGAGATCCTTTTCCAAATCCATATCTTCATAGGAATAAATGAAGGGGAGACCGCGCGCCATATACTCTCTCGTCTTGAGCGGACAGGCCTGGGTTATTCCGTCGCGGAATAAGGCCAGAGTGCTGACGGCCAGATTGGCTTGTGAAAAAACACGGTCGAGCTCTTCTCCATCGAGCTGTTCGTGTCTGATCAGTTTGACTTTGGGATTGTTCAGCGATTGAAGCAGCTCGATTTCTTCCCTGCGGTATATTTTTCCGACGAGGGTCAAGGATATGGTGTGATTTCCTCTGTACTCGGAAAGACCGCGGAGAAGGCGATCCAAGCCGTGTCCGGCATAAAAGGTGGAGGAAACAAAAAGAAGCTTCAGTGGATCCTGGGTGAATGATTGAAATCCGGAAAATGGAACGGATTTGACGGCGATCCCGTTTGGGATAACGGTCGATGGTTTTCCGCCTCCACTGATGTCGAGATAAATCCGGCGGATTTCATCTGTGACACCGATGATTCCACATGATTGTGACAGGATTTTCGGTGCGTTTCTGCGCTCCAGGTGGATTCGAATCGGGTTCAGTACACCCTGCTCCAGCACTCTCAGTTCCCCGATGACATCCGCATGATGTTCGGTGATGAATCGTCCGCCGTAAGTATTTAAAAAATCCTTATAGCTCAGATCGACGGCGGTCGGATATCGCAGGATGATCCGGTCGTAGACCTTTAAATCGGTCATTTTGTTGATGATATTAAAGGTTAGGAAATTCTGGGCAAACTTTCTTTTAAAGAAGTATTTCGGCCAGTTAAAAGGGATGATTTTCAAATTGATTGCAGAAGGAAGCTTCTGGTCGGTTAGAATGAAAAAATCCATGTTGAGACCGGCGTGTTCTGCTGCTTTCGCCTGGCCAGCAATTTTTTTATAAACCCCTATCGAAGGGCAAAAATTCACATGAGCAATACGGGGCCGATCGAATTTATTCATGAGGGCTATGCTTTTTTCGTTATATAAGCGGTGATGATGGATTCAAAATCCATTTCTCTTTTTTCCAGAGAATACTCCGATTGTATGCGATTCCTTGCTTCAGTTCCCCTGTCCGACTCGAGGGCAGCTTGGATGGCCATCGCCGCCAACGAAGGATTTCCCGGTGGAACAAGAAAACCGGTGTTTCCCATCACCTGTCTGATTCCGGGAACATCGGTGCCGACTGGAACACATTCACACAGCATGGCTTCACAGATGGCGTTTGGATGGCCCTCCCGGCGGGAGAGTTGGCAGTAGACTTTGGATCGACGGTAATAGGGGAGAAGCTCATTCTGAGGCAGTGTCGGAAGGAGGGTGACGTTTTTCGGGGTTTCGGTTTTTAACCGGCTCTGAATAGCGGGGTGGATCCCGATCAGCGTAAAGGGAATATACGGCAGCAGTGCGGCGGCCCGGAGGAATGTATCAATCCCCTTGACGGGAATCGTGTCCATATCGCTGCAGCGGGCGGCGCAGGTAACACGGAGTTCTTTCTCCTCATTGGATGGAGAAAACTTCCGGCTGTCAAATCCGTTGGGAACCACGGTGAAATTGGATGTGTTCACTCCTAAATTATTTTTCGCGTCTTCCCTGAGGTTTATGCTGACGGGAAGAACGTGGTCCGCCTTTTTTAATATCGTCTTGACCACGAGAGGGAAAAAGACTGAGCGGTTCAGTCCGTATTTGAGTCCTTTGATCCTGGCCACTTCGTAACCTCCGACGATGACCAGTGTTTTTCGATGCAGCATTTTGGCGACAAGAAGAGTGATCAAGGCGTGGTTGTCGGCAAAATTGCAGAGACAAATATCGGAACGGAGGACACCGCCACATATTCGAATGAGATGAAGAGGGAGCTGTTTGAGCCCGTTGTAATAATAGAAATGGACATAAAAATGTCTTTTTAAAAGTTCCAGGTCGCGGGACGTGAAACTGCCTATCGTATTGGAACAGAAAAAAACAGTCCGTTTTCTTTTTTGGAATTGCTCGGTTTTCATGCCGTTTCGATCTGAGGAATCAGGTAACAGGCACTTTATCAGAATCCCTGATCGATTTCAATTTGTCGACAGCCCCGGCCTGTTTGAAATGCAGCTGGGGACACCCCTGGACAGAGGGCCGCTTACTGAATATAATAAACCCACTTTAAAGGAAAGGCGATGGTCGGTCCCTCATCTGGAGCCCAAATGAGTCGATTCAGAACATCTTTGAAAAAAATATTCTCGTCGGTCAGATCTGTCTGGCTCGCTCTGGGAATATCTTTACTGCTTCTGCTGATTGCGGAATTGATCGCATCAGCGGTACTTTGTGTAATGAATCCGCAGTCGGTTGAGAATGAGGTATCGGTACTTCCTGTCGATCGTGATACATTTCGGGAAACGGCCTGGCTCGATGATTATTGCCTGGAATTTCAGAAGGCCAAACGTGTTCGCTGGGAGCCCTATGTCTATTGGCGAAAGAAACCGTTTGAGGGACGGTACATTCATATCGATGAGAAAGGAATGAGGGTGACGCCTCAGCCTCTGAAAAGAGTTGACAAAGATCATCGTCCTATAAAGATTTTTACATTCGGAGGATCGACCCTTTGGGGCACCGGCAGTCGGGATGACCACACCATCCCGGCCCTTCTGACCCAAAAGCTGCACGCGCAAGGGATTTCTTCATCAGTCACCAATTTCGGAGAAACCGGATATGTCAACACCCAGGAAGTCATCACCCTCTTCCTTGAACTGCAAAAGGGAAATAAGCCTGATATCGTGATTTTTTATGACGGAGCTAACGACACCTTTTCGGCTTATCAGAACCATCGGGCTGGAATTCCTATCAACGAAATAAACCGGATTCAGGAATTCAACCTGACCCAGCCCGAAAAAACCGGTCGTCTGACCAGCCTGGCTGTTAAAAACCGGCTCGCCAAAATGTCGCTGGTCCGGCTTTTCAGGGCCATGATCGGTTCCAGCACCTGGAGGAGAGTGATTAGGCCGATGTCATCACAGCTGTCTTCCTCCATCCCCATTGAAGAGGATCGTATTCTTGCCAAAGAAGTGAGCCGTGTATTCTTCAGCAACCTGGAAATAGTGATGGCACTTGGAGAACACTACCGTTTCCGGACGTTTTTTTATTGGCAGCCGACGGTTTTCGAGAAAGAAACCCTCTCGGATCATGAGAAATCCGCTAGGGGGGCCATGGAAGATGTGCGGCCATTTTTCCAGATGACCAACTCGGTCATAAGGGAGCAAATCCGGGAGAAAGGTGACCTTTTGCCGGTATGGGATATCAGCCGAATTTTTTTTGATATCAAACGAACTCTCTTCATCGACTGGTGTCATGTGAGTGAAGAAGGAAACGATCGAATCGCCGACCGCATGGCCGGTGACATTGTTAGAGAAATAAAGGAGAATCCGGAAAAAATGTGCCATAATAGGGAAAAATATCTCACAGAGAGACAAGAATGAAAAAGGTGCTTGTAACGGGAGCCGGGGGATTTATCGGCTCCCACCTGACGGAATTGTGTCTGGAAAAGGGCTTTGAGGTCCGGGCCTTCGTGCACTACAATTCCCGGAATTCCTGGGGATGGCTGGAGAACAGCCCGGCCAAAGGGGATGTTGAAATTTTCAGCGGGGATGTTTCCGATATTCAAAACGTTCGAAAGGCCATGCGGGGCATGGATGCGGTCTTCCATCTGGCGGCGTTGATCGGGATCCCTTATTCCTACGAGGCCCCGGGAGCCTATATACAGACAAATATCGTCGGCGCCTATAATATTCTGGAGAACGCCAGGGAATTGGATCTTGCCAATGTCGTCATCACTTCGACGAGTGAGACGTACGGAACGGCGCAGTATGTCCCTATCGATGAGAATCATCCGATGGTGGGGCAGTCTCCCTATTCGGCTTCAAAAATCGCCGCGGATCAACTCGCGGTGAGCTATTACCGGTCCTTTCAGCTTCCCGTTCGAATCGTCAGGCCGTTTAATGTCTATGGTCCCCGCCAGTCCGCACGGGCCATCATCCCGACAATCATCAGCCAGCTCTTGAGCGGGGGAAAAAAGATCAAGATCGGAAATCCCGAGCCATCCCGGGATTTGACGTTTGTCAGGGATACCGTTGAAGGATTTCTAGCGGTCGCCGAATCCGAGAAGACGGTGGGGGAGGTGGTCAATATCGGGACGCAGGAGGAGATCAAGATAGGCGATCTGGCCCGGCTGATTGCCGAAACGGCGGGAATCGAGATCGAACTCATCAGCGAGGCGGAGAGAATCCGTCCCGATCAAAGCGAAGTTTTGCGCCTTCTCTGTGACCGGACCAAAGCCCTGGAACTCACCGGATGGCGGCCGCGGTACAGCCTGAAAAGGGGGCTTAAGGAAACCATCGCCTGGTTTGAAAAACATCTTGCCCTGTACAAATATGACATCTACAATCGATGAGGAACACATGAAAGCCGTCATTCTGGCCGGAGGATTGGGAAAGAGACTGGAACCGCTCACCAAAACCGTTCCCAAACCGCTTCTCCCGGTGGGCGAGAAATCCATCCTGGATATCCAAATCGGAAACCTGGCGAAATACGGATTCAAGACCATCTACATCGCCACCTATTACAAGGCCGATTTTGTTGAATCCATCATCGGGAGCAGCAAAAAACACGGAGTGGACATCGTCTTCAGCAAAGAGCCAAAACCTCTCGGAACGTGCGGGCCCCTCTCTGTCCTGAGGGAGGAGCTCGATACTCCCTTTATCCTGATGAACGGAGACATTCTGACGAACTTGGATTTTAATCAATTGATCCGGTACGGGAACAATCAGGATGCTGATCTGACCGTGGTGACCAAAACAGTTCAGACGCCTTTTAATTTCGGGCATGTGGTCTCCAGGGATAATTATATCGTCGATATCGAAGAAAAACCGAATATTGAACTGGAGATTCTTGCCGGTATTTACTTTATGCGACCGGGAATCATGAAACACATCCCGGAAAACACCTATTTTGGAATCGACAGCCTTATCAAAAAGATGCTTGAGGAATCTCTTCCTGTCGCCCGTTACCATATGACCGAGTACTGGCTCGATATCGGAAGCCCGGAAACCTATGACGAAGCCCAGATCGCTTATGAAATACACTTCAAATAAAGAAAGACAGATGATTCCCCTTTCGGTCCCGAACATAAAAGGGAACGAGTGGACCTATATCAAGGAGTGCCTGGATACGGAATGGGTGTCCTCCGCCGGACCCTTCGTGGATCGATTTGAAGCGGATATCTGCCATCGAATCGGCAGCCGGTATGCCGTGGCCTGTGTCAACGGCAGCGCGGCTCTGCACATCGCTCTGGAAACAGCCGGAGTGACGGAGAGGGATGAGGTCATCCTTCCCACGGTCACATTTATCGCTTCCGTTAACGCCGTCCGTTATATGAGGGCGGAACCCGTTTTTATGGATTGTGATTCGTACTTTAACATTCATCCGGAAAAGACCGCGGAATTTATTCGAAAGGAGACGGAATTCAGAAGGGGGGTGTCTTTCAATAAAAGCACGGGAAAGCGGATCGCCGCTCTCCTTCCGGTTCATGTCTTCGGGAATGCGGTTGAACTTGAGGAGCTCGTCGGTCTCTGTGCGGAGAGAAACATCACGGTCATCGAGGATGCAGCGGAGAGTCTGGGAACGTTTTACCAGCGGGGAAGCCTGACGGGAAAGTCGACAGGAACCGTCGGTCAAATCGGCTGCCTGTCCTTTAACGGAAATAAGATCATCACCACAGGGGGCGGCGGCATGCTGGTCACGGATGATGAAAAAATCGCGGAGAAGGCCCGTTATCTGACGACCCAGGCGAAAGACGATCCTGTGCGTTCTATCCACCACCACATCGGTTACAACTTCCGTTTGACCAATATTCAGGCCGCCCTGGGAGTCGCCCAACTGGAGCGGCTTTCCGATCATTTAACCGTCAAAAAGAATAATTTTGATTTTTATGGGAAGGAAATTGCAGCCATCCCCGGGTTGTCGCTGGCTGACACCCCGGACTATGCCGACAACAACCACTGGATGTATGCCCTGCTTATCGATGAGAAGACATATGGCCGGGACCGGGAAAGCCTCATGCGTTTTTTAACTGACAATCACATTCAATCCCGTCCGCTCTGGATGCTCAATCATCTCCAAAAACCTTATGCCGGATGCCGGACATATCGGATCGAAAAGGCGCTCGATCTCTATGATCGCACACTCAATATTCCCTGCAGCGTCAATCTGACGGAGGAGGACAGGGAGTATGTGGTTGAGATGCTGAAAAAAGGACGGGTGGCGAAGAGCTGAACCGTTTGGATTTCATGAGCCAAGACAAAAAAAACATCCTGATTCTCGGTTCCACCATTGCCAAGCTCATCTGGGTCGACCAGGCGAAGAGATTAGGAGACAAAGGGTACCGCACCCTGTTTTTTGTTCGTAATAAAACTTCCCTGGGCCGTGATTCTTCGAATTTGGAGACGGTTGAAATTCCCAGTAATCCTCTTCTCCACTGGTTTCGTTTTTTTCAAATCCTGAGATCACACCGTCCTCATCACATCGAAGCATATCACGATCTTTATCGGTGGGATTTTCTATTGAGCTATTGGGTGTATGTCTTTCTGGCCCGGATCTTTCGTATTCCAATCGTCAGCGTTTGTATGGGCGGTGAAATACTGTACTGGGAAAAGCACTTTTTCCTTAAAAAGTGGAGTGTGAAAGCTCTTTTGAGGGCCAGCCGGATCATCATCGTCAAGGAGCCCTATCACAGGGATTACCTCCAGCGATACAGGGTTCTGGGGCGGAAAAAAATTCAGTTGATTGATTTGCCCAATGCGACGAATATCCATGACGATTTTGATGTCACGCGCACAAAAAATGTCATCCTCTACCTCAATTCCTTCAAAAGCTGGAGACATCCCGAGGTCGTCATCGAGGCCTTCAAACGGATCAAAAAAGAAGTCCCCGATGCGGAATTGATCATGGCCGGCTACCGGACGGAGGAAGAGCTTCGGGGAATCGAGAAGAGGCTGGACTCAACCATTCACGGAGCCGTGCGGTTTATGCCTTATGATTTGGAAAATCGCCGTTATTTCCCTCAGGCTAAGGTTTTTTTGCTTCCTGCGGAGCTCATCTATGTCAATAACGCCCTGCTGGAGGCCATGGAACGGGCTGTGCCGCCAATAATCGGGAATGTGGACCCCTGGTGCGGGAAAATCGTTGACGACGGTTTAAACGGCTTTGTGGTGGAGATCAAACCTGAAGCTTTTGCGGAAAAAGCCATCCTTCTTTTAAAAGATGAGGCCCTTCGCCGGCGTTTGGGTCTTGAAGCCCGGAAAACCGTGGAGGAGCGTTTCAATAATGACAAACGCATCGAGACCCTGCTGTCCATGTTCGAGACGCTTTGATCCAAATTCCAAGGAATCCGTTTGCCGCCGCGAATCCGGAATATCAATCCTTTTGCGGCGGGTAAATGCGAGGGAGAAGATCACCCGAAATTTGAGTTTCGTGGACGTCCTGCCAGGGGAGCACGATGCCGCTTGAGGCGGGGTGCTTGTATACCGTCCAAAAGGATTCCTCAACCTGGAACCCCTGTTTTCGGGAAATGCTGAGGACGGCCCGGTTGGATGTTTCCAGTTTGACGGTCCGGACGCCATTTATCCCGGCGCACTGGAGAATCTCTTTTATCATCTTTGAAATCTCTTTCGGATTCTCCAGCTCTTTGAGGCAAAAATCCGAGACGATCATATCCTGACCCTGGATGCAATAGACGGCGTACCAGGCTGGGGCCTCTCCCTCGGGATACAAATAGTGAAATCGGCAGAGAGGATATCCCTCAATTCGCCAGCGGTAGACTTCTTCTCCTCTTAACAATGTCAGTTTGAGGTCTTTCCGGCATTGTTCCGCAATCGGCTCCAAACGGTCGTCCCATTCTTCCGCCGTGTGCCAGGATGATGATAATGAGGAGGAGGCTGATAACCTGATGTTCTGTCTGTTCCGAAGCCGCTTTTTAAGGCCGTATATACGGATCCGGTCCCATCCATTGTAGAAATGGAGGGAATTGGCGGAGGGTTTGTACGCACCCAGAACCGGCGTCAATTCCAGTGCTTTTTCAAAAAGGGCTCTGGCACGAACGTCGGCTGCCGGGAGTTCCGGGAAACGGTACCATCCGCAGAAATAGGCGCCCGGGACTTTCCGCCCGTCGACAAGAAAGGGGAGATGAAGCACGGATGCCAGAGCCCAAATGTCCCCACCGGCTTTTATGGCGAAGTGGACGGATTTTTCGCGGCTGAAGGGATTTTGAAAATACAGATGGTTGAGATAGGAGTCGTCGGTGTGATGGAGCTTGTCGGGAAACAGTCGGCGGTAAAATGTTTTGTATTCCTCAAGGGACACATCTTCGGAGATCGTGGTTGTCAGATCAGGCCGTTTCTTTGAAAAGAACGGAATTCCGGACAGGGGGAAGTTTTTCGGTTTCTTCGCGGCCTTGAAAGCTTTGACGGCATTGATGAGGAAATGATTTCCTCCGTCAATCCGGAAGTAATGCCGGGGGAGGTCTCCTCTCCATCGAGGGTTGCTCACCCGCTCGCTCCAGCCCACCGTTCGGTAGCGGAGCCGGTCCAATGTCTTGTCCAGCGTTAGATAGCTGTTTTGGTCCAGCCCTCCGAAGGGGACGGCGAAGTGGCGGCAGGTCACTCCCAGCCGATCGAGAATCATCTGATGAGCGGTGATGACATCTTTCTCGATATCTTGAGGATCGAGGCGGCGGTAATCATAATGGGCACAGCCGTGATTTCCGATGGTGATCAGGGGATGTTCGGCCAGCTCCCGCAATTCAGTCCAGTTCAGGTAGGGACGAAAAGTCTCCACGGCTTTTTTAAAATGATCCATCACAGGGGCGAGGGTTAAATCGATGATGTTTTCCAATCGATCGTGAGGTAGCTGAATGGATTTTGACCAGTGATAGATGTCTCGGGGATCAAGAGCGGATTCCGGCCGGAGGATTTCGGTGATCCTCTTTGTCAGATCATCCTCAAGAGCGGCTTTGCCGATGATGTAGTAGATCTTGTCCCGCCAGGAGTATCCGGTTTCCGCATTTTTGACGGACGGAAAAAGGGTGACCGGAATGTCGTGTTTTTCAATGATCTCCAGGCCGTGGGGGAGAAAGGATTTCGGTACGTCATCGAATGTCAGGTGAATGAACAAACGCCATCGGTCCTGTTTGGATGCGGAGAGAACCTCCTCCAGATTTCCAAACGTTGAGAAGGGTTTCATCCGCCTGATCAGACGGTCGAGATTCTTCGGGGTGGTGTGACCCAAACGATGGAACGGACCGGCATCCGTTTGTTTTTCCGGAGAGATGCGGTGAAAAGCGTAGACAAGGCGGGGGGGATTCTCGACAAGATATTTGAGACGGCTTAAATTTCTGCGGCTAATCAATGTACTCTCGCATCCAAAGCTCAAGATTGATCAAACGCCAAAGGGGACGGCTGGCGTCGATTTTGCCGATCGCATGCCTTTCGAAAAGGGATTGCGCTCTTCCCGCTTGAAAATAATCCCTGCTGCGGAACGAGTCGGAAGAGAGGACGCTCCCGATGTCATCTCTCATTTCCTTCCGGAACCATTGGGCCTCGGATGTTAGAAAGGGCACTTTGTCACGGCGTTCCAAAATGCGGGAGGGGACGATGCCTTCCAGGGATTTGCGAAGGATGTACTTGCTGAGACCGTTCCTGATTTTTAATTTGGGATCGAGGGAAAAAAGGAAACTCACCAGGTTGTGGTCCATAAAGGGCATGCGGGATTCGAGACTGTGGGCCATGGAGTTGCGGTCGGCGTATCTCAGAAGAGCCGGTAGACCGTCATGAGTGAAAACCTCGTAAAGCCGCTGGTTGAGCCTGGAGGGAAAGATTTTTTGAACGGGACGATGGGGGAGTGGTGTGTTTTTAAAAAAAGCATGGTTGATCCATGAGGTGTCGTACTGAGAGTCTTTTAATCCTGCGGCCGCTATCATTTTTCGGTGGGGAAGAAAACCGGACAGAGTGGCAAGAGTATTCCAAAGAAATGCGGGGGAAGAATTCGAAGATCCGTGAATTTCTTTAAAAAGAGATCCCAGTTTTCCCCTGCCGAGGAGCTCAGCCTGATAGACCATCTGGAAGTAGCGGTAGCCCGCCAATTCTTCGTCCGCCCCTTGTCCATCCAGAGTGACGGTGACACCGTTTGACCTGGCCAGTTCAAATACTTTCCACTGCGCGTACATGCTGGTGGAGGTGAACGGTTCGTCCTGCGTTCGAATGACGTCGATCATTTCATGGCGAAAATCCGCGCCCGACACGTTCATTTTGCGGGCCGTGAGATTGAACCGTTGGATGATTTCATCCATGTACCTCGATTCATCGGATGGATGCCCCGGTTGAATGATGGAAAATGATCTCTGTTTGCCTTCTTTTAAAAAAGGATTCGCCAGAGCGACAATGGCGGAACTGTCCAGACCGCCGGAGAGGCAGGTGCCGATGGGGACATCACTCCTGAGCCTCAGGCGCACCGCTGACCGAAGAAGAAAACGAAAACGAGAGAAGAGGTCATTTTCGTCCATGGATTGTTTGCTCAGGCTGTTTTCCAGATTCCACCAAGGCTGGATCTTGAGATTAAAGTCCCTGTTCAAATCCACGGTCATAAAATGTCCCGGTTCAAGGTGATGGATTCCTTGAAAAAAAGTGAGCCGGGATGTGTCCACTCTCGAGTAATAGAGGTAATCTTTAATGACCGGTGAATGGGGAATTCTCTGAATCCAGGGAAGATGAAGCAGGGCTTTTATTTCCGAAGCGAAGGACAGCTGCTTCGTCCCATTGTGATAGTAAAAAGGTTTAATCCCGAATCGGTCGCGAGATCCGAACAATACATTTCTTTTCAGATCGAGAATGACAAAAGCCCACATCCCGTTGAATCGGTGCTGGCAGTCGAGACCCCAATGCTTGTAAGCCTTCAGAATGACCTCGGTGTCCGACTGTGTGTGAAAGACGTGCCCCAGGCTTTTTAATTCTTCGCGGATCTCGATATAGTTAAAAATCTCTCCGTTATAGATGATCCAGATGTCGTCTTCCGTATCTTTCATCGGTTGAGCGGCGGCTTTCGAAAGATCGATGATGGACAGCCGTCGAAAAGCGAAACCGATCCCTCCTTTTAAGGAAGGAGGGTCTTCGCGGGAAAAGAGATGCGTCTTTTTATCTTTGACATCGAACAGGGCGAACATCTCATCATCCGGTCCTCTGTGAGAGAGAATGGACGCCATTTCGAGAAGGTGATGGGCGGATACAGCTTCGTCTGTTTTCTGCACAATGCCTGCGATTCCACACATGTTAGTCTTGTATGAGGTAAACTTTATCCATAATGCGTTCGGCCCGGCGACGCCATGAATGGTCCTGTACATCCAGGCGGGCGTTTTGACCAAGTTTCGCCGCTAAATCCGGATGATCTTTGAGTCGTGATATCGCCTCTATCCACTCCTGTTTATTATCCGGGGCGACCAGGAGGGCGTTTTCCTCATTGTGGAGGATTTCTTCAAGGACGGGTATTCGGGACGAAATGATGGCTTTTCCAGCTGCCATGTATTCGAACATTTTTAACGGGGACATATATTCCGCCGTATCGTGCTTTTTCTGCCGGTGAAGGACCTTCCTTTGATAAGGCATGAGAAGCACGTCGCAGGCCAAAAGATGACGCGGAACGTTTTTATAAGGAATAAATCCTTTGAAAAGGACATTACCGCCGGATTTATCGACCTTTTCCTTGAATTCGGAGAGATAATGTCCCTCACCGCCGACAATCAGGAATGTGACATCTGGTAGAGATTGAGCGGCATGAAGAATGATCTCCATCCCCCTTCCCGGAAACAGACTTCCCGAGTAGCCGACAATGAATGCTTTCTCCGGTAGATTGAGTTCCCGTCTAAAGGCGCCTGGTTCAGAACGTGAATCATAGAGTTTGAGATCCGCGGCGTCATGGGCCACTTTTGAATCGAGGGCGGTGACCGCTGAACCGTATTTTTCCTCCGTCAGCTTTTTCATTCGGTAGGAAATATAGATGAGGCGTTTGCAGCTGGTGCTCGAGATCAGTTTCCGAAATAAAGAATCGCGCAGTCCGGAGGGATGAATTTCATGGAGCTCAAAAACGAAAGGAATATTGAGTTTTGCTGCAAGCCGACCGGTGAAGACATCCCGCGTATAAAGGAGATCGGGAGGGCTGCGCCGGACCGCGGACGCCGTTTTTAGAAGTGAAAGGAGCCGACCGAGAACGCGGATTTTGACCAGACGTATGCGCTTGACGGCAAATGGATGTTCCACCGCGTATAAATCCAAAATCTCCTGCGCCGGTTCGCGGCTGTCGGCATAGAGAATGACGTTGTGACCGATTTCCGTTAATGCTTCGCACATTTTGATGATGTTGACACCATGCGCCGCTCTTGAAGGAAGGGTGGCGAAGGAGAGATAGGCGATATTCATGAGGGTATTATACTTTTTTCAAGGATCTTCTCCCAGATACGCGCGTTGAAATCGAGTGAGAATTCCCTTTTTTTATTTTGGATCGTCTCTTTGGCGTTTTGGCCCAGCTCTTTCAACAATTCCTGGTTGTGGAGAAGAGTAATGATTTTTTCGGCAAATTCATCAACATCCCGGGGCTTCACAACGAAGGCGTTTTGTCCGTCGTGGGCGATGGATGTGATATCTCCAACGTCCGGAACAACACAGGGAAGACCGGCGGACATGGCTTCAATCATGGCCATGGGCAGACCTTCCGCTTCTGAGGTCAAAACAAAGATCCGGCTTCTTTCAAGAGAGGGGCGCACATCGGGAACAACTCCATCAAAAAACACATGAGATTCCAGCCCCATTCTGGTGCGCATTTTTTGATAAAAAGAAGCCCGCCGCCCTCCGCCGAGCATAACGGCCCGAATGTTTGGAAAATCGTTTTTCAGCCTGGAAATAACGTTGAGAAAGATATCGATCCTTTTAACACGGGAAAAATCGGCGATGGTGAGAATGTCGATGTCCTTCGATCCCGGGACGGATTGGGCGGTATCCTGATCCGGAATGTCATACACATTGTTGTGTTGAAAGAAGGGAATCGGGTGAGGAAAAACTCTCTGCAGGCGCTCTTTGGAGCGGGGGCCCCGCACACCGATGGCTGAGGCCTGCTTGAAAAATGATCGGAAGATCCGGGGGTGTCTCACCAGAAAATCGACGTCATTTCCGATCAGCAGATAGATCGCCGGTTTTTTAAAGAGTTTGCTGAGAAGAAAGGCATATAGGCAGTGGGGCCGCAAAAATATCCCGATGATGCAGTCGATCTCATGTGTTTTGAGGAGCCTCCATCCCTTCCGGAATTTGAGAACTTCCCTTGCTACCGAAAAATTGAAAGGGAATGATGGAGTGATGGATCTGACCTTCTCTAAAACAAGCGGCCTGTTGCGCACAAGGAAAACCTCCTTAACTTGGGGAAGATTGAGGAGGGGTTCCAGCTTACTGGTCAGTTTTTTGTCGCTCAGCCCTGCAAAAACAAGAATATTCATGGTATGACGTTATTTTTACCCATGGGATTGATTAATTTTTTATCATATCATTATGGGCTGTTTGCTGGCTATATAAAATTGAAACCCCTTTCATGCCGGAAAGGGGTCAAGTTCTGAATGGAATGATCGATTGATCTTGTACCAGTTCAGCCGGCGTTCCGATGTTGTTTTTAGCGATTGCTTTCAAAGGAGCCGGGGTGATAATATAACTTTTCAACGGCGGTAGCCTGTCTTAATGATCGACCGGAAGACTGATCGGTGAAAATGAAAAAGGTTTATGAAATGGTTGTTCAAGCGAGGGCGGGGTTTTAACGCAACGTTCCATGAAGATCGTCAGTATCATCGGCGCTCGGCCTCAGTTTATAAAAGTTGCACCGATCGCAAGAATTCTTCGGGATGAGAAGAACGTGATCAACGGTGTCAAAATGAGCCACAAGATTATTCACACCGGGCAGCATTATGACTACTTCATGAACAAGGTTTTCTTCGATCAATTGGACATTCCGGTTCCTGATGTGAATCTTGAAGTGGGATCCGGCCCGCATGCGGTTCAAACCGGGAATATTCTTCAAAAGGTGGAAGGCTGTTTGATCGAAGATGAACCCAACCTTGTCATTGTTTATGGAGATACCAATTCAACACTGGCAGGTGCCCTGGCTGCCGCCAAACTGCATATTCCCGTTGCCCATGTCGAATCGGGCCTTCGAAGCTATAATCGGCGCATGCCTGAAGAAATCAATCGGATTTTGACCGATCACTGTTCGGATATTCTTTGCGTCCCGACGGTTAACGCCTTCCGCATTTTAAAAAAGGAAGGTTTCGATAACTTTCTGTTTGACGGCAATCTGGCGCCCGATCCGGATGAAAAATGGGGTCCACTTCCTGAACATTTTCCCGTGGGTATCAATGTCGGGGATATGATGTATGATGCGGTGCGTCTGAGTATGGAGGTGGCGGAACAGAAATCACGGATTATGCAGAAACTGAAGCTTGAACCTCAAGGGTACTTCCTGGCCACTCTTCACAGGGCGGAAAATACGGACGATCACAAGAGGCTGCGGGAGATCGTTCATGCGTTTCGCGAGATCTCTTTATTGAAACCTGTCATTTTCCCCGCTCATCCGCGAACACAAAAAATGCTGAAGACTCTGGACCTCGATCTGTCCGGCTCAAATATTCATTTGATGGAACCGGTGGGATACTTCGATATGTTGATCCTGCTTCGGAATGCCTGGAAACTGCTGACGGATTCCGGAGGCATGCAGAAGGAGGCCTATTTTTTAAACGTCCCCTGTATCACGCTGCGGGATGAAACGGAATGGGTGGAAACCCTTCAAGATGGAAAGAACGTTTTAGTCGGATCTGATTCAGCACGGATCATATCTGAGACAAAAAAACCGTCCCTTCGGCATGAAAATATTGATACTGACAATCCTTTTGGAGACGGCCGCAGTGCTTCCCGGTTTCTTAAACTCATCGCTGAGATGGAAGGATTATTGTGCGCCCATCAGGGCAGGTGATGTTAATCGTTTGGAGAGGATCGAATGAAAAAACTGATTGTCATCATTCCGGCTTTTAATGAGGAGGCCACTGTCGCCCAAGTGATTCGCGATATCCCTTCTTCCATCGAAGGGATCGATGAAATGAAGACTGTTGTGATCGATGACGGATCGACGGATGGAACGGCGGAGATCGCCCGTTCGGCCGGCGCGGAGGTGATATCCCACCCCAAGAATCTGGGACTGGGTGTTGCTTTCCGCAGAGGGTTGACAAGGGCTCTGGAGCTTCAAGCGGATATCATCGTCAATATCGACGCGGACGGCCAGTTCAATCCAAAGGAAATCCCGCAAATCATTGCGCCTTTATTGGAGGGAAAAGCGGAATTTGTAACAGGGTCCCGCTTTTTAATAAAAGATCCCGATTTTCATCTCTCATTTTCGAAAAAATGGGGGAATCGGCTGATGTCCTGGATCATCAGCAAGATCGTCGGGAAAAAATTTCATGATGTTTCCTGTGGCTATCGAGGATATTCCCGGGAGGCGGCTCTTCGAATGAACCTGTTCGGTAAGTTTACCTATACGCAGGAGACATTCATAGATCTGGCGTATAAAGACGTTCCCATAATGGAGGTTCCCGTCAAAGTCCGCAGTGAACGCGAATTCGGAAAGTCAAAGATCTCATCCAATCTTTTCCAGTACGGCTTTCAAACGATTAAAATTATCACCATGGCCATCCGTGATTACAAACCGATGAAGCTCATGGGATTTCTCAGTGCGATTCTGGCGGTTTTTGGTCTTGGTCTAGCCTTGTTTTTCATCGTTCATTACATCCGGACCGGCCTCTTCAAACCCCATACCTGGGCGGCCTTTGTTTCGGGGACGCTTCTTCTGCTTTCCCTCTTCTTTTTGATCACCGGAATCTTCATGGAGATGTTCAGCCGCATGCGCATCAACCAGGAACGACTGCTCTATTTCGCCCGCAGAGATGCCTACGAATCGAAGAAGAAAGATTGACCGGATTTCCAGTCATGAATATCCTGTTTGATATCGGCCATCCGGCCCATGTCCATCTGTTCAAGCATTTTATTCAGTATTTAAAAGATCGGGATCACACCATTGTTGTTGCTTCGCGGGACAAGGATATCACAGTTCAATTGTTGGATGCGTACGGAATCGATCATGTGTGTTTGAGCCGCATGAAAAAAGGGGCTCCGGCCATGCTGCTGGAACTTCTGAAAAGAGATGTTTCCGTATTCAACCTGCACAGGCGGCATGGATTTCATCTTGCATTTGGGACATCCGTTTCCATCGCCCATCTTTCCGTCCTTTCCTCCGTCAGGTCATACATCCTAGAAGAAGATGATGACGATATTGTTCCTCTTTTTGCGAAATTGACCTATCCATTCGCTACCGGAATCATCATTCCACAAAATCTGCGCTTCACAAAATGGCGTAAAAAACGAACGTTCCACAACTCATTTCACGAGCTGGCCTATCTTCATCCGGATGTGTTCCAGCCCGATCAACAACTCATAAAAAACAAATACGGGCTTGAACCCCATCAATACATTGTTGTTCGGCATTCAGCTTATCAAGCCCATCATGACTGGAAAGAACAGGGGATATCATCAGAGGTTTGGTTGGAGGTGGAAAAGGTCATTTCCTCCTATCCGGTCGTTCGAAGTTCTGAGAAGGATACTCAGTTCGAGATCGATCCCTTGGACATCCATCATGTGTTAGGTTTGGCCAAACTCATTCTTTCCGATTCACAAACGATGTCCATGGAAGCGGCCTGCCTGGGGGTGCCTTCCATCCGCTACAATTCCTTTGTGGGCCGGATTTCCGTCCTTGAAGAGATGGACCGGCGGTATGAATTGTCTTACGGCTTTAAACCGGGACAGGAGGCCGCCATGCTCGAAAAAATCCGCGAACTTCTCTCTCAGAAGGAGTTGGAAACAGCCTGGGCGTTAAAAAGACGGAAACTTCTCTCCGAAAAGGAAAATCTGACGGATTGGTTGGTTCGGTTTTTTAATGCTTTCTTAAATGATTCGATATGAATGTGATAAAAGTTCGTTGAAAAAGACGTTGCAGAATCCATTTATCAAAGGTTTTCAGAATGCCGCTTTTTTAAGCGGCGGGACGTTGATCTCACAGGTGATCGGTTTTGTTGGATTTTTGTTTATCGCCCGTCTCCTCGGCCCCGAGAAATACGGGATATACGCCACCGTATTCGCCTTTGTCTCCTTTTTTCATCTATTTGTGCTGAATGGGCTGTCAAAAATAGTTGTCCGGGAAGGGAGTCGTTCCGAGTCTGATCTTCCGTCTATTCTGGAAAAAACGATCGGATTACGCCTCTTTCTAATCGGCACCGCATTTGTCCTTTGTGTCGTATCCTCCTTTTTCACAAATTATTCTCCCCAGGTCAAGGTTTTGATCATCCTCTTCAGCACGGAGGTCATGTATTTCGGTCTGGATTCATTTCTGGGGGCGATTTATCAGACAAAGGAGCGGATGGAATACCTGTCCTATTTTTCGGTCTTAACACGCATTCTTGTAGCGGGATTCTCGATTTTAGCTCTGTATTTAGGTGCCGGTGTTGGCGTTATCCTCCTTGTCAATGTTTTTTTCAAGGGAGGGGTTCTCTGCCTGAATTATTTTGTTTCGAGAAAATTTGCGAGATTTCGATGGAATTTCAAACTCCATTTGGATCCATCGATTATGAAGCCTCTCCTTGTTTTTTCACTGATGGGATTTATCAATACTTTTGCCGTTCGCATCGATATCCTCATGATATCTTTTCTCTCCACTCCGACCGATGTGGGCCTCTACAGCGTGGCGCATGAAATCGGGAGGGAAGGGCTCATGCTTCGAAATGTCATTGCAATGGCATTTTTCCCGATTGCCGTTAAATATTTTGCGGCAAACAAATTGAAAAAACACACGCTTTTGTTGTATGGCGTCGGTTTAGCTGCCGTTGTTTTTTTTGGATGTGTATTTATCTATTATTTTGGCGAAGATCTGGTCCTTTTGCTTTTTAAACAAAAATATGCGGCTTCGGGATCTATATTAAAAATTCTCGTGTTTTATCTTCCGTTCACCTTTTTTTCTCTCCCCTTCGCGACCTGTCTTCAAGCAACCCATAATGAAAGTGCTTTGTTGACTGTCTACAGCCTCACGGCTCTGACAAACATTCCTCTGAACATTATTCTTTTTTATCGTTTCGGCTTGATTGGAATTGCCTATTCGACCATCATTGTGTTCATGGTGGAGAGTCTTTTGATCTTGATTTTATTTTATACACGTTTCCGGAAACAGGGACTGCTGCACCCATGACGCTGAACCGCATCATATTTTACGCCAAGCTTCTTCTGGTGTTAACCACGTTGTTTCTGGCGGGTTTTGTTCTTTTCTATTTAAAGGGACCGGAAGGCTACAGCAGAGAAATCCTGGAGATAATCAAATTGTATTTCCTGGGATGGCCGATTCTTTTGTTTGCTCTGGTTCTTGTTTGTGCAAACACATTAATGCTTTTTTCAAAGCGGCCGGCTCGTCTGTTTCTTTTCTGGAACGTCGTCCTATTTATCATTTATCTGATGTCTTTCAATATGGCGTCATTCCCCCTCTTAAGTCGTGTGAGTGAATATGATGAGGGGCCGCTCCTTGTCCGAAAACACGACTCTTCCATTCGAGAAGCCGTTCATAAGACAATTGACTCCTATAAAAACAAAATGAACGATTACTTTAAGATTCATCAGGTCCTGTCATCCAAGCGCTTGATTGTTCCGGAGTCCGATCCTCTGGCTGATGATTTGTATTTTTACTTTTTTATCCAACCCGGCAGCACGGAAAAACGGGATTATCATTTT
Source organism: Acidobacteriota bacterium (assembly GCA_018894615.1). Lineage (GTDB taxonomy): Bacteria > Acidobacteriota > Aminicenantia > Aminicenantales > Aminicenantaceae > JAHIPL01. Next base: position 8,394 of record JAHIPL010000239.1, on the reverse strand, counting down.
CGATTATCCGAAGAAGATTTTCAGCACATGAAGCGACACAACTACGAGATCATCCGCACGTTTCGCCTTTCGGGCAAGAATTATGCGTATTTCATTTTTTCAGGTGTGGAGGAATCAAAGGATGTCTTTGTTTTTGCTCATGATCGGTTTTATCTTTTTGTTTCCCGTGAATTGGCCGACGATTTGTTGAAATAAAAAATGATTCTTCAATTTGTCTTTCTCCTTTATCTGCTTGTCCTGGGATTTAGCTTCCTCTCACTTTTCAGGAAAGAGATCGGGCAGCCGTTTATCCTCCTTTTGGCCTTTCCCTCAGGCTTGATTTTATGGAGTTTGATCATCCTTCTTTTCCTTATCCTGGGGATTCCTCCCCTTCAACCAATAATCCTTGGGATTGATTTTCTTGTTCTGGCTGCCGTTTTGTATATGAATATAAAAAAGAGAAATTTTTCGCAATGGAGCATTTCCTCCATCGTGATTTATCTTATTCTGTTTGGGATTGTTTCATCCGTTCTGTTGACCTTGAATATTTCATTTCTTTCAAATGATTCATGGCTGTTGATAATAGGTGGTAAAAGTCTTGCAACGACAGGGCATATTCATAATACTTTACTCGCTTCGAAAGGCATTCTTTCCTATGTCATTCTCTCCTGTGCGCCCTATTTTGGGTTCACCTACCCGTATGCGCTCTTCCCTCTCTTAATGATGAATCTGATTTTTGTCATGTTTTACGGTATTTATTCCTCCAGCGGAGAAAAGAGAATCCGCTTGAATCAGCCGTTTTTATTCAGTTCACTGACCATGCTCTTTGTTCTCAGTGGGTTTTTCATTATTTTCAACATGTTTTATATTATTTGCAATGTTTTTGCCGCCGCATTTTCTTTTTTTGCCCTGTATGGAATTTATATGCGCCTTTTGACACAGATTCGATTCTGGTCCATTTTTTCAGGCCTTATGCTGATCGGATTTTCTTTATCCCGCCTTGAAAGCAATCTTTTCTTTTTGATTCCTATAATAATTGTCCTGTCACTGAATGACATACCCAGCAAAGAAAAAATAATCTATGTTTCTACGGTGGTCGGAATCAGTCTTTTGTGGCTTTTTCGACTAGCCTTCATCTTATCCGATTTTGATTTTCATGAAATCCGAACAGGCTACAGTTTTCCCATCATAGGAATATTTATCATTCTGTATTTAGGCGTGCTGTTGTACCTTCTTTTCAGTCAGAAAGGTGTTTTTGCATCTATCAATGCCCATCTTCCGCTGATTGTTTTGCTCGCTCTCGCCGCTGGTTGGGCTTATCTCCTTTTCACCCGCGGGCTTTATGTCAAGGGGGTCGGCCTGATGATTTTTAAACGATATGGAGATCTGATCATCAATGTACTCAGAGATGGCAGGTGGGGAATGTTATGGGTCGGTCTGTCTGTCCTTTTTGCCGTCGCTTTTTTTCTGAAAAAAATTAAATATGAATCCGTTTTTCTCTCCTATATTTTTTCCTTCTTTCTTCTTTTTAACAGCTTAAATCTGTACCGGTACGGATGGAGGAGAGGCTGGGGAGACAGCGGCAACAGAATGCTTCTCTATGTCGTTTTTGTCGTCGCCTTTTATGTCTTTTCCAAACTCTCGGCGTATTTCTTTCAAAGAAAACATTTGAGCGATGCCCAATAAGTCCAATCTGTCTATTGTAAAAATGCTTGTGGTCTGGATTTTTTTATTTTCTCTTTTTTATGTTTTTTTCAAGGAAGATCAAACATTTAAGTTTTGGAGGAATGAGTATTCCAGGCTTTATAATTCATATTTTGAAGTTGAGTACATTTGTCATACACAGTTGAAGGTCAATGAAAAAATATTAATGGATGTCTCCGACTTCCAGGGTATCTACCGTCCTTTTACGGAAAACATCTGGGGGAACATGAGGATTTCGATCTATCACCGTCTTGTCCCTCAAATGAAAACGGTGGAATCTCTTTTCCCCCGGAATACCTCCCCTTTACGTGCCGTCCGTGTCGGTCGAAGCCGGCAATTCCGCCCTACCAGTGAGTCTCTTCCAAAAGAATTAATGGATGATTATTTATCTAATCTTGATGAATTGAAAAAATATCTTGAAGAGTATGATTTTGACTATGTCGCTCTTCCTTATTATAAGGTCGGATGGACGGAATTGTTGAGAACAATGGAGGAAAACGGATTCGAAAAAATATATGGAAATGCCCATTATATGCTTTTTGTGCTGCGACCTTCGAAACGATGAAAAAACCGGTTTCGATCCTCCTCTGCACCTATTCCTTTCCGCCGCTTGGCGGTCCGCGCGCTCTGCGCTGGCTCAATCTTCTGAACGGTCTTCACGGGATGGGATGGGATATCGACGTACTGACTATTCGCCCATCCGAAAAGGACAATTATTATGATGCGGGACTTCTGAGGCAGCTGTCCGCCGGGATCGGTGTGTACAGATCATTTCCCGGGCCTTATTATCATCTGATGCACTCGATGAAAAATTCCGTGCGCGGATTTTCAAAAACCACGCTCGAGTGGCTGCCCTTCGGCATCGCGATGGGCCGGGCGCTTGTGCGGAAGAAAGAATATGGGCTCATTCTCTCATCCGCCCTTCCCTTCGTCGGGCACATGGTTGCCGCCGATATCAAAAAGAGGACCGGGCTGCCGTGGATCGCCGATTACGGAGATCCGCTCGGTTTCAATCCGATTTCCAGCCCCCTCAAACGGAAGATCGGCGGAAGAATTGAAAGAAAAATACTGGCCCACGCGGATGGGCTGGTGGTGCCCTTTCAGGAAATGAAGGATGAATTTCTGAGAGAATATAAATTCCTCAAACCGGAAATCGTCACCGCCATCGGACAGGGCATTCCTGATTCCATAGCGGATATTCAACCCCGGGATTTCGGGAATCGGTTCGTCCTCTGCTATGTCGGCAGTTTCTACACAAACGTTCATGAGCCCTATCAGATCTTTAAGGCGCTGGAAAACCTTTCCACGGAGAGGGATTTTCAGGAGGCTGCCCGCATCATCATCGCGGGAAACACAGAGCAGAAATACATCGATCACGTCCGGCGGATGAATATTAGGAAAAACGTCAGCTTTTTAGGACAGGTTCCTTTTGATCAGGCTGTCGGCATCCTCAAAGGGGCGTCGGCCATCCTCTATATCGGCGGCCGGCGCAGTGACTATCATTTTCCCTCAAAAGTCCTGATTTCCGCCGCCGCCAATCGTCCCATCATCGCCATCCAGCAGTCGAACACAGACCTGGGCGCCCAGTTTATTCAGAAACAGCAGCTGGGCGTCGTCGTACCAAACATCGTTCAGGAGATCGAGGCGCAGATCAAGCGCTATTTTGTGCTCTGGAAAACAAATCAGCTGGACACGGAATTCCGTCCCATGCATCAGGACATGTTTTTCTGGAAAAACAGGGCGCGGGAACTGGAGGAATTCATCCTGCGCATTCTCAAAAGGAAAAGAAGATGAATCAGCGGGTGAATCGAAAGTCCTTAAACCGTTTGTCATCCTTTCAGATCCTGTCGCTGACCGTCCTCCTCATCCCCCTCTGGTGGCTGCTGGGGGTGAAGTTTGTCATATTTCACCTGGCGGCTGCTGCTGCCTTTCTTGTTTATCTTAAAAATGGCGCGCAGGAGAAATCCGGCCCGGCGTCCTTCTGGAAAACCTCACCCGAACTGGTGCTGCTTCTTGGGTTTATCCTTTTATATGCCGTCTCCATTGCGGTCCATTTCGGTGATATTCCCCTTCCTCGAAAAATCGCGAGCCTGAACAACTGGTCCTTCTGGGTCATCGGATTTTTTGTCGTTTTTGTGGTGTCCAAAGGATTGAGAAAAAAAGATCTTCTGGCCTTTCTCCGCTGTTTTCCCATATTCGGAGCGCTGTCAGGCCTCTTTGTTATGCTGGCTTTTCTCTTCGGCCTGATCACCGGCCGGACGCTTCAGCTTCCAAGCCTGCTCATGATGGCCCTTCCAGAAAGCTGGCTGGAAATAATCAGCCGGAAGGCGCTTCTGCTGCAGTCCTCACTGCTTCTCAACATTGTCGGCCACGATAAAATATTTCAGAGGCAGATTCCCCGCTCTCCGGGATTCAACATCTACACGACAGCGCTTGGTCTGACGATGATCGTTGTGCTGCTGCTCTCAATCCTCTATTTCAGCCTCAAAGGAAACAAAAAGGGAATGTTTCCCGTCCTCTTTCTGGAAGGGGCGGCTTTAATTCTCTCTTTTTCCCGGATGACTCTGCTGGCTTTTGGGGCTGCTTCCGCATTTGTTCTTCTTGTTGCTTTTGTCCCGAAAGCCCTCCAGTGGAAACTCGTTGCGGTCGGACTGCTGGCTGTTCTCGTCTTTTTCATTGTGGTGCCGCCCTCATCGGTCTGGGACGCGGTGTCCGAGTTTCGCCGGGGCAGCACGGTCTGGAGGGGCCGACTCTACAAGATGACGATCGATGAATCGCTGAAACAACCCTTTCTGGGTTACGGATTCAAGCCTCGGACGGATGAATTTCCAATCCCCGTTGCATCCCATTCCACCTGGTTGGGGGTGCTCTACCGGACAGGATTTGCTGGACTGGCGGTTTTTCTCCTGTTTTGGATTCTGGTTTTGAGAACATGGTGGCGAGGGAGGCACGGGCATTCTCCCGGTTTCCCCATGAAAACGGCGTGGGTTGTGAGCGGCATCGGATTGATCAGCGGTCTTTTGTGGATGCTCACCGATGACCTTGATGCGCCACCCATCACAGCCTTTGTCTTTTTCCTCCTGGTCGGCCTAAGCATGGCTGTCGCCAGATGGGGCGCTGAAAAAGCATGAAAATCGGTCTTGTCTGCTACAGCGGGGGGCACCTGTACCAGCTCCATATTCTGGAGGAGTTCTGGGGAAAACATGACCGGTTCTGGGTGACTTTTAAAAAGGCCGACGCCCTCTCGCTTCTCAAGAATGAGCGGACTTACTGGGCCTACCACCCGGCGACGCGGAATATTTTAAATCTTGTCCGCAACAGCTTTCTGGCCTGGAAAATCCTGCGTCGGGAGCGGCCCGACGTCATCGTCTCCACGGGAGCGGCCGTGGCGGTCCCGTTTTTTTACCTGGCGAAACTGTTCCGCATCAAAACGGTCTTCATCGAGGTCTATGACCGTATCGACCGCCCGACCTTGACCGGCCGTCTCGTCTATCCCGTGGCTGATGCCTTCGTCACGCAATGGCCGGAACAGAAAAAAGCGTTTCCCCGGGGCATCCACATCGGACAGATCCTGTGATATTTGTCACCGTCGGAACGGACCACCATCCCTTTGACAGGCTCATTCAAGCTGTCGATGTCTTCGCGGAAATATTGGGGAGCGGAGAAGAGGTGTTCGTCCAGCGCGGTTCATCGGGAGTGGTTCCCCTTTTCTGTTCCTCGGAGCCGTTTCTCTCTTTTGATGATCTGATGATCCGCACCGCTCGGGCCCGCATCGTCGTCTGCCACGGCGGTCCGGGGAGCATCATGCCCGCCATTTATCTGAACAAGGTACCGGTGGTCTGGCCCAGGGAGAAAAAATACCGAGAGGCCGTCGACGATCACCAGCTCGATTTTTCCGCCCGTCTGGCGCTGAAAGGATTGATCCTCCGTGTAATGTCGGCTGAAGAACTGGAGTCGGCCGTTTCTAATTATGACCGGAAAATCAACGCATTGACCGCCTCTCTTCCGGATGAGGTCAAAAAAATTGATCCCCATGTGCGGGTATCAGCCTTCGCCCGGGGGCTGGATGATCTCTGTCAGCGCCTGATCGATACCCGGAAGGGGAGAGGCTGATGAGGAAAACGTGCCTTGCGAGCAGAGCCTCCAATGTGTTATTTTAATGCCTTGCCGTGAATAAACCATGCGCTCGTTAAAAAAAATCGCTTCCGCCTTCCTCCTCATGGTCGGGGATGTGGCCGCCCTTCTTATCTCCTTTCTGGTCGCTTATTATCTGCGGACATCCCTTCTCCTTTCCCTCATTCCCCGCTTTGAAGAACAGGAGGCGCTTTCCCTCAGCACGCAGCTTCGCTTGGGATTCGCCTACGGCGCCGTCATTATCTTCCTTGTTTTTCTCTACGAGCGCCTGTACATCAAGCGGCTGGATTTCTGGGAGGAAACCCGTACGCTCTGGAAGAGTGTGACGCTGGCTTTTATTTTTATTATTGTGCTTGTCTTTGTTTCCCGGCAGCAGATGTATTATTCCCGCGCCACTATCCTTATGGCCTGGGGAGTGAGTCTGTTTGTCTTTCCCCTTGTCCGTCTTTTTTTGAAAAAACTGCTCATTCAGACCGGGCTCTGGGTGAAAAAAGTCATCATACTCGGCACCAACTCCACCTCCGAACTTGTTGTGAAGGGCATCGTCAAGAACGCGGTGATGGGCTACCGTATTTCCGGTTTTTTGACGGAGGGCGATATTGCCGGGATGAAGGAATTCTCCGGTTATCCGGTCCTAGGCGGGATTGAGGATGTGAAGCGAATCGCCGGTGCAAACGATATTCGGGATTTTATCATCGCCCTTCCCGATTTTTCCCCCGGTCAACTTGTCCACGTCATCGAGGATTGTGATACGTCGGCTGCCTCGCTCCGCATCATTCCCAACATCGGGAGCCTGTTCACCCTCGGCGTGAAGGTCGAAAATGTGGGGGACGTCCTGGCCCTCAATCTCAACCGCAATCTGACAAAACCATGGAATCTGCTCCTGAAATCCGTGTTTGAATACGTTTTTATCCTCCTGTCCTTGATTTTTCTTCTGCCGTTCTTTTTTATCATCGGCCTCTGGATCAAGCTGGATTCACGCGGCCCGGTCTTTTTTATTCAGGACCGAATCGGAAAAAAAGGGAAGCTTTTTCCGTTCATCAAGTTTCGCTCCATGTACACAGATGGAGACAGGAAACTGGAGGCTTATCTGAAGGATCATCCGGAAATGCGGGAAGAGTGGAACAAATTTCAGAAAATAAAAGGATTCGACCCGCGCGTCACCCGGGTGGGCCGATTTCTTCGCGAATACAGCCTGGATGAACTGCCGCAGGTTCTCAACGTACTCAAGGGGAATATGAGCCTTGTGGGTCCCCGGCCCTATCTTCCCCGTGAAAAGGACATCCTGAAGAAAAGCGGAGCTTTTATTTCACAGATCCGGCCCGGTCTCACCGGTCTCTGGCAGGTCCGCGGCCGCAATCTGCTGCCCTTCAAACAGCGCATTCTTCTCGATGAGTACTACATCCGGAACTGGTCGCTCTGGCTGGATCTTGTCATCCTGTTCAAAACACCCAAAGTATTGGCCAAGAGAGAAGGAGCTTTCTAAAAAATGAACGCAGCGGCGATCATCCAATCCTTTCCATCCGACCGGGCTCGGCAGCTGCTGCCGGGAGCGCTTGTGCTTCTCTCTCCTTTTTTTCTGTTTCCGTCCACCAGAACGGTCTGGCTGTGCTTCCTCTTTCCCCTTCTCTTTCTGGCTCTTCTCGTGCGCAAGGACATCTCCCTGCCTCGCTCGCCGGTGGATATTTTCCTTCTTGTCCTGACCGTTCAGGTCCTGATCAGCGGCTTGATCGTCGCCGGTCCGGCCGACAGCCTGCCTAAAGTCACGGGATATTTTTTCGGCCTCTTTGTTTTTTACACCCTGATTGTCGTTTGCCGCGAGCCAAAGTGGATCCGGTTCTGCCTTTTTCTTTTTTTGGGCGGGGGAGTGGTGCTGTCCATTGTCGGCGTCCTCGGAATCAGCCGTCACGAAGAGCCCAAATACATTCACTCCATTTACAGGACACTCAAATCCCTGCCGTCCGTCGAATTTCGGCTTCCCGGGGCCGAGCAGGGTTTTCATCCCAATGCTCTCGGCGGAGCGCTCACTCTAATCCTCCCTCTTGTATTTGTGTTAATTTTACCCTATCTGGTCAAAAATAAACGCGAATTCAGAATCAAGCACCGGAATTGGATCGTGCCCTTTCTTGTAGCCGGTTTGATCATATTGGGCGGGGCCATGCTCCTGACCCAGTCCCGTAGCAGTTTTGCCGGGATGTTTATTGCCGGCTGGCTTTTTCTCTTTGTGGGCCTGCGCAGAAAAAAAACAGCCGTTCTTGTCATCACCCTCCTCATGGCGGCTCTTCTGGTAGGGATTTTCCTGCTCGCCGGCTCGGACAAACTGCCCTACACCGATCTCGAGTCCCGCAATAAACTGGGCGGGAGATTGATCGATTTCTGGATACCGGCTTTTGATGCCATTAAGGACAAACCCATTTTCGGAATTGGTTTCAACGCCGCCCGCGATCTCCCTTCGGTGGGTGACTCGCAAGGACATCTGCACAACCAGATCCTTCATACGGCGGCCGAACTTGGGATTCCTGCTGCGGCGGCCTATCTGGGCTTGCTTATCATGATTTTGTTGTTAACCATTCGCAC
>JAHIPL010000037.1 GCA_018894615.1 Acidobacteriota bacterium | reverse complement strand
CCTCTTTTGAAGGCCCGGGCCGTGGATGCGGACGGACCCTCCCCCCAACTCCGTTCCGTTCAATACCAGGTCATACGCGTTCGCCCGGACCTGAAGCGGATGGCCATCCAGCAGAGGAAGATCCTCTTCCAGCGGTGACGTGAAAGGGTGGTGCATGGCCGTCAACCGGTTGTCCTCCGCGCTCCATTCAAACATCGGGAAATCGGTGATCCAGACAAATATATGGGCGCTTTCCTTCGCCGGCCCTTCCGGCCGGAGCCGAAGACGAAGGTCGCCGAGGATGTATGAGGCCCTGTTCTTTTCATCCGCGACCAGCAGCAGGAGGTCGTTTGACTGCGCGGCGCTTTTGTTCCAGAGTTTGAGGAAATCCTCCTCCTCCAGCTTGAGTGACGATTTGAACCCGTCGGTGCGCTTGATCCAGATGATTCCCTTCCCTCCGCTTGCCTTCACTTCGTCATTCAGCCTGTCCAGCTGACCGCGGGACATGCCGCCCGCCTCCGGCACCACCAGTCCCTTCAGCCGGGATCCTTCGGCAAGGGCGCCTTCAATGATCCTGGACTGCACGCTCCGTCCCTGTTCCGTCAGGTCCGTCAGCTCCATGCCGAATCGCAGATCGGGCCTGTCCGTTCCATACCTTTCCATGCTCTCTTCATAAGTCATCCGCAGAAAGGGCCGCTTGACCGGAATGTCCGCCAGTGCGAACATCTCTTCCATCAGCCGTTCGTTCAGGTCAAAAAACTCCTCCTGGTCGGGAAAGCTCATTTCGACATCGATTTGGGTGAATTCAGGCTGTCTGTCCGCCCGCTGATCCTCATCCCGGAAGCAGCGCACAATCTGATAATAGCGATCAAACCCGGAGATCATGGTCAACTGCTTAAACAGCTGTGGAGACTGGGGCAGCGCAAAAAACCGCCCTTTATAAATCCGGCTCGGCACAAGATAGTCCCGCGCCCCTTCGGGTGTTGATTTGGTCAGAAAAGGTGTCTCGATTTCAAAAAATCCATGTCTGTCAAAAAAATTACGGACACACATGGAGGCTCGATGGCGAAGGCGGAGGTTGTTCTGCATGGAGGGCCGCCTCAGGTCCAGATACCTGTATTTGAGGCGCAGCTCTTCCGAAGCCGAGGACGGATCTCCGATTTGAAAGGGCGGCACGTCGGACGCATTGAACAGGCGGATCTCCTCCACCGTGATTTCCACCTCTCCGGTCGGCAGCTGGGCGTTTTTGTCCTTCTCGTCCCGCTCCTTGACGAAGCCTTTGATTCCGACGACATCTTCCATTCGCAGTTTTTTGGCCGTTGTCAGAACCTCGCGGTTGTCCGATGTGCAGACGATCTGAACCATCCCCTCACGATCACGAAGGTCAAAAAAAATCAGATGGCCGATGTCACGGTGCTTGTTCACCCACCCGAACAGGACAACCCGGCGGCCGACAAACGTTTTCCTCAGTTCCCCGCAGTACAGGGATCTTTTCCATCCCGATTCATTCGGGGTTGTCATTCTTCCTCTCTTTCCGGTCCGCAGGGTCAATCCGATACGTTCAGCGCCTCCGCCAAACCTAACACGGAAACGTCCGTCTGCTGCCCGCTGGACATGTTCTTCAGTTGAACACGACCGGATCGGACTTCCTCGTCACCGATCAGAACAACCCGGCCGGCTCCCAGTTTGTGGGCGCGGCCCAGCTGCTTGTTCAGGCTTCTTTCCCGGTATTCGATCAAACACTCCCATCCCTCCGCCCGCAGCTCGCGGGCCAGTTTCATTCCCATAATCCGGGCCTCGGCGCCGAGGGTGGCGATGTACAGCCACTCGCGTTTATTCTCTTCCAAAGAGGCGGCGGAAAGCAGCCGTTCGATGCCGACGGCAAATCCGGTTCCACAGATATCCGGTCCTCCGAACTGCTTCATCATGTCGTCATACCGCCCACCTCCCAGGATGGCGTCCTGGGCTCCTAGTGCTCCTGACGTGAATTCAAAGGTCGTTTTTGTGTAGTAATCCAGCCCGCGGACCAGCCGGGATTCGACGAGGTAAGAAATGGAGAGTTCATCCAGATAGGCGCAGAAAGCCAAAAAATGATCCCTGCACTCTTGACAGAGATGGTCCGTTATGAGGGGAAAGCCCTCTGATATTTTACGGCAGGATTCTTCCTTGCAGTCAAAAAGGCGCAGGGGATTGGTGTCGATTTTCCGGCGGCAGTCCTTGCACAGGTTTTCACGGGCCTGGTCTGCACTTTTCCGCAGGTGTTGGTGGTAGGACGGCCGGCAGGCCGTACAGCCGACGGAGTTGACCAGAATATGTATGTCCTTCACTCCCAACCGGATGAGCAGCTGCTGCGCCATTTCGACCAATTCGGCATCGATAGCGGCATCCTTTTCATTGAAGACCTCCACATCGATCTGATGGAACTGCCGATAGCGGCCTTTTTGAGGTTTATCGTAGCGAAACATCGGTCCGAAATAATAAAAACGCAGCGGAGGAGTCCGAAGGTGCAGCCTGTGTTCGATGATGGACCGGACGACGGACGGGGTGTATTCAGGCCGCAGGGTGATATCCCGCCCTCCCTTGTCCCGAAAGGAATACATCTCCTTGGTGACGATGTCGGACGTCTCTCCGGTTCCTTTTTCAAACAGCTCCGTCGCTTCAAAAACAGGCGTTCGGATTTGCCGGTATCCATAACGTTCAAAGAGGTTTCCGGCGATTTCTTCCAGCTTCTGCCACATCCAGACTTCATCCGGAAGAATGTCTTTGGTTCCCTTGATGGACTGAATTGATTTCTTTCTTTCGGATTCACTCATTCCGTTTTATATATTCCGATATTCCGGTATTTGCCGTAGCGGTCATCCAGCAGCTTGTTCACATCCTTTTTCCGAAGGCGGTCCAGTGCTTCCGCCAGCACCTTGTCCACATGTAGGAAGGTGGTGTTCCAATCGACATGCGCTCCGCCTGCCGGTTCGGAAATGATGGTGTCGACGATATTGAACTTTTTCAGATCCTCGGGAAGAAAATGGAGGTTTTCCGTCACCTGGCTCATGGCGTCTTGGTCATTCCAAAGGATGGCCGCACAACCTTCCGGAGAAATCACGGAATAGAAAGAATACTGAAGCATGATAAGCTCATCGCCCACGCCGATTGCCAGCGCACCTCCGCTTCCTCCTTCGCCGATAACGATGTTGATGACGGGGACACGAAGATTGGCGATCTCCTTGAGGTTGAAGGCGATCGCCTCGGCCTGCCCCCGCTCCTCCGCCTGAATGCCCGGGTATGCTCCGGGCGTATCGATCAGGGTGACGACGGGATAGCCGAATTTTTCCGCCAGCTTCATGACGCGAAGCGCTTTTCTATAGCCTTCCGGATTGGGCTGTCCGAAATTTCTCATTATGCGGTTTCGTGTGGTCCGTCCCTTCTGATGACCGATGAAGGCCGTTGTTTTTCCTTTGTAGAATCCAAATCCGGCGACAATAGCCGTATCGTCCCCGGCTCTTCTGTCTCCATGAAATTCGACAAAATTTTCGACAAGGGCATTCAGGTAATCCAGCGTGTAGGGACGCTGGGGATGCCGGGCGATCTGAACGTAATGAAGGGGCGTCAGAACAGGGGCCAGCTTCTCCCATTTTTGGGCGATCGCCGCTCTTCCTTTCTTTATTTCGACAGCGGCCGCCTCGTCTTCATTCTCGGTCAATATTTGTATTTGCCGATAGATGTCCTGAATGTCTTTTTCCAGCTGGTAAAAATCTTTTTGTTTATCCATTGATTGTTTTCTCTCGAACAGGTTTGTCTATTTTAATTGTTTAAACGGATTTATTCAAGCCGGGGTCGCGCCCGGAAGAGGAGGATCAGTTACGCGAGACTTTGATATTCTGAGAGGGAATCCTGAGGTGAAGGAGCGTTCCGTCTTCGTTTGTTTCCATTTCGATTCGTGTGTCCTTGAACATCAGAAAAAGAAGGCAGGGGGTTTCCTCATCTGATTCGAGACTGAAGCCCTCTTCCAGCTGCGGAACGATGTAGGAAAAAAGGTCACGCTTTTCTTGAAGGCGGCATCCGAATTTTTTAGCGATGATGAGATAAGGGGAAAAAAACGGATTCGGCAGAAGGAACGCATCCCTCTGAATGCGGACGCTTCGGCGGAAGCTCCTTCCGGCGACCGTCATTCTCAGATCGACAACTCCCTCTTGAAACGTGCAGTCCACCTGCTGGGACAGCCCTCCGATCGTCCCCTTGAACGAATAGGAGACCGGAATAAAATTCCTGTCAACCCGGATGGTCAACTCCTCCAGCGACGACGGCACCGGCCCGTCCATTCTTCCTTTAACTTCGAGTACGAAGGCGTTTTTTTCCGCTTTCCAGACATACTCCTCGTAGCCGACTTTTTCTCCTCCGTAGTAGATGGAATAGATGCCCTCCTCCATGATCTCATCGAGGGGAGTGGCCGACATACAAAAAGCCACCAGAAGGACACCGACCAGAAGGAATAATCCGGTTTTCAACAGAAACCGCATGTTTGGCGGGAGCTATTCAACGATGACGGCTGTTCCGTAAACCATGATTTCCGAAGCGGACTGCATGATCATGGATGTGGTTATTCGAACATTGATAACGGCATTCGCCCCCATTTTTTCCGCCTCTTCAACCATGCGGTCCAGGGCCTGCTCCCGGGATTCCGCCATCATTTTTGTATAATCGCGAATTTCACCGCCGACGAGATTTTTAAGTCCGGCCGCAATATCCCGGCCGATATGACGGGCGCGAATGGTGTTCCCCCGGGCAAGTCCCAGAACCTTGACGATTTTTTTCCCGGGCACAAAATCGGTATTGATGACGATCATTTTTCCACCTCCCTGTATCTCTCTCTTTTATAAACAAAAAACTGCTCTTTGACAAAGGATATCAACATCACGGCTATTCCGGCTATAAAGACCAGAAGGCCGATTTTCAGCAGCAGCGGGATGCCGGGATCCAGGATCAAACCTTCGATCAATTTATATCCGCCGAAAAAAAGGAGCATCATACCACCGATGGATAACAATATCCACCCGATTCTTCGCTCCAGCCGATTATAAACCGAATCCCAATAAAGCTTCCAAACCTCTTTATCCACTTTTTTGAGTTCCATTTTTGTCATGACCTCCTCAAATCGTTCCAGTTCATTCAACTCCTGCCTGCACCCGGGACAGGTTTTCAAATGAGCATCGACCAATTGTTCCTGCTCGCCCTGAAGCACCCCGTCCGCATAGGCTGAAAGGAGTTCCTTTATTTCCTGGTGATCCATTTCATCACTCCGTAATCACTGCATAATATTTTTCAAGAATGCCTTTGAGTTTCTTTTTAGCATAATAAAGAGATGACATGACCGTCCCCATCGGCTTTCCCGTTACCTCCGCGATTTCCTGGTAGGACATCTGGCGAAAATAGCGCAAAATGATCACTTCCCTGTGAATGCCCGGAAGCTCCCGGATTCCTTTCCAGATGGCGCTCTTCATCTCCGCATCCTCTTCCTGAGTGTCGAGAATCGGGACGTCTTCCAGAGGGACTTCGTCTTTTCTCCGGTCTTTTTTCACATAGTCGATGCACATGTTCCGAAGCAGCCTGTAGAACCAGGGGAAAAACGGCCTCTCCGGATCAAACGTCAACCTCTTTCTGTAGGCCCGAATGAATGCATCCTGGGAGACATCGAGTGCATCCTGTTGATTGTGAAGGAAACCCAGCGCCACATAATAAGCGGATTTCATGTAGCGCAGGACGATGCTCTGATAAGCCTTCTTATCCCCTGCCCTGACCAGTTCAAGAAGATCCTTTTCCGATTGGCACACCGTCGTTGCTCCAATGCTGTTGGGGCCGGGCAGGACAAGTTCCGTTCGAATTGATTCAGCCATTTCATTTTTCTCAACCGAGTTACGGTTGACCGGGCTGAATTATTCAATCCGCCGGGATCTTTTTTCGCTGCCGGACCACCTCGTATAAAAAAACCGCCGCAGCGGCGGCGACATTGAGCGAATTCACCCTTCCCGCCAGCGGAAGAGAAAGAACCGCATCACAGCTTCTCCTGACCAGAGGACGCAGGCCGCGCCCTTCGGAACCAAGCACGATCCCCGTGGGCAGCGTGAAGTCGAATTCATCCCACTCGTTTTCGCCTCCGCTCTCGGCCCCGACCAGCCAGATCCCCGCTTTCTTCAGTTCATCCATGGTTCGAGCCAGGTTTTTCACCGGGGCGATAGGAACATGCTGGGCCGCTCCCGCCGAAACCCTGTAAACCACCTCCGTCAAACCCGACGACCGTCTTTCCGGAACGATGATCCCGTCAACGCCGGCGCACTCCGCCGTTCGAATAAGAGCGCCGAAATTCTGAGGATCCGTGATTTCGTCCAACAGCAGAAGGAACGGTCGGGAAGCACCGGTCAGGATATCCTCAAGAGTGGAGAAGGATTTGAGCACTATCCGGGCGATGATCCCCTGATGTCCCTGTTCCATCCGGTCCAGAACCGGCCGCGGCACAAGGCTGACAGGGACGCCTCGGTTTTTCGCAAGGCGGATCACATCTTCCAGCCGTCCCCTGAGAGGGGCCTTTTCGACAAAGATGCGCTGAATGCTCTTCGGATCTGATTGAAGCGCCTCCACAATCGGGTTGATGCGGCTGATAACGGCCATGGTGAATCAGCGGCTCCCGGTCTCTCCCAGATAATTCAGGATTTCCGAAACACGACTTCTGCAATTTTTTAAGGGAGCCGGAAAAGACAGCTCCGCGCCCTCCTCGACCAAAGGGATAAACTTGTCGAGGTCCAGTCCGGACGTGCGGGCGGTCAGGGCCACACGCAGGGGATGGAAGAGTTCCTTTCCCTTGCATCCGGTTTGCTCCTTCACTTTTTTGGTGAGGATACCGAAGGCGGCGAAATCAACCTTCTCCAGTGTTTTCAATTCCTCATGAACGGAGAAAAGAACCTTCCGGGCACAATCGGAAGACAGAATCTCCCGGGCCTCGCCATCGAGCTTTTCCGGGGAGTATTCAAAAAGAGCCGCAAAATGAGGCGAGAGGTCGGAGAGGCGGTCAACTTTTTCAATTAAAATCCCCACCGCTTTTTCCAGCCAGGCCCAGAGGTCAGGCGTCATGTCCGCAGGCAGGATTCCCTCATCCTTCAGGAAGGGAAAGGCGGCCCTGGCCAACTGTTCAACCGGTTGTCTTTTAAGGTGCTGCCTGTTGAGCCAATGAAGTTTTTTGTAATCAAAGATGGCCGCGGACCGGGACACTTTTTTCAGATTGAACAGCGGAACCATTTCTTCCAGGGACAGGACCTCCCGATCTTCCGGAGGGGACCATCCCAGCAGGGCAAGATAGTTTGCCAGGGCGGAAGAGAGGATTCCGTCGTCGTCAAACTGGCGGACCGAAGTGGCGCCGTGCCTCTTGCTCAGGCGCGTGTTGTCCTCCCCCATCACCATAGACAGGTGCGCAAAGCGGGGAAGCGGAAGGGAAAGAGCCTTATAGACGAGAATCTGGCGGGGCATGTTCGAGATATGATCCTCGCCGCGAATGACATGTGAGATATTCATGCAGTGGTCATCGATGACGACGGCGAAGTTATAGGCTGGGTGACCATTGGACCGGACGATCACTGGATCCCCGACCAGAGACAGGTCAAAGCTGACCGTCCCGCGCACATCGTCATCAAAGGACAACTCCCCACACTCCGGAGTTTTCAGCCGCACGGCGGCTTCCTCTCCCCCGGCAATCCGTGCGGCGGATTCTTTCGGATCGAGCTTTAAGCAGCGGCCGCTGTAGAGAGGCATTCTTCCTTCGGACACAGCGGTGTTTTTCTCCCGCTCCAGATCCTCGCTGGAGCAGAAACAGTGGTAAGCCGCTTTTTTTTCCAGCAGGCGCCGGGTGTAATCCCTGTAAGTGAGGAGCCGCAAAGACTGGCGGTAGGGACCGAATTCCCCTTCCGTTTCCGGCCCCTCGTCCCACTCGAGGCCCAGCCATTTCAAATCCATGATAAGCTGCTCTTCGAAGGCGGAGAAGGACCGTTCAACATCCGTGTCTTCAATCCGCAGAATAAAACGGCCGTTATGCTGACGTGCGAACAACCAATTGAACAGGGCCGTCCGGGCGTTTCCAACATGAAGAAAACCCGTGGGGCTGGGGGCGAAACGTACTCTGACAGGATTCATCGTTTTCACTCCGAATGCAAGGAAGGGGTGGAAGGGACACACGGAACGCCCTCCATTCGCCCTGAGAATATCTCTAAACAGGGTCCGAGTCAACCGGGAAGCGGTTGGATATTTTGCTGGAAATGACCGTTCACTCCGAGGAGCAAGAGGGAATCTGCAAAAGGACGACGACAAACGCGGCGATGGCCTCCCCCCGGCCTAAGGCCCCTATCCCCTCATTTGTCTTTGCTTTGATATTGATCCGGCTGGAAGGGATTTCCAGTATTTCCGCCAGGCGGCTTTCCATTGCAGGGATATAGGCGGCCAATCGGGGTTGTTCCGCCGTGATCACGGCATCCACATTATGAATGACGGAATCTTCCGCCAAAATATTTTCCCGGATTCGTTTCAGAAGGATCGCGCTTTGAATCCCCTGGTAGGCAGGATCCGTATCCGGGAAATGCCGCCCGATATCTCCGGCACCCGCCGCGCCCAGCAAGGCATCGATCAGCGCATGAATGAGGCAGTCCCCATCCGAGTGGCCGACCAGCCCTTTTTCCCAGGGAAGGGACATTCCCCCCAGGAAAAGAGGCCGGCCCTTCTCCAGGCGGTGGATATCGGTTCCTATTCCCACTCTAATCATCGAGAAAGACCTCCGCAATCTTCATATCCAGGGGCTTCGTAATTTTTATATTCGTCGGATCTCCGGGCACGGCAAAAACAGGCAGTCCAAGCTCTTCGACAAAAGAGGCCTCATCCGTTCCGGAAAATGCAGAGCGGGACGCCCGGCGAAACGCCCGGGCCAGGATCTGGTATCGGAAACCCTGCGGCGTCTGGGTAAGGAAAAGCAGGGACCGCTCAAGGGTTTGAATCACTTTCCCGTTCCGGCAGGATTTGACGGTGTCCTCCAGGGGGATGACGGGAACAGCCGCGCCCTTCGCTTCAGCGGCAAGAATCACTCTGGTGATCAGGTCTTCACGAACCAGGGGACGGGCGCCGTCATGCACCAGAACGATATCCGTTTTTTTCCCGTCGACAGCTTCGAATCCCGCCCGGACGGAATCCCTTCGTTCCTGACCGCCTGGAACACAATGGGAGATTTTTGGAAACCGCCTGCACAGAGCCCCCCCATCCTGTCCCGGCGGCAGGACAAGAATCATTTCAGAAACGGCGCTCATTCTCTGAAAGGGATCCAGGGCGCGCTCGATAACGGGTTGACCCCGAAGCAGGGCGGTCTGCTTGCCGCCGCCGAATCTTTGTCCGCTTCCTGCGGCGACGACAACAACGGAGACGAAAATACTCACCTCTACTCGTTGTAGCGGCCGAAAATCATTTTTCCGACCGTTGTCTGCAGTACGGATGTCACGGTTACATCGATCGTCTGGCCGATCATTTTTCGGGCGTTGTCGCAGACAACCATGGTTCCGTCATCCAGGTAGGCAACACCCTGGTCCTTTTCCTTGCCTTCTTTCAGGATAAACACCCGCATGGTTTCTCCGGGAAGAACAACAGGCTTGAGGGCGTTGGCCAGCTCGTTGATGTTCAGAATGGGAACGCCCTGCAGCTGGGCCACCTTGCTCAGATTGAAGTCGTTGGTCACAATTTTAGCATCCATGTACTTGGCGACTTCGATAAGCTTGGAATCCACATCCTTGGTAGCAGGAAAATCCAGCTCCGAGATGATGACGCGCACCTGCGACGTTTTCTGGAGATGGTCCAGGACCTCCAATCCTCTCCGTCCCCTCTGACGCTTGATGCCGTCCGAAGAATCAGCGACGAGCTGAAGCTCCTTCAAAATGAACTGGGGAACAACCAGCGTCCCCTCGATAAAAGCCGCGTCACAGATGTCCGCGATGCGGCCGTCGATGATGACGCTGGTATCCAGGATTTTAAAACTTCGGCCGACACTCTTCTCCTTGAAGAAGCGAAGCAGAAACCCGGGTTCGAGCCACTCGAATTTGAGTGTCCCGACCAGGAAACCGATATAGGGCAGGATGATGAGGAAAAATATCCGAAGGAATGTCGCAGTGGAGCCGTCATCGGAGACATTCTGGTAAACAGCCCCGAGAAACCAGCCCAGGAAAACCCCGGCGAACGTCCCGATGGTCGAACCCCAGATGATCTTGAACTGGGTTTTCCGGATTCTGGTTTCAAGAAACACGATGACAATGCTGAGAAAAAAAGCCACCCCGGCGCCGGCGAGTTTCGGAAGGCTGAAAGGCGGAAAGAAATATCCGGCAACGGTCACCAAAAATAAAACAACAAATCGAAAAAGAAAAACACCCATTTTATTACCTATATATAAAGTGGACTTAAAACATATAATCCATAGCTTCTTTTATACTTTTTACCCCCTTCAAGTCAATCCCGGGGATGGATTCCTTCCTGATTTGCCCAACATTGCCCGCGGGACAGATGACGGATTGAAAGCCCATGGCAGCCGCTTCTCTGGCGCGAAGGAGAGGCTGATTGACCGAGCGGATTTCCCCGCTCAGGCCGATCTCTCCAAAAATGGCCGTCTGCACCGGAATCGGTTTGTTCCCAAGGCTTGAGACAACCGCCGCGGCGGCTGCCAGGTCAACTCCCGGTTCATCGATCTGCAGGCCTCCGGCGACATTGAGGTAAACATCCTGTCCGGCAAAGCTGAATCCAAGCTTTTTTTCAATGACGGCCAGAAGCATAGAGGCTCTGAAGTGATCGAGCCCGATGGTCATCCGGCGCGGATTTCCCGAAAAAAGAGTGGAGGAGACCAGAGCCTGTATCTCCGCCAGCAGAGGGCGCGATCCCTTAAACGTGCAGACGACCGAGCTCCCCGCCTCCGTTTCGGGGCGTTCCTTGAGAAAGAAAGCCGAAGGATTGGGGATGACGGACAATCCGCTTCCGGTCATTTCAAAGATGGCCAGCTCCGACACGGGACCGAATCTGTTTTTCAGGGCTCTGAGCACGCGGTGGCTGTGATCCCTCTCCCCCTCAAATGTCAGCACGACATCAACCATGTGCTCCAAGGTTTTCGGTCCGGCCAGAGAGCCCTCCTTGGTGATGTGTCCGACCAGAAACGCGGGAATGCCCCTGGTTTTGGAGAACCGGAAAATCTGATTGGTGACATCCCTCACCTGGCTGATGGACCCCGGGCCGGAGGAGAGTCCCGCCGAAAAAACCGTCTGAATGGAATCGATGACCAGAACCTGCGGGCGAATTTTATCCGCATGAGCCAGAAACCTCTCGCAGTTTGTCTCCGCAAGCAGATAGAGGGCTCCCGCTCCTACGCCCAGACGATCCCCCCGCAGCTTGATCTGTTCAAGAGATTCCTCCCCAGACACATACAGCACCCGGTTATCCCGCCGTGAGAAATCCCGGCTGAACTGCAGGAGCAGTGTTGACTTGCCGATGCCGGGTTCGCCTCCGATCAGAATAAGGGAGCCGGGAACAATCCCCCCTCCCAGCACGGTGTCCAATTCCTCCATTCCGGAGGACCACCGTTCCTTGGCCGTGTGCCGCACGTCCCCGAAGAGGACCGGGTCGGACTCCGGAAGATCCAGGGCTGCGGCCGGGGCCTCCTCCTTCTCCTCAATAAAAGTGCTCCACCCGCCGCAGCCAGAACAACGTCCCAGCCACTTCGGAGACTGGCGCCCGCATTCCTGACAGATGAAGACTGTTTTTGGTTTCATAAATCACTCAATCCCGTCCGCTCAAAACGTAAAGCCGCCCCCGGGAACGGAAAGACTATTGTTCAGCGGGAGGCTCGTATTCGCTGTCGCCGAACCGGGCGTATTTGTTCAGAAAGGCAAGATGAATTTTCCCCGTGGGCCCGTTTCGCTGCTTGGCGATATTGACTTCCGCGATTCCCTTCAGGGTTTCATCGTCCGGATTGTAAAACTCGGGGCGGTAAATAAAGATGACAACATCGGCATCCTGCTCGATGGCGCCGGATTCCCGGAGGTCGGATAGAATGGGAATGGGTTTGGCCCGACCCTTTTCGGGAGCACGGCTGAGCTGGGAGATCCCGACGACCGGAATGCGAAGCTCCTTGGCCAGTTCCTTCATGGAGCGCGAAATAAAAGACATCTCCTGGACCCTGTTTTCAACCCGGATGCCCGGCCGCATGAGCTGCATGTAATCGACAAAGAGGATATCGAGGGCCTGCTCCATTTTCAGCCGCCGGGCCTTGGCCTTCATCTCTATGACGGAAAGGGCGGGGGTTTCATCCACATAGATCCGGGCCGAGGAGAGGGTTTCCGCGCTCGATTTAAGCCGCTCGAACTCCCGGTCGCCGACGTATCCCGTCCGGACTTTCTGCAGATCGATCATGGCTTCAGCACAAAGAAGCCGCTGGACGAGCTGTTCCTTGGCCATTTCAAGCGAGAAAAAACCCACGGAATAATCCGTCTTGAGCCCGACATGCTGAGAGATGTTCAAGCACATAGCCGTTTTTCCCATGGACGGCCGGGCGGCAACCACCACAAATTCAGCGGGATGGAATCCGGAGGTCATGGTATCCAGAGCGCGGAATCCCGACGGAATCCCCGTCACCGCTTCCTTCCGGTGGCGTAGAATATCGATGGTTTCTATGGATTCACCGGTCAATTGGCGAATGGGAATAAAGCCGGGCTTGATTCTCTCCTCCGTCACATTGATGATTTCGGCCTGCGCCTGGTCGAGAATCTGATCCGCATCCTCCTTCTGCTCGAAACTGGAGGACATGATCTTGGCCGAAGAGAGGATCAGTCTCCTGAGGAGCGCCTTCTCCTTGATGATGCGGGCATAATATTCGATATTGAGATTTTTCGGAACGCCGTCCATCAGGGAAGAGAGATAGGCCCCTCCACCCACGTCCTCGAGTGATCCGGATTTTTTCAAAGCCTCACTCAAGGAAAGGAGATCCAGAGAAATGCCCTTGTCCGCCATTTGGATGATTTTTTCCAGAATGGTCCTGTTCTTTTCTGAATACAGGTCCTCCACCCTGATAAGGGAGAGAACCACATTCAGGTTTTTACCATTGACAAGAATACCGCCAAGGACCGTTTGTTCAACCTCGAGGCTGTGGGGAGGGGTTTTTTTAAGGAACATCAAGTCCATGTCCATCGTCCCTCCTTTCTCGTTGTTCCCGGCATCAGTTTATCAAAATAACCGGCCTCATTGCCAGGATTCTGTGTCTTCAGTCTTTTTTTTCAGCATCCTCCGGTTCCTCGGCCTCTTTTTCCTTTTTTTCCGGTTCGGTCTTTACCTGGTCGTCAGGCCTCACATCTTCCGGAGCGGGATCCTCTTCGGCGCCGGCCTCGATCGAGGGTTCTTTCGCCTTCGCTTTTTTCTCCGCCCCTTCCTGCAAGACAATGATTTTCACTTCCGCTTTGTCATCGTGAAAAACCTTGACCGGGACGGTGAATTCTCCGATCGTTTTGATGGGTTCCAAAAGAAGAATTTTTTTCTTTTCAATCTCGAATCCGGCTTCCATCAGAGCCTCCCGGATATCGGCCACGCTCACGGATCCGAACAGTGTGTCCTTCTCGGCCACCTTTCTTTTAAAGGTCAACGTGACCCCGTTCATCCGGCCGATGATCTCATTGTAGGAGGCCATCTCCTTTTCAAGTTTTTTCCGAAGGGCCTTCTGCTCCAACTCAATCATCTTGAGATTGGACGGCGTGACCTGAATAGCAAGTTTTTTGGGAAGCAGATAATTACGTCCGTATCCGGCGGCGACATTGACGATATCGCCTCTTTTCCCCAGATTTTCTATGTTTTCTTTCAGGATGATTTTCATCGTTCCTCCAACGTGTTTTGTGTGCGATCAATCTTCGACATAGGGCAGAAGCGCCAGGAGACGGGCCCGCTTGATGGCCCGGGACAGCTGTCTCTGATGATAGGCGCACGTTCCGGTGATCCGCCTCGGTGAAATCTTCCCTCTTTCAGGGACATAACGCCTCAAAACATCAACGTCCTTATAATCGATATCCCTGAGGCTCTTTTCACAAAACCGGCAGACTTTCCTTTTTGGGGGGAAAAATTTTCTGTAGGGGGGTCTTTCTCTTCTTTCTCTGGACATGACTCAATTCTCCTCGTCTGTTGATGTCTCTGCAGGTTCGGAATTTTCCGATGGCAAGAGGGGTTTTTCCGCCCGCTCTTCCTGCCGGGGGCTTTCGTTTCGCTCTTCCTGCCGGGGGCGCCTCGTCTTTTTACCCGTGCCCTTTTTCTTCAGGCGCACATTGTCTCTTTCATCCAGGACAAAGGTCATGTGCCGGATCACGGATTCCGTCTGCTTGAAATGCCTGTCCAGTTCGGAAGGAACGACAGGCTCCGAGTGGTAAAGAAAAAAGACATAATAAGCCTCTCCAAATTTTTTAATGGGATAGGCAAGACGTCTTTTCCCCCACTTGTCGAGGTTGTCCATCTTTCCCGCGTTCTTCTCGACAACTTCCGCCATCGATTGAATCAGCGCTTCCAGCTCTTCATCGGGAAGCGTTGGGGCAATCAGAAATGCTGTTTCGTAAGCTCTCATGCTTACCTCCTTTTGGATTTATAGCTCCTTCTCTTTCGGAAGGAACAAGGAGCTTGATATCAATTCAAGCTGATCTTTTGATTATACCTGTTCATGGCCTCATCGATCCTCCCCCGAAGAATGATACACAGCGCATCCGCCGCTTCCTCCAGGGCCTTCTTGAGGCCTTTTTTTTCATCCTCTCTGAATTCGGAAAGAACAAATTCGGCCGCATCCCAACCGGAACCCATGAATCCGATGCCGATTCGAATGCGGGGGAAACGCCTCGATTCGAGGGCCTGCACGATGGACATCACGCCGCGGTGAGTCCCGGCGCTTCCTTCTTTCCTGATCCTGATTTCTCCGATGGGAAGATCGAGGTCATCATAAACGACGATCATCCGTTCCGGTGAAATGCCGCCGTTTTCCACCATCCGTTTCACCGCCAGGCCGCTGCGGTTCATGTAGGTCTGCGGCTGCGCCAGAAGGATTTTTTCTCCCTCCGCCTCGACGGTTTGAGTCCGGGACAAATGCGCCCTCTTTCTCAATCGCATCCCGTGAATTCCAGCCAGGTGGCTGACAAACAAAAAGCCGGCATTGTGCCGGGTCGCCCGGTATTTCTTCCCGGGGTTTCCCAGCCCCACAACGGCCCACACGCTCTAGTCCTTTTCATCCTCTTTTTCGGATGCCTTGGCCCCTTCCTCGCCCTCAATGGCCTCGTCCTCTTCGCCTTCTTCTTCCACCTCGACCTTCTCGGCCGTCGGCGCCTGAACCAGAACGATGACCTGATCCGAGTCGGTGATATATCGGATTCCTTCCATGGGAGGCAAGTCTTCGATTTTCAGCGACTGATTGAGGTGAAGGGCGCTGATATCCACAGCGATGCTGTCGGGGATGTTGTTCGGCAGACATTCGATTTCCACCTCACGGGTAATGAAATCGATAAAACCGCCCTCCGATTTAACCCCGACCGCGGTCCCGACCAGCTCAAGGGGAACGTCGACCTTGATTTCCTCATCCATGACGATCTGGATCAGGTCTACATGGATCAACTGATCCGAAACAGGGTCTTTTTGCAGCATCTTGATCATCGCATTCGAGGTCTCGGATCCGTACTGAAGGCTGAAAAGGGTGTTTTCTCCCGATTCCGATTTCAGGATACTGAAAATATCTTTTTTTTCCAGCGTGAGGGGAACGCTGTCAATGTTGGCTCCGTACAAGACGGCTGGCACCTTGTGTTCACGCCTCAGGCGCCTGGCCGCGTTTTTTCCGAATTGATCTCTTTTTTCACATTTGACGGTGTTATCCATAACGATCGCCTCCTTATTCAAACAAAGAACTCACCGAGCTCCCCTGGTTGATTCGTTTTATCGCTTCGCCGAACAGTTCCGCTACGGAGAGAACGACGATTTTTTCCAGCTGTTTTTCCTGGGGAATGGTATTGGTGATGATCAACGCCTCAAGCGATGATTTCTGAATTTTGCTCACCGCCTCTCCGGAGAGGAGGCCGTGTGTGCAGGCGGCAAAAATTCTTTTGGCGCCCTTTTTTTTCAGCGCTTCTACACTCTGGACGAGAGTGCCGCCCGTGTCCACCATGTCATCCAGTATGACCACATCCCTGTCCGAAACATTTCCAATCACGTTGAAAACCCGAGCGACATTCGGGGTCGGACGTCTTTTGTCGATGATGGCCAGTTCTGCATCCATTCGGCGGGCGAACCATTTGGCCCTGCCGACACCGCCCGCATCAGGAGAAACAACCGTCAGGCGCTTGAGCTTCAGCTTCTGAACATACCCGGCGAGCACGGGCGAAGCAACAAGATTGTCGACCGGAAATGAAAAAAAGCCCTGAATCTGAGGCGAGTGAAGGTCCATGGTCAGCACCCTGTTGGCTCCGGCCGCTTCCAGCAGGTCGGCCATCAAGCGGGCGGAGATGGGAACGCGGGGACGGTCTTTCCAGTCCTGCCGCGCATAGCTGTAGTACGGAATGACGGCCGTGATGTGTTCCGCCGAAGCCCTCTTGAAAGCATCCAGCATTAAAAACAACTCCATCATGTGATAATTGGCATCGGTCGACCCGGACTGGACAACAAAAACATCCTCTCCCCGGACATTTTCATCGATATAAAAGTGAATCTCCCCGTCGCTGAACCGATCCAGGTTGCATGCCCCCAGGGACAAACCAAGATAATCGACAATTTCTTCCGCCAGCGCCCGGTTGGATGAGCCGGAAAACACCTTGAGTGAGGTTTTGTCTTTCACTCCATCTCCTTTATTATCTTTTCCTTTTTCTCACCACCGGCTTAAGCTGGCTGGGGTGGGAGGATTCGAACCTCCGAATAGCGGATCCAAAGTCCGCTGCCTTTCCGCTTGGCTACACCCCATTACTCAAACTTTTTCGGTAGTCGCCTCGCGAAACCGTTTCGACAATCAGTGCCGTGTTTTCACCGCCTAATCCTCTAAGGGTTTCTCTCGCCTTCTCTCTCTCGGGATAAACGCCGAAAACGGTTGAACCCGACCCGCTGACAAGAGTTACAACGGCTTCTGAATCCGATAATTGTCTCTTTATGCTTTTAAGCTGAGGATATAAACGAAATACCGTCTTTTCTAAATCATTCTTGAGCAGCGAAAAATCACCACACTCTAAAAACCCGGTAATTTTACTCTCTTTAGGAGGGGAAGTCAAGATGAAGGCCTCGTAAATACTTGCCGTCGAAATGGAAAATTTCGGCCAGACGAGGAGACAGAAAAACGGGCGCCTATCCGGAAGAGAAGAGAGAGAATCGCCTTTTTCCAGACCAAGACATAATCCTCCTTCCAGAAAATAAGGAACATCCGCTCCCAGTCCCGCGCCAAGCTCGTGCAACCGGTCCTGCGGCAGCCCGAGATCCCAGATCCTGTTGAGGACATGGAGAGTCGTGGCCGCATTGCTGCTTCCTCCTCCCAATCCTCTCCCCGGCGGAATTCTTTTGTTGACGCGGATGTGCACTCCTCTCTTTTTCCCGCTTTCTTTCTGCAGGAGGAGGGCGGCACGGTAGATCAGGTTGGTCTGATCCCAAGCAATCTCGTCCCAATCACCCGAAAGGCGGATCGTCCCGTCCTCCGCCGCCCTGAAATCAATGATATCATGGAGGCTGATGCTCTGGTAAAGCGTCCGCAGCTCATGATAGCCATCCGGTCTTTTGCCCAGGATCTCGATCCCGAGGTTGATCTTTGCGTAGGACCTAACGATCACTGTTCAGAAGCTCCAGGATTTGTTCCCAGCTCAGTTCCGTGAAGGCTGAGAGGAAGGCGGAAGAAAACAGGTCGGGCTTTAGGGGTGCATTGATATCGATTCGGAGGATTTTCACCCGTCCCCACGCTCCCGATGAAGAGAACACAAACACTCGGGCGACAGGAGATTTTTCAATAAATTCCTGAACCTCGAAGGACAGGTTGTTTCTCTCTCCGGACACAATCCTTCCGGATGCGTCCTCATTCAAGCGCCACTCCCCGTCCGCTTCCGTCAGGAACAGGCCTCGCGTGTCCCACCGCCCGCATATCAGGGCCGTCATTTCCTCCAGCCTCAGGGGAAATCCAAAGAGGTGGTTCATGATCTCGTCTTCCCGTCCTTTCCAGAACACCTTTTTGGAGGGAATGAGCAGAAACGATTTCCCCTCTGCCATATGGACTCGAAAAAGCGTCCTTTGAAGAATATCGGTGACTTCAATCCACGCTTTGTCCGGAGGATTGAAGACAAAGGAAAACCGCGATCGGGCCGAGCCCTCTCCCGTGATGGTTTTCAACGAGGCATAACCCTGAACCGTCTCGATCGTTGCGGGCACGCTTGTCAGCGTCGGCGGCGGAACACAGTGAAAAAGAGGGATCAGGCTTATCAGCAGGGCAAGGGACAGAAAACCCCAACGCTTCACGCTCGGACGCAGCCGGGAACGTGATTCACTCATCCAGCTTAAAACCGTAGTCTTCGGTTTTCAGTGGTTTCTTCCGGGATGTTTGCGCGTTCGTCTCAGTGCCCGCTGAAACGGTCGCGGATGCTTTTGGGCGGGAGGTTTCTCTTCCATCATTTTCTACCAGCTTGAATCCGTAATCTTCGGTTACAATTTTTTTGGAGGTCGTTTTTTTCCTTCCGATCCGCGTATAAAGAGGAGAACGTATTTTTTTCCCGAAACAGGACAGGTTCGGATTGAGAAAAAGAAGAATGATGAATGCCGCAAAAACGACTAGAATTCCATAGGCGCCTAAATTCATTTGATACGTCTTCCCGTGGTTTCTCTCTAATTTGATTAAAATGTATTATATATGGAGCCATCTGAATAGTCAACGACTGCCGATGAACAATTAAAGGCGGGAGGACAGGTTCCTGCAGTCAATCCTTTACATTTTTTCCGTATTATCCTAGAATGAACAGCGGAAGGTTGACATGAAGGATATTATAAAATCCATGCTGACGATCGCGGTCTTCTCCTCCGCCTTTTTTCTAGGGTTTTATCTCGGGCAAGAAAAAGTGATTTCCATGATTCCTAAATTCCAGGATGAGCAGGAAGAGACGGACTGACCGTTTCCACAATTGAATTCTTCTCCCTTCATGCTCCCTGTTTTTCCGGGAGCAAACCCGCGCCGGCAAAGGTTAGCCTCAAGGAGCCGTGCTGTTAAAAAAAGATGGGGCATCCTGGTGCTGGCGTCAACCGAGCGGCAACATCATGGGCGGCGGGGCGGGACCCGGCTAACCAAGGTATACATAACAAACTAGATATGCTGGATTCGAGGGGATGAATCTGCTATAATACATTTTTCATCCATCAGGAGTGATTAAATGCCGTTGTATGAATATAAATGTTCCGAATGCAAAGCCGTTTTTGAAGTGCTTCAGAAGCTGAACGAGGCTCCTATAAAAAAATGCATCACGTGCGGAGGGGAGGTCCACAAGCTCGTCTCATCTCCCGCCATTCAGTTCAAAGGAACAGGCTGGTATATCACGGATTACCCCAAAAAAGGCAAACCCGAAACACCGGACCAGAAGAAGGCGCCTGTCCCAGCTAAAAGTGAGGATAAAACAGCCGCCAAAACAACGGAGAACAGCCATCCACGGCAGAAAGAATGAAAAAAATTTGTATCCGCGTCCCGAACTGGCTTGGAGATGCGGTTATGGCCCTGCCCTCCATCCGATGTCTCCATCGTTCTTTTCAGGGAGATGAGCTCTGGCTCGCCGGACCGGATTGGATTCTGGACCTCTACCGGCGGCAAAATTTTGCCGCGCATTGTCTTTTCACCCCCTCGACAAACTCAGCGCGGGAGCAGGTCGCCACAACGGTGCGAATCAGGGAGATCGGATTCGATTCCGTTCTTTTTCTGACAAATTCATTCAGGTCGGTGCTCCCCTTTTTCAGAGCGCGGACGCCGGAACGCTGCGGATATAACCGGGATGGTCGATTCGTCCTCCTGTCCCGTGGTGTCAGGCCGCCCGGTTTTCTCCCTCCTCTTCATCAGGTCAACGAGTACCTTCATCTGTTGTCCCGGCTCTCTTTTCCCGTCGGCGAATCCAGGGTGTTTCTGGACGTGCCGGATTCGGACAGGGCGGACGCAGACGAAATCCTGAAAAGGAGGGGTGTCGACAGAGACGGGCCGCTCGTCGCCCTGAGCCCCGGCGCATTTTACGGGATGACAAAACAGTGGCCGAACAGTAAATTTTCCGAACTGGGCCGCCTTTTTCAGGAGAGGGACGACGCCCGGATCTGCATCGTCGGATCTTCGCGGGAAAAAGAGCCGGCCGAAGAAATCGTCCGCTCGCTCCCCCGAATGGCCGTCAATCTGGCCGGAGAAACGAACCTGCCGCAGCTGGCCGCACTCATCAAGCTCTGCCGTCTTTTTATTTCAAATGATTCGGGGCCGATGCATCTTGCCAATGCCGTAGGAACTCCCGTCGTTTCCATTTTCGGCCCGACCGATGAGCGCCGAACCGGCCCGTTTCAGCAGCCTTCGGCCGTCGTAAAAAAGCAGGCGCCCTGTGGTCCCTGCCTTTACCGGACCTGTCCTTATGACCACCGGTGCATGAACGACATAACGGCGGAGGATGTCTATTCCATCGGGCGGACGTTCCTTCCATGAAAAAGAAGGCGGTCTTCCTTGACAGAGACGGGACCCTCAACAGAGATGTCGGTTACCCCGACTCATTTGAATCCGTTCACGTCTATCCGTTCGGCTATGAGGCCGTCCGCCTCCTTAACCGGGCCCATTTTTTGGCCGTCATCGTCACGAACCAGTCCGGCATCGCCCGGGGGCTGATCAGCGAAGAGCGGCTCTCCCTGCTTCATGACCAGATGAAAGCGGATTTCCATCTGAAAGGCGCCCGCATCGATGCGATCTACGCCTGTCCTCATTCTCCTTCTTCTCTCGATACTCGTTATAAAAAAGAATGCCCCTGCCGAAAGCCGCTTCCGGCCATGGGTTTGGCGGCCGCCGCGGATCTCAACATCGATCTCTCCCGGTCCTATATGATCGGAGATAAAACGAGCGACATTCTCTTCGGCCTCAACATGGGAGCGACCCCGGTTCTCGTGCGCACGGGATACGGACACCAGGCCGAACAGGAACTGCTGAACAGCGGCCGCCGGCCGGCTTTTGCGGCCGAGACCCTTCTTCAGGCTGTCTTTTGGATTCTGGATCGGGAAGGAATTCACCGGGACCGGGGAACGAAGAGCGGACAGGAAAAATGATCCGGATCGACGACATTCTGGATAAGGCCTCCGGCTCCTTTTCCGAAAGCGAAATCAATCTTCTCAAGAAGGCCTATGTCTTTGCCGCGCAGGCGCATCAGGGACAGGTTCGACGGTCCGGAGAGCCCTATCTCAGCCATTCGCTGGAAGTAGCCAACATGCTGGCCGACATGGGGATGGATAAAACAACAATCGCTGCCGGCCTCCTGCACGATGTGCTGGAGGACACCCGCGTCACCGCGCCGGAATTGCAAAAGGCATTCGGAAAGGAGGTTGCCCATCTGGTCGAAGGGGTGACCAAGCTCAGCCGTGTTCAGGAAAGCTCTCCCGAAACCCGCCAGGCTGAAAGTGTTCGAAAAATCATTATCGCCATGACCGACGATCTCCGGGTTATCTTTATCAAACTGGCAGACAGGATTCACAACCTTCAAACCCTTAAATCCCTTCCCCAGAGCAAGCAGAAAAAGATCGCCAAGGAAACCCTTGACATCTATGCGCCCATCGCCAATCGCCTGGGAATGGGGCGCATCAAAGCGGAGTTGGAAGATCTCGCCTTTCAGTACGTCGATTCCGATTATTACGAAAAGATTGAATCGTTTGTCCAGCCGAAACGAAAGGAATCGGACGTCGACTTAAAAAAAATCAAAAGGGCCATCGCCCGGGAAATGAAAGACAACAACATCCCGGCCGAAATTTCCTTCCGCATCAAAAGGCCTTACAGCATCTACAAAAAACTCCAGCGACAGAAAATCGAGTTCACACAGGTGTATGATCTTATGGCGCTCCGCCTCATCACCGATTCCGTTAAAAACTGCTATGCCGCGCTGGGCATGATTCATCAGAAATGGCCTCATCTTCCCCACCGGTTCCGTGACTTCATCGCCATGCCGAAGCCCAACCTCTACCAGGCGCTTCATACCACCATCATCACCGAGCAGAAAAAAATGTTCGAAATTCAGATTCGGACAAGGGACATGCATGACCTTGCGGAAAACGGGATCGCCGCGCACTGGAAGTACAAAGAGGCCGATCAGCAGGCGATTCTTAAGGAGGACCAGCGGATCATCTGGCTGAGAGAGCTGGTGGATTTGTATAAGGAGCAGAAAAATCCTCGGGAATTTCTTCAGTCGCTCAAAACCGATCTAATCCCGGAAGAAATTTACGTGTTCACTCCAAAGGGCCAGGTGATCACGCTTCCGCTCGGCGCTTCCGCTCTCGATTTTGCATACTGCATCCATACCGAAATCGGCCTGCATGCGTCGGGAGCAAAAATCAACAACAGGCATGCCTCGCTAAAAACAATTCTAAAAACCGGAGATATCGTCGAAATTCTTACGACGGCCGATATACACACGGAACGCACGTGGCTCAATATCGCCTTCACTTCCAGGGCCAGACACCACATCACCCGCTGGCTTAACCAGCAGAGAAAAAGCAGGGATGTCACCATCGGAAAACAGATCTGGAAAGAGGCATTATCCAGCCGCGGGCAAGCCATTCCCCGCCAGAAAATACCGGCCCTCCTCAGCAAAATTTCGCGCCTCACAAACGCCCCTCTTCAAGGAATGGATGATTTGTTCGGGTTTCTGGGAAGCGGAAAAATCGACTTGACGAACAAGCGTCTCGACAAAATATTTTCCTCCGGAGAATCCGTTTCCAGAGGCAAACCCCTTCTTGAAAAAGTCGTCTCCTCGGTCGCCCAAAAATCCAAGAGCGGACAGATAAAACTCGCATCCGAGAAAGGGAACATGAAGCTGGGGAAGTGCTGTTCCCCGATCAAAGGAGAGCCTATTGTCGGGTACATGACCGGCGGAAAGGGAATTACCATTCACGCCCAGCGATGCCGCTACATCCGGAACGGGCCGCTCGACCGGCACCGTCTTTTCGATATGACCTGGGATCAATCTCTCAAGGGGCACTTCCGGGGGAAGCTTCTCATGCGGGGAAAAAATTATCCCGGCCTTCTGGCCAAGGTAACGGCGGTTATCGCGGAATTGGGAGGCAATATCATCAAAGCCAATGTTGAGACATTTACCGATCAGGAGGGACAGATCCGGCTCATCCTCGAGATTAAAAATATCGGTCATCTTCAATCGATCATCAGCAGGCTGCTGCAGATCAAGGAGATCACATCCGTGGAGCGGCTCTAGCCCGGATCCGCCAGGAATTCAGGCCTGTTTTTTTTATGGGAAGCGGGAGGTTTTATAAGCCGGTCAGGTAGATTTGATGACCTTGTCGGAGCGGAGACACCGGGTGCAGACCCAAATGTGCCGGACCCCGGCCTTGGTCTGCGCCTTCACTCTTTGAAGGTTCGGGCTCCATTTCTTTTTTGAGGCTTTGTGCGAATGGCTCACGCTATTTCCAAACTGAGGCCCTTTTCCGCATATTTCACATAATTTTGGCATTGTTCTTCTCTTTTCTGGCTTCGAAACGTCATTTATAGCATATTTCCACAAAAAATCCAAGATCAAATCCGTTGGAATATATTCAGTGCCGGTGTTGTCTGCTAAAATAGAGAAGAAGAAAAGCCGGACAACAGGGCCTTCTTCGAAAAATGACAGCGCTAAACGCCCGGTGCGGTATAATCGTATGTGACATGTGTCTACACAAGAGGGCATTTTTTGAAAAAAAAGAAGAGCGATTCCCTTTAAACAATGGTACGAATATTGCAATCTATAACCGTCACTCATTTTGTTCCGCTCTTAAAAACAAGGCGGAATGACATAAGAAGAAAAAAGGAAGTAAAGCACCATGAAAGGTAAAATTTTTTTGCGTCCGGTTTCTGCCGTCCTCCTGATTGTTCTCGCCTCGGCCTGCGCCGGCGGATTCCGTGTCAATCAGGTTCAGTTCGGTATCAGCGCCGCCCAAGCCGATCTCTGGGAGGAGGCGATTTTCCGCTGGAAAAAGGCTCTTTCCACCGATCCGGACAACGCCGCCGCCCACAATAACCTGGCCGTCGCCTTTGAAAAAAAGGGCATGATGAAAGAGGCGGAGATCGAATACAAGATCGCATCCGAGCTTGCGCCGAAAAACCGGTACATTCAATCAAACTACGATCATTTTAAAAAACGAGCCGAAGACAAACAGGAAGAAACCAATGAAAAAAAGTAGCGCTCTCCTTCTCCTCGTTTCTCTCGCTTTTTTTTCCTGTACCAGCATGGAGTCTTACAAAATGCGGCTTGAAATCCCCGGAGAGACATCCGTCGATATTGGAAAGTACACAACCGTGTATCTTCCGGATTTCCTTATAATCAAGGCGGTGGAAGAATTCGATATCAACCATGAACTCCTCGACTATTTCACGTTTGAAATCGAGAAAAAGATCAAAAAAACCGTCAGCACGGATTTTAAGGCCCCGGAAAAAGAAGACAGGTTCAAAGAGCCGGAATTCTGGAAGCGGGGGCTCAAGGACGACGCGCCGGGGCTGATCCTGACAGGAAGCGTCGAGTATGTGTCGGAAGTCAGAAAAGCCTTGATCGGAACGGACAAACAGCGATTCGAAGACCCTTTTCCATCAGAGTCTCGCCTATCCGAACGGCGCTTCTACATCCTGAATATTCATCTGTATCTGATCGACGGGGAAACAGGGCAACCGATTTATGACCGCAAGTTCAAGGAAACAAAAACGGATAAAAACCCCAACCAGACCGCCTATTTCGCTTTTTTCGAGCTGATTCAGCGGGTGAGGGATAAGCTGTTCCTCGAAATCAAGGGCGGGGATAGGGTTCAGCAGAGATACCTTATTAAATAGAAACAGAAAGAGGAGTCAAAATGAACAAGATGACCAGAGCCCTCACCGCAGCCGCGATGGTTTTCCTCCTGGCGGGACTGTGTTCCGCTCAGATTAATTATTTTCCATACTACGGAAAAAACAAGGTGAATTACGATCCGTTCGAGTGGAAGCATTATCGAACCGATCACTTTGACATCTATTACTATGAAGAGGACATCGCCGTCCTGCAGAGAATAGCGAACTTCGCGGAAAGCGCCTACAAGCGGATCAGCCAGGAGCTCAAGCATCAGGTCTCCGTCGTCATCCCCGTTCTCTATTTCAGCAACTACACGGAGTTTGAGCAGAACAACCTTACTTCGGTCGGGGAAAGCGTCCTCGGGTTGGCCGAGCCCATCCTCTACCGCTTTCTCGTCCGCGGCGACATGGCCAACGACGAACTTCAGGACTTGGTCGAACATGAGCTCACCCACATTTTTCAATACGATATCCTTTACGGAGGCCCGGGAATGGCCCTCTATGCCCTCGGCCAGCCCCCGTCCTGGATCATTGAAGGGTTCGCCGATTACAACACGGACTCCTGGTCGGATTGGTCTTCCCTGATCGTCCGGGACGCCGTTGTCAACGACCGGATTCCCGACCTGTCGGAAAGGGGGGCCCTGGTTTCCCGCTATCCTTTGCCGCGTCCGGCCGGATACGATTTTGGACACGCCATGTTCGAATTCATCGAAGAACGCTATGGGAAAAATGCGGTGCGGGAATTCTGGCATTCCATGAAGAACTCATCTCTCCTTCGGAGCGAAAATCCGATCAAGAAAGCCTTCGGCATGGAGCCGAAACAGTTCGGACACGAATTCAAAAAATACATGCGCCAAAAGCACAAAACATTTCTGATGCGCGAGAACCCTGAAGACTACAGCCTGGTGATCGGCCCCGAATTTCCCCTCAACCAGTACTACTTTTCCTTCTCCCACGCCGTTTCGCCATCCGGAGAGCTGGTGGCCACCCTCACCGTGAATTACGGGGAGCAGGATTTTGATGTCGTCCTTATCTCAACCAAAACCGGTAAAGTGATCAAGAACATCACCCGCGGCTACTCTCTCAAATACGAAAACATCCGGTTCGAGGTCGACCCTACAAGGGGAAAACACCTCGCCTGGTCACCCGATGGCGACACCATCGCCTTTTTCGCCCGCGCGGGAAGAAAATACAAGCTGTTTCTTGTCAATGCGCTGACAGGAAAAACCGACCGGAGTGTTTCCATCGATATCGATTCGCCGGGAGCCCCCCATTTTCTTCCGAACGGCAAGGAAATGCTGTTCACCGGATTCGAAACCGGGTTTCACGACATTTTCAAGCTCAACCTGGAAACAGAAAAAGTCATCAACCTGACTAACGATGAGCTGTTCGAAAAGGGCCCCTCTGTGTCCAATGACGGCGAATATGTGGCCTATTCCATTAAAATGGACGTCAATGACAAACTGTTCATTTCTCCCATCAATGATTTCAAAAAGAAAACCCAGCTCACCTTTGGCCGGGGCAACACCATCACGCCCGCGTTTTCCATGGATGACAAAGAGGTCTATTTTGTCGGGAACCAGCGCGATGCCTACAACATCTACTCCGTCAACCGGGAGACGGGAGAGCTGAAGCGCTACACCGATGTTCGGACGGGAAATTTTTACCCGACCCCGGTGGCGAACAATCCTAAAAAACTCGTCTTCTCATCCTTCAACAAGGGCGCTTATCAGATATTCTGTTCCGAACTGGAGGGCGAGACCGAAAAAACAATCACCTTTGCCGAGATGGAGCAGGGGGAGCAGTTCGAAAGGTTCGACCCCATCGTCCACGTCGACATCAACAAGAATGAAATCAAGGCCTACAAAGGCATGGGCAAGCTCCACCTGATGGCGCGGCCGCCCATCGACACCATCGTTTCAACCGACGGATCGCTCTGGGGAGGTTCGTCTCTCACTTTTTCCGACATCATGGGAAATCACATTTTCAACCTGACCGCCTACCAGGTGCGGAACTTCCGCTCCTATTACTTCTCTTACATCAACCAGACGAACAGGCTCCAGTTCATGGCGCAGGCTTACTCCTACAGCATCTATTACTACGCCCCCTATTATTACACGGATCCCTACCTCTACAATCTGGCCACCTACCGGGACGCTATGGCCGTCAGATCCATCTCGGGCGCCACCGTTGCGGCCTACTACCCATTTAACCGCTATTATCGTGCCGAAGGGATCCTCTCCTTCACCCGCTATGATGAAGACTTCTTCGATCCCTCTTTCAACACCTCGACGATAAGGAACGCCGGAAACGCCTTTACTTATTTCATTTCCGGAAACGTTCTCAACGCGTCCGTGGGACTGACAGGGGAAACCACCCGCTTCAATTACTACGGTCCCATGAAAGGAAACACGTTCCGTTTTTCCATTGCCCAGGCCGTTCCGGTCGTCAACAGCTTCATCACAAACACCACGGCGGATATAGACTTCAGGCAGTATCTCTATCTCGGGGCTGACGCCCTTTTCGCCTTCCGATTCAACGGATTTCTCAGCCGCGGGAAACAGCCGTTCATTTTTTACTGGGGAGGGAACAACCAGGTTCGATCCTCCTATTATTACAACATCATCGGAAACGAAGGGTGGTATGCCAACCTGGAATTCCGGTTCCCCATCCTCAGCTCCCTCTCCACCGCCATCGGCAACTTCGGCCCCGTCCGCGGCGCTTTCTTTTTCGATGTGTCGAGGGCCAAAATCAAGGGGCTGCCGGCGAAGCTCTATCGATACGACTTCACGGAGAGCTCTTTGTTTCCCGAAGTAATGGCGTCCGATGCCACAGGTTCCTACGGTTTCGGCTTTCAATTCTTTTTTCTAGGCATCCCGATCCACCTGGAATTTGTAAAAGAGCTGGAATTTCAGGATATTTCCATGCCCTGGGATTTCAACGCCATCGGAAAATTCAAGACAAAATTCTGGATCGGGTTCGATTTCTAAAACACCGTCCTCCTTTTTCTTCGTTCCGGAGGAAAAGGCGGTCGTTTTTTCACTTTTCATGTAATAATTGATAATTCATCCAAATTTTCTTGAAATCCGGAAAAAGGAATGCTACCATACTTAGGCCGCAAAATCCCCGCTCAGCATAAACTGGCCATTTTTCCACACCTGTGGAAATTTTTGTGGAAATCTAGGAACATATGGACACGACAGAAAAAAGCAACTGCTGGACCCAAATTCTCGATTCACTTCAAAATCAGGTTGATAAAAACAGCTTTGAAACATGGTTATCTCCCACTTCCTACATCGGACTGGAAGGGGACGACCTGTATATCAAAGTTCCGAATTCCTATTTTAAGGACTGGCTTTCCTTTCATTACACAAGCCTGATCAACAAGGTTTCGGAACAGCTGTTTGGAAAAATATACCAGCTCAAATACATCATCGCCGATTCCTCGTCCGCCTTCATTCGAAAAAATCCTTATGAACGCCGCACCAAACAAGGGGCACTCCTTAATCCGAACCTCAACCCAAACTATACGTTCGAGAATTTTATTGTCGGTTCCTGCAATCAGTTCGCTCATGCCGCTTCCCAGGCGGTAGCCAAAAATCCCGCCCTGTCATACAATCCGTTTTATATATACGGCGGGGCCGGCCTGGGAAAAACACACCTCATGAACGCCATCGGTCATTTTGTTCTCAACCAGAACAAGCGCATGAAAATTCTGTACATCACGACAGAAAAATTCATGAATGATCTCATCAATCATCTTCAGTATGGGAAAATTCTCGATTTTCGCCAGAAATACAGAAGTGTTGATGTGCTGCTTATGGACGACATCCACTACTTGTCCGGCCGGGAACGAACAAAAGAAGAATTTTTTCATACGTTCAATCACCTTTACGACAGTCAGAAACAGATTGTCATCTCCAGCGACTGCCCCCCAAAAGAAATCCCCAACCTGGAAGAGCGTTTCAGTTCCCGTTTTGAATGGGGATTGATCGCCGACCTGAAACCCCCGGATATTGAAACCCGAATCGCGATTCTTCAAAAAAAATCAGAGATGGAAGGCATTAAAATTCCCGAAAGCGTCGCCCTGTTCATTGCGGATAAGTCTCATTCCAATATTCGGGAACTGGAGGGATTTCTGCGGCGGGTCATTGCCTTCTCGTCTCTAAAAGGAGTAAAAATCGATCTGGACCTGGCCAAGGAGGCCCTTCAGAGCCTTCTGGACTCTTCGTCCAAGATCATCACGGTTGAAAAGATCCAAAAAATCGTCTCCCATGAATATAAAATCAAGCTGATTCAAATCAAATCAAAAAACAATTCGCCGGTTATATCATTTCCCCGGCAGGTGGCCATGTATTTGTCGAAAGAATTGACGGACGCGTCCCTGCCGGAAATCGGTAAAAAATTCGGTGGAAAACATCACACGACCGTTATTCACAGTGTCAGAAAAATCGAGAAACTCAGAAAAGATGACGCGGATTTTAACAAACTCTTGAACAAATTAATCAGCTATATCAAATAGTATTCAAATAAGATATGCGATATATGCACATTTTCATTGCTATTCTTGTTCTTATTATTTAATCTTTATAAATAGAAAGAAAAGAAAAAGAACTTCATTAGGAAAGGTGGAAAAATGAAGTTTTCCATTAAAAAAGAGAATATTTTAGGAGAGCTGCAGCTCCTTCAGGGCATTGTAGAAAAGAGAAACACCATGCCCATTCTGGCTAATATCCTGATCAATGCCGGAAAAGGAGAACTTGAACTGATCGGCACCGACTTGGAAGTCGGAATGAAAACTCTTGTCCCGGCCGACGTTCAGGAAGAAGGGGGCATCACCATCTCCGGGAAAAAAGTGTATGAAATCGTCCGGTCGCTGAGCGGAGAGAAGGTTGTTGTTTTTGATGAACAGGTCGACCTGATGATGGGCATCACGTCGGGCGACAGCGAGTTCAAGGTTCTTTGCCTGACGAAAGAGGATTATCCTCAGATTCCCGAACCGAAATTCGAAAAAAACATCATTCTTCCCCTGGATAAAATCCGAGAGATGATCGATTGTGTGTACTGCGCCATTACCCAAGAACAGCGGTATTACTTGAACGGCGCCTTGATGATCCTCAAGGACGGGAGCATCGAAATGGTCAGCACCGATGGTCACCGGTTGGCATATACCAAACTAAGCAGCGGCGATCTGAAAGTGGACGGGGAGATCCGGGGAATCATTTCCAAAAAAACCCTCGGGGAATTGAGAAAATTTGAAGAGGATTTGGTGGAGTTTGACCTGGATGAGAACAATCTGTTTTTCAAGGTGGGCAGCCGCGTCCTGATGTCCCGCGCGATCGAAGGGAAGTTCCCCAATTACGAAGCCGTCATTCCCAGCGAGAATCCCGTGACCATGTCCATCTCGAGAGAAGCGCTGATCAATGCCATCCGGCGGGTTTCCCTTCTTTCGGCCGAACGCTCAAAGGGGATCCGTTTCAACATCGAAGCCAACACCCTTCATTTGTTTTCGTCAAATCCTGAGATCGGGGAAGCGCGAGACCGGGTGGACGCCCGGTACAGCGGAGATCCTCTCGAGATCGGCTTTAACGCGCAGTATCTCCTCGATTTTCTGACAACTGCCAAAGGCGAGTCCATTCTTTTTGAAATGAAGGATGAAAACAGCGCCGTCCTCATGAAACCGTCAGGTGAAGGGGATTTTCTTTATCAGTACGTTCTGATGCCTATGAAGATATAACGAACATCTCCGTCCTTCGTCCGCATTGTCGGCCTACCGCTTGTCTGTATACTGCAGAGAAATAGGTCTTCCTATTGTTTGAATGCGGCCGCTCCCGTCGACAATAACGGCTCCGTAATCCTTAAAATGCGCTAAAATTTGTTCCGGCTCGGCGCTGACAAAAAGCGCCGTGGACAGCGCATCACAGACCAGGGTTTCCGGTCCGTACACCGTGACGCTCTGTTTCCCTTCGGCCGGATAACCGGTGGCCGGATTAAAGACATGATGGTATCTGACACCGTTCCGGATGAAATATCTCTGATAATCCCCCGTTGTTGCGGCGCCTTCGTCGGAGAGAGGAAGCACGGCGAGGTAGCCGGCCCGGCGGGGGTGTTGAATGCCGACCCGCCACTCTTGATTCTCAGGATTCATCCCCCAGCAGAAGAGGTCTCCGCCGGCGTTGATGAAGCCTCGCGGAACCCCCGTTTCTCGCATTTTTTCGACCGCCCTGTCGATCCCGAATCCCTTGGCTATTCCACCCCAGTCGAGCCTCATTCCGGAGGGAAGGGCGAGGCCTTCTTTTAAAAAAGAAATCCGATTCATTCCGATGGTTTTCAGGGCCCTGATGATTTCATTTTTCTCGGGAACATGGTGTTCTTTAGTATAAAATCCCCAGAGGTCGGACAAGGGGCCGACAGTGATGTCGAACGCACCTCCGGACAAGCGGTGAATATCGATGGATTTCTGAAAAAGAAAGAGAACGTCGGGATGATCAAGGACGGCCCGGGAGGGGGAGAAAAGATCCTCGATCCGGGCGAAGACGGCCTGGACATCCGCTTTGATCTGTGGGAACCGCTCCGGAAGACAGTACACCCGTAGTTCGCAGACGGTGTCGAAATAGAGGAGGGTGGCGGATCGCCATCGATGGACGGACCCGCAGGCGCCGCAGCCTATGACCAGAAGCACCGCAAGTACGTTTTTTGTTTTGTTGTTCATGGGCCGTTCCTGTATTATACAAAAAATTGCGTCCGTATCCCCGCCTTTATTCAACTTGCGGCCGCGGAAGAAGGAACGGGCCCCCGGATCCCGGCTTTCTTCATTTTAGGCGATGCGGATAATGTTTGATTGACAATCATTTTTAATAAAGATATTTTTGTTTGGCGGAGTGATCATTGTACGGTCTGTTTCATCGAGCGGACGATTTTTGAAGAGGAGGGCGAACAAAGACAATGTGGGTAAAAATTCGTCTCGGTTTCATGATGTTCCTTCAATATGCGATCTGGGGCGCTTGGGCTCCGGTTCTGTCCGATTATCTGCAGAACAATCTGGGGTTTGACGGCATTCAGACCGGGATTGTGTACAGCCTGCTTCCGCTGGCCACCATCATCGCGCCTTTTATCGGCGGACAGATCGCCGACCGCTGGCTTTCAGGAGAAAAGTTCATCGGCCTGATGCAGCTCTCCGGAGGGGCCATTCTCATCTGGGTGTCGACCATGTCCGATTTCTCCACCATGGTTTGGGTTATGCTGTTCTACTGCCTTCTTTATGCCCCGACCCTGGCCATCACCAACTCCGTCGCTTTTATCAATTTAAAAAGCTCGGAGAAAGAGTTCGGCCAGATTCGCGTCTGGGGAACGATCGGCTGGATTGCCGCAGGGCTGGGGCTGGCCACGTGGAGAAATCTCGCCGGCGGAGGCGAGGGCGTGGCCATGCGCGGAGACACGCTTCTTCTGGCCGGTCTTTTTTCCTTGATTATGGGGATCTTTGCTTTTGGTCTTCCCCACACGCCGCCGCAGAAGGAAGGGACCAAACCCTGGGCCTTTCTGGAGGCCCTGAAGATGCTGAAGAACCGGAATTTTCTCATCTTTATCATCATTTCCTTCATCGTGGCCACGGAGCTGATGTTCTATTATATTTTAACCGCACCCTTTCTCACGTCTTCCAGGATCGGGGTGTCACAGGCAAACCTGCCCATGGTGATGGTGATCGCTCAGGTCGCTGAAATTTTTGTCATGGCCCTTCTTCTTCCCTATCTGATAAAAAAAATGAGCATCCGGAAGATCCTGGCCCTGGGTGTTCTGGCCTGGCCTATAAGGTATATCGTGTTTGCCGTGGGAGCGCCGCCCTGGCTGGTGATCGCCTCTCTCGCGCTGCATGGGTTCTGTTTTGTTTTCTTTTTTGTCGCCGCTTTTATCTATACCGACATGGTGGCGCCCAAGGATATCCGCCATTCAGCCCAGTGCCTGATCACGCTCGTGACCTATGGAATCGGAAATTACGTCGGAAGCCTGTTTGCCGGCAAAGTGCAGGATCTCTTTAAAACCCCCGACGGATTCAATTGGACGGGCATTTTTCTCGTTCCCGTTGTGCTGACTGTGCTCTGCGCTCTCGCTTTCCTCCTTTTCTTCAAGGACGAAAGAGTGGAGCAGGGGGAAAACCGACCGGCCGCCTGAGCGGGGCCGGTTGTTCAAATCCGCAATTTACCAGAAGGAGTCTTTTATGGGGCAAAAACGACTGGGCGTCGGCTTCATCGGCGCCGGATTTATCGCGCAGTTTCATATTCGTTCCTGGGTTGGTGTCAGGGATGCGGATATTATGGGGATCACCTCTCTCTCCATGGAAGAGTCTGAAGAAGCGGCGGCCCTGGCCAGAAAGCTGAATGTCGGAGAGGCGAGGGCCTATAGAACCATCACGGACATGGTCGCCGATCCTTCCATCGACGCCATATGGATGTGCGCCCCCAACTACACCCGGATCGAAAACATGGAGGAGATCGTCCGTGCGCTCGAAGACGGAAAGGGGGAGCTGATCGGGGTTGCCTGTGAAAAGCCCCTCGGCAGAAATGCGGCCGAGGCCCGGAAAATGGTGGAATTGGTCAAAAAGGCGGGGCTGCTGGACGGCTATCTGGAAGATCAGATTTTTGGATATCCGGTCATGCGGGGGAAGGACATCATCTGGTCCCGCGGCGCGGCATTGACCGGGCGGCCTTATCTGGCGCGGGCGGCCGAGGAACACGGGGGGCCGCACATGCCCTGGTTCTGGGAGGGCTCCCTGCAGGGAGGGGGCGTCATCAACGATATGATGTGCCATTCCTTCGAGACGGCCCGGTTCCTCCTGACTCCACCGGGAGAAAAGCGGAGCTTTCTGACTCCGGTCAAGGTGTCCGCGTATGCCAACTGCCTCAAGTGGCAGGAGCCCCGGTATATCAAAGAACTGAGCGCTATGAGCGGGGGAAAACTGGACTACGCCAGGCGGCCGGCCGAAGATTTCGGCCGCGGCTTGATCGAATACAGAGATCCCGAAGGGAAAATGGTCGTGGTCGAGGCCACCACCTCCTGGTGTTTTGTCGGCGCGGGCCTGCGGTTGTCCATGGAGCTTCTGGGACCGGAGTACTCGATGAGCATCAATTCTCTGGATCAGGGGCTCAAGGTGTTCTTCAGCCGAAGGGTCAGCGGGGAGACCGGCGAAGACCTTGTCGAAAAGCAGAATGCCGAGGTTGGATTGATGCCTGTCGTCAGCGATGAAGCCGGAGAGTATGGCTATACGGAGGAAAACAGGCACATGGTGCAGTCTTTTCTGGCCGGCCGGAGGCCCATGGAAAATTTTGACGATGGACTGAATGTGACGGAGCTGCTGATGACGGCCTATATGAGCGTGGAGCAGGAAAAAACCATTCCCTTTCCTCCTCCGGGCCTGGACGCCTATGTCCCGGATGTTGCGAGGGGAAAGTGGAACCCGAAAAATAAATAGACCCCGGTTTATTCGGGGAGGAACCCCATGCCGGATGATCCGGACGGAAATCAGGAGGGAGGAATAATGAAAAAATGGAAAAGCGCCCTGGTGGCGGTTGTAATGCTGTGTGGAATGGCCATGACGCCCGCACGGGTGTTTTCGATTGCTCAAGAGGACATCGATTATTCACAGATTCGGATAAAAAAATTCCCCATCGCCTTTCAGTGCTGGACCTTCAGGAATTTTTCTTTTTATGAAACCCTGGAGAAAGCG
This sequence comes from Acidobacteriota bacterium, assembly GCA_018894615.1. Lineage (GTDB taxonomy): Bacteria > Acidobacteriota > Aminicenantia > Aminicenantales > Aminicenantaceae > JAHIPL01. The sequence continues at coordinate 11,067 of JAHIPL010000037.1, read as the reverse complement.
AAGGAGGCCGGAGTCCGTTTTCTGCAGCCCTATCCGGGACAGAAATTGGGCCCGGAGGGCGGGGATGTTTTTAATCACCTTCTCTCCGAAGATAAAATCAAGGAGATCCGGGAAAAGCTGAAGGAAAGCGGCATCACCCTTGTCAGCTACGGAGTGGTCCCGCTTGAGAATTCGGAAGACGGCATGAAGCCGGTTTTTGAATTCGCGCGCAAAATGGGAATTCGAACCATTGTCACCGAACCCCAGTATGATGATTTTTCTTTGATCGAAAAAATGGTCAAAAATTACAATGTGCAGGTCGCCATTCACAATCATCCGCCCCCAACCAAATATGCGAGACCGGAAACCGTTCTCGATCATATCAAGGGGCTGGATCAGAGAATCGGGGTCTGTGCAGATACGGGGCACTGGATGCGAACGGGAGTCAATCCCATCGAGGCACTGAAAAAACTGGAAGGCCGGATTCTTGACGTTCACCTCAAGGACCTGAATGAGTTCGGTGTGCGGGATGCCCATGATGTGCCGTTCGGCCAGGGGAAGGCAAATATCCGTGACATCCTTGCTGAATTGACGAGGCAGGACTATTTTGGATACCTGGCCGTCGAACACGAAAAAAAAGAAGATGTCGACAATCCTCTTCCGCCTGTTCTCAAGGGGCTCGAATACATCGCGGGCGTCACCTATTATCAGGATTTCGATCAGATTCTAGGCCGCTGGGGACGCAAGTACCACAAACACGGATGGAACCATTACGGCCCGGGCTATTTTGAACTGGACAAGGAAACCGGTGTTCTCAAGGGCCATGACGGAATGGGGCTCTTCTGGTACAGCGGTAAAAAATATGATGATTTTGTTCTGGAACTGGAATTTAAATGTGAGGATGAGCTTACCAATTCAGGAGTTTTTATCCGTGTTCCTGAAATGCCTGCGAGCGACGACTACATTTATCATTCGTTCGAGGTTCAGATCGATGATCATTCCAAGGGGATCCACGGCACGGCGGCCGTCTATGACGCGGAAGCGCCGACAAAAAAGGCGTCGAATCTCTCTGGAAAGTGGAACCATATGCGCATCGAGCTTGTCGGGCACATCATCAAAGTGGACCTGAACGGGGAAAACGTCTTGACCTGGGAGATGGAGCCGCGGGGGAAAATCAGGGATTTTGCCCGGGAGGGATATATCGGGCTGCAGAACCACGACAGCCGATCACCCGTCTATTTCCGGAATATTTTTATCAAGGAGATAAAATAGAGTTTCTTGTTAAAATCTCCTTCTGTCGATCAGCCGATAATGGTGTCCACCGTGCGGCCGCCCTCGACCGCGATCATGAATCGATTGGGGGCGCAGATGATCCGTTCGCCTTCCAGGGAGACGGGAAACGAGTGGACGCAGATGTGATTTTTACAGCTTGACTCTTCGATTCGGACGGCACCGCTTTCCACTTTGACCGATACCCTGCCGTTGGATGTCGCAAAGGTACGGCTGCCGTTCTTGCGGAGATTCAGCCTCGCCGCCTGTCGGCCGTCGATGGTGCAGAGGGCGGTTTTTCCGGCCGAAATACGGGAGGACGCAGAATGAAGAGATGCGGAGGTCAGGGAAAAAGTCAGAGGAGCATTTTGACGAAGGCTGCGCCACAGGGACTTCAGCTCTCCGGCCCGGGCATCCAGAATTTTTCCATTCCTGACGAGAGTGAAGCTGGGTTCGGCCTTTTTCTGCAGCCGGCTGTGAGACAGAAGCAGCGATGCCCGGCCCGAACGGGCGGAAGTCCATCCGCTCCGCTCCAGCATTCCTGAGATTTCCAGCCTTTTCGGATGGAATCCATTGAAATCATATGTTTTAGCCCCCCCGAATCCCGTGCCCTTAAGGAGGGATGGAAGTGAATGATGGGGGTCATCTGAGAGAAGATATAATTCCAATTCATTTTGAGTCGATTTGGACTCAAGAAGAAGGGGAGTGAGCAGGGACGTCGTCAGAATGGTCTTGAAAAAATCCCGTCTTTCCATGTCATGCTCCTTTGCCGTAATTTTCCGTTATTACGGGAAATAATTTGTTTCTGTTCCATTTTTTAAACACCGGCACAAGGCCGGCGACCCCCCCGGAAAGCCCGAGAAACAGCCCCAGAACGGACGCCGTTTCCGCGGGAATCTTCACCGTGCTCCCCAGGAGGTATCCGCCCGCAAGCCCCAGAAGAATTGCCGCCAGCAGACCGCCGAAAAGAAGGATAAGAGCCCGATTGTAAGAGGATTCGGGGACGAAGATCTCCACTTCATCTCCGGCGGCGGCCCGGAGAGGGTTGCGGGCGGAAATCAGGCCGCGGGAGTGATGGTGGCCGATGCAGAGAGAGTGGGCGGAACAGTCATGGCAGGCGCTGAGACAGCGGACCTCGACCCTGGCCATTCCTTCATATGTTTCGACCACGGTTCCTTTGTCCCTCATGCTGTCCTGCCTATGCTGATTCCTGCGATTCCTGCGGAGGCGCGTCGACGTCCGGCTTTCTGTGAATACGCCCGATGGCATTTGTCGGGCACTTTTCGATGGCCGGGATTTGCTCGTGTTCGATCTTGCTTTTATCCTTGATGACGGCCAGGTTGTTTTCCATCACGATTCCGTCGGGGCAGGCCCTGGCACAGATGCCGCAGGCGATACAAGCCGTCTTACACACCTTGCGGGCCGTTTTCCCAATGTCCAGGGACCGGCAGAACACCATCATGTTCTCGGCAAGGGGCTGCAGCGAGATGATTCCACGGGGGCAGGCATCCACACATTTTCCACAGGCCGTGCATTTCTCTTCCGAAACGACGGGCAGGCCGTTTTCGCTGATGACGATGGCGTCGAACAGGCAGGCGTTGACGCAATCGCCGAATCCCATGCAGCCGTACGAGCACTGCTTGTTTCCTCCGATCAGGTTGGCGGCGGTACAGGAAGGAATGCCCTCATATTCACCCCGGGCAAGAGCCGCTTCCTTTGTGCCGCGGCAGTGGATGCGGGCCATCTTTTTAACGACGCTTCCCGCGGCTTGGCCCAGGATATCGGCGACAGCCTGAGCGGTTTCCTCTCCTCCGACCGGACAACCGCTGGCTTCCGCCTTCCCGGCCACGACCGCTTCGGCGAAGGCCGCGCATCCGCTGAATCCGCAGGCCCCGCAGTTGGCCTGGGGAAGGGCTTCCGAAACCTTTTCAATTTTTGGATCCACGTCCACCTTCAGTTTCTGATAAGCCACCGCCAGTCCAACAGAAAACAGAAGCCCCAGGATCCCCATTGTCAGAATCGGTATGAGGAGGCTCATTATTTTATCATTCCTGAAAAACCCTGGAAGGCCAGGGCCATGATTCCCGCCACGATGAGAGCGATGCCGGCTCCTTTGAGAGGACGAGGGACATCGGACACATCAAGCTGCTCGCGGATGCCGGCCATGAGGACGATGGCCAGCGTGAATCCGACTCCGGAGCCGATCCCGAAAATGACGGTCGTGGCGAAGTTATATTCTTTAAGGGCGGCGATCAGGGCCAGCCCCATAATGGCACAGTTTGTGGTGATGAGCGGAAGATAGATGCCAAGCGCCTGGTAAAGCGGAGGGCTGATTTTTCGGATAAACATTTCGACAAGCTGGACCAGAGAGGCGATGACCAGGATGAAAGTCACGATCTGCAGATACTCCAGTTTGTTCGGAATGAGGATCCAGTGATTGATCATCCAGGACACAACGGCCGTGATGGTCATCACAAACGTGACGGCCAGGCCCATCGAAACGGCGGAATCGATTTTTTTGCTGACACCAAGAAAAGGGCAGATTCCGAGAAAATAGTAGAGGACGAAGTTATTGACCAGGATGGCTGATATAAAAATCATCAGAAGTTCCACGCTCAACTCCTTGCCTTGGTTTTCTGTTCGATGAACATGGCAAGCGCCAGAAGAATGCCGAGGGTGATGAAGGCGCCCGCCGGTAGAATCATGATGATCCAGGGCTTGAACCAGGCCCCCAGCACCTGATGGCCGAGAAACGTTCCCGTCCCGAGGATTTCTCTGATGGAACTGAGCGTCAGAAGCGCCAGAATAAATCCCGTACTCATCCCTAGGGCGTCGATCATCGACCGGCCGATGGAATTTTTGGAGGAAAAGGCCTCCTGCCGGCCGAGAATGATGCAGTTGACGACAATGAGAGGAACATAGGGACCGAGAGATTTGGACAGAGGAGGGAAGTAGGCGGCTAAAAACCGGTCGGCCATCGTGACGAAAGTGGCGATGACCACGATATAACTGGCGATCCGCACCTGGCTGGGGATCAATTTTTTAATGGATGAGACCACCAGCGAGCTTAGAACGAGGACGAAGGCGGTGGCCAGGCCCATGGCGATGCCGTTGATGACCGCGTTGGTGACGGCCAGGATGGGGCACATGCCGAGAAGTTGGCGAAAAACAGGGTTTTCGTCCCACAGTCCCTTGAGGTATTCCTGTGTGATGCTTTTAGCGGCCATGTTTGTCCTCTTTTTCGAGTTTGCCTTCGTTGTTCAAGTTTTTCACTGCGTTCAGTGATTCATTGACGATCTGAAGGACTTTTTCCGAAGAAATGGTCGCCCCGGTGATGGTGTTGATTTCACCGGGGCCCAGCTCTCCGGCCGTGCGGACGGCCGGCTTGTGCAGGGTCAGCGGATTCACGCTGTCCTTATTGTCCCAGTATTTCAGAAACATGTCCCGGGACGTGATGTTGGCGCCCAGGCCGGGCGTTTCCTTCTGATCCAGAATCGTCAGCTTCGAGATGACGGAGAGGTCGGGATTTGTTCCGAACATGAGGGTGATGATGTCCTGAAATCCCGTTCCCGATGCCAGGACGGCATAGCCCAGCAGGTTTCCCTGTCCATCCGATCCGGCATAGACCGTTATGCCGTCCTGCTCGAACACTGTTTGGCTCGATTGCGTTCCCGGGACAACCTGAAGGATGGCCGCTTCGATCTCCCGCTGTTTGTTCAGATCGATTCGTTCCTGGGTCAGCATTCCGACCGTTGCCAGCAGGGCGCCGGAGATCAGGCCCACGGTGGTCAGCACGAAAATCATTCGAGCCGTCACGTTCATGGCGCCCTCCTTTCGCCAAGGATGCGCGGCCGAGTAAATCGGTTGAGCAGGGGGACAAACGTGTTCATGAATAAAATGGCGTACATGACGCCTTCAGGGAATCCTCCGAAAAGGCGGATAAGGCCGATGACGAGGCCGATGCCGGCAGCGTAAATCCAGGTCGCCTTGGGCGTGACGGGAGAAGAGACCATGTCCGTTGCCATAAAAAACGCACCGATCAAGAGTCCGCCGGCAAGAAGGTGAAAAGCCGGGGAGGCGTAACGGTCAGGGGCGCCCAGCCAGAAAATTCCGGTGAAAACGATCAGCGTTCCGGTGATCCCGGCGGGAATCCGCCAGTCGATCGCCCGCTTGTAGAGAAGAAAGGCGGCGCCGATCAGGAGGGCCAGGGCGGAGGTTTCTCCCATGCATCCTCCGACGTTGCCTACGAACAGATCCTTTAGGGGCGACAGCGTTCCCTGGGAGACGGCGTCCTGAAATTTCAGGTTTCCAAGGGGCGTGGCAAAGGTGGCCAGGTCCGCTTTCAGCGCGGCCGTCGGCATCCATGAGGTCATGGCGACGGGAAACGCCGTCTGAAGAAAGGCGCGGCCGACCAGGGCCGGATTAAAAATGTTGTATCCCAGGCCTCCGAAAACCTGTTTTCCGAGCGCAATGGCAACGACACCTCCGATGGCTGCAGAGTCGAGGGCAATGGAAGGAGGCAGCACCATGGCCAGAAGAAGCCCCGTGATGACGGCCGACCCGTCCCAGAGGGAAAACATGGGTTTTTTCCGGAATTTGAGGAAGAGGGCTTCTGTGATGAGGCAGGCGGCCAGGCAGGTGATGTAGAGTGCGGCCGCCCTCCAGCGGAAATAATAGACCGAGGCCGCCACGGCCGGCGCGAGGGCGATAACCACCGTGTACATGATCTTCGGCACGGAATCCCCGTCCCTGAAATGAGGAGACGATTTGAGGAAAAAGGAGTTGCTCGACATCAGGCGCTCTTTTTCTTTTTAATGCTGATTATTTTATTTTTGCCGAGGCGGATCCAGTGGACGAGAGGAATTTTTGCCGGACAGCCGTACTGACAGCTTCCGCATTCCACGCAGTCCTGGGCCCCCCAGGTTTCCGCTTTTTCCAGGTGATCGTATTTGACGAGTTTCATGATCTGAGTGGGGACGAGTCCCATCGGGCAGTGGTCCACACACCGGGAGCAGCGGATGCACGCATATTCCCGGGGGGACCTGTCCATCTTCCAGAGAAGGATGCCGCTCGTCCCCTTGATCACGGGAACATCGGCCGTCCACTGGGACAGGCCCATCATCGGGCCCCCCATGATCAGAGTGTCCGCTTCGCCGTTGATTCCTCCGCAGGAATCGAGGACCGCCTGAAAGGGTGTTCCGATTCTGACGATCAGATTTTTTGGGGTGGTAACCATGGGGCCGGAAACGGTGAGGGGGCGTTCGTACAGGGGGAGGTTGCGGGCGACCGCATCCCAAACGGCCTTGGCTGTGGCCACATTCTGCACCACGACACCCACATCAAAGGGAAGCCCGCCCTTGGGGACCTCTCGTTTAAGGATCGCGGAGATCAGGTTTTTTTCGGCCCCCTGGGGGTATTTGGTTTTGACCGTTTCCACCTCAATCCCCGTTCCGGCCGCTTTCTTCCGCAGCAGATCGAGGGCGTCTTTTTTGTTGTTCTCCACGCCGATGATGATCCGGGCGGCTCCCGTCGCCTTCCGGACGAGCAGGGCGCCGTTGATGATGTCTTCCGGGAACTCGAGCATCAGGCGGTGGTCGGCGGTAAGCACGGGTTCGCATTCACACCCGTTGATGATCACCGTATCGATGGGCTTGTCTTTGGGAGGAGACAGTTTGACCGCAGTGGGAAAGGCGGCGCCTCCCATTCCGACGACTCCGGCTTCCTTGACTTTTTTCCTGATTTCTTCCGCGCTCAAGGCCGTGGGATCCGCAGGAATGTCGCCCGGGTCCACTCGGCGGTCTTCTCCGTTGTTTTGAATGGCGACGGAGAGGACGGGCCTCCCGGCGGGGTGGATGTAGGGCTCTACGGCCAGGACTTTTCCGGAGACGCTGGAATGAACGTCGGCGGAAAACAGGGCGGGCGCCTCTCCGATTTTTTGACCGACCAGCACCTCGTCCCCTTTATTGACGAGCGATTTGGCCGGGGCGCCGAAATGCTGGTGGAGAGGAATATAGACCTTATCCGGGGCCGGAAGAGTTTCGAATGCAAGATGTTCGGAAAGGCTTTTGAACTCCGGAGGATGGATCCCGCGGGGAAACGTTTTTGCTCTCATTGTTGTTCAAAACTCCGTTCTTTTCCTCTAAAAAAGAGAATTCTAAAGTGTATTACCACTCCGTAATCCTTGTCAACCCCTCGCCCTTTTTCCGCCCCGGGCTTGTCCGGATGCCGCCGCCGCGATTGTTTTTGTTGATTTTTGCATTTTGGGTGAGATAGGATTAACTCGCAATTCAATGAGAGGGTGAAAGCATCATGTCCGTCCAAATCAAAGAAATAGAAACGAAAAAGGAATTGAAGGACTTTATCTATCTGCCTGAAAGGATACACAAGGATCATGTCACATGGGTTCATCCCATTTATATGGACGAAAAGGTGTTTTATGATCCGAAAAAAAACAAATCTTTTGCTTTCTGCGATGCCGTCCGCCTCCTTGCCTACAGGGACGGGCGCCTGGTCGGCCGCTGCATGGGGATCATCAACCGCCGATACAACGAAATGAAAAATGAGAAAGCCGCCCGTTTTTCCTTTCTGGAAACGTACGAGGATAGAGAGGTTGTCAATGCCCTGATCAAAAAGGTGGAGGATTGGGCAAGGGAAAAGGGGATGACAAAAATCGCCGGCCCCCACGGGTTCACCGACCAGGATCCGGAGGGTTTTCAGATCGAAGGATTTGAGCATCGGGCGGCCCTGGTGACCAACCACAATTTCGATTGGATGCCGGGCTATATCGAGGATCTTGGCTATACGAAAGAGGTGGACTATTTTGTATACAAGATCGTTGTTCCAAGAGAACTGCCCGAGTTCTACAATAAGATCCATGATCGCGTTGTGCGAAAAGGGAAATATACACTCATTGAATTTAAAAAGAAAAAGGAAATCAAACCCTGGATCATCCCGGTCCTCAAGTTGATGAACGAGTGCTACACCGTCAGCAACATCTACGGCTACACGCCCCTGAATGAAGCGGAAATGAAGGATTTCGCCGGGAAATACATGACCATCCTTGACCCCCGTTTTGTCAAAGTCGTAACCGCTGGTGAAGAGGTGATCGGATTCGTCGTCGGAATTCCCGACATAACGGAAGGAATCAAGAGGGCTCGCGGGCGGATCCTCCCCTTCGGCATATTTAAAATTCTGCGCGCCCAGAAAAGGACGAAGATCTTACAGCTTTTTATCGGCTCCATCAAACCCGAACACCAGGGCCGTGGTGTCGATGTCCTGATGGGAGTGGCGATGATCGACTCGGCCATCACGGGCGGATTTGAATTGATGGACACGCATCACGAACTGGAAAGCAATGTAAAGGTCAGGGGTGAAATGGTCCGGATGGGCGGAAAGCTTTACAAAAAATACCGCATTTACCAGAAATCCCTGTAATCGTTATTTTGCCTCCGCCCAGTTGACGCCCCAGCCGAGGTGGACCTGCAAGGGGACATGGAGTGGATGGACATTTTCCATTCGGTCCCGGACCAGCTCTTCCATGATGACCTGCTCCTTGTCCGGAACTTCAAAGACCAGTTCATCATGGACCTGAAGGACCATGGTGGACTGCAGGCCTTTCTTTTTCATCTCCCTCCAGATATCGATCATGGCTTTTTTGATAAGGTCGGCGGCCGTTCCCTGGATGGGCGTGTTGAGAGCGATGCGCCGCCCTGCCTGCTGGACGGTTTTGTTTTTCTGACGCAGCTCCGGGATTGGGCGGGTTCGGCCGAACAGTGTTGTGGAAAAGCCCCTCTCCCGCGCTTCATCCACAGTGCCGTCCAGAAAGGCGCGGACCCTGGGGAACTGCTCGTAGTAAAGGTCGATGAATGCCTGGGCTTCCGAAGTCGAGGTCCCCAGTTCTCCTGCGAGAGAGTAGGCCGAGGCGCCGTAGATGATGCTGAAATTGATGATCTTGGCCCGTCTCCGAGCCTCTCCCTCCGGCAGCCCGATCATCTGTCCGAACACATGGTCGGCCGTTTCGCTGTGGATGTCGCGATCGCTTTTAAACGCCCCGATCAGACGGGGATCTTCAGAGAGGTGGGCCAGGACGCGGAGTTCGATCTGGGCGTAATCGGCGGATAAAAACAGGCGGCCCGCTTCAGGAATGAATGCTTCACGGAAACGGATCCCCATCTCTCCTCTGGCCGGAATGTTCTGAAGATTGGGATCGCTGCTGGACAGCCTGCCGGTGGCGGCAACGGTCTGGTTGTAGGAGGTGTGAATCCGCCCCGTCCGGGGATGAATGAGCTGAGGGAGGGCATCGGCATATCCGGATTTCAGCTTGGCCAACTGTCGGTATTCCAGCATCTGTTTGGCGATCGGATGCCTGGGAGCCAGGCCCTGGAGAACGGCAAGGCCGGTGGAATATTCCCGGGTCACCTTTGTCTTTCGCGAGGGAGGAAGCCTTAGCTTTTCAAAAAGAATCCGGGCCAGCTGCTGCGGGGAATTCAAATTGAATTCTTCGCCGCTGATTTCAAAAATTTTGATCTGCAGGCGGCTCATCTCTTCCTGGAGTTCTTCCGACAGGTTCCGCAGCTTTTCCCCGTCCACCTTCATCCCCCACTGCTCCATGTCGGCAAGAACAGGAATGAGCGGTTGTTCCAGTTCTCGGTAGACGGGCTCCAGTTTTTGCCTCTCCACTTCCGGCCACAGGTGCCCTACGAGCCGCAGGGCGAAATCCGCGTCCTGGCAGGCGTATGGCGTCACCGTGTCGATGGGGACCGCGTTCATGGTGACTTCATTTTTACCCCGCCCCACAACATCGCTGTATTGAATGGTGGGCAGGCCGAGGTGGGCGGCAGCGAGCCGGCCGAGGCCGTGTTTTCCCTGGTTGGGTTCAACCAGGTAGGACAAGATCATGGAATCGAGATCGATTCCCTGAAGATCGAATCCCGCATTCCTGAGAACGATGGCGTCGTATTTAATATTCTGTCCATGTTTACGGATAGCAGGGGATTCCAGAATTTCGCTCAGAATGGAGCGAACGGTTTGGAAAGGAACCTGGTTCGGCGCGCCCTCGTAATCATGCCCGATAGGCAGATAATAGGCCTCGCCGGGTTCAAGGCAAAACGACATGCCGACGAGCCTGGCCCTTGTGGGAGAACGATTGTCCGTTTCCGTATCCAGAGCGACAAACCCTGTCTTTCTGATTCTGTCGGCCAGGGCCTGGAGAGAAGAGGCGTCCAGAATAGCGCGGTATTCCGTCTTATCGGTCGTTTTTGTTTTTGTCGCTTCCGATAAAAATCCGGAGAACTCCATTTCCTTCAGCAGGGGGATCAGAATGTCATTGTCCGGTGATCCGCGCCGCAGAGATTCCAGATCGAATTCGACCGGGGCATCACAGGCGATGGCGACGAGCTGCCGGCTGAGTTTGAGGATTTCCAGGTTTTCTGCGATTTTGGTTTGAAGGCGCGGATTGTTGATTCGTTCGGGATGTTTCAGGATGGCATCGAGCGAACCGAATTCCGTAATAAGTGATTTAGCTGTTTTTTCTCCCACCCCCGGCACTCCGGGAATGTTGTCTGAAGCATCTCCCCAGAGGGCAAGAACATCCGCAACCTGGTCCGAGCGAACACCGAAATAATCAACGACATCCTTTTTCCCGATGTAGATCTCCTTGGCCGGATTGTACATCATGGTGTTTTCGTCGATCAATTGGAGGAGATCCTTGTCTGTTGAGACAAGCACTGTTATCAGATGGAATGCCGCTGCGTGACAGGCCAGGGCGCCCAGGAGATCATCGGCCTCGTAGCTTTCGTGCTCGAAGGAGGGGATGTTCAT
>JAHIPL010000238.1 GCA_018894615.1 Acidobacteriota bacterium | reverse complement strand
GTTACCACACAGGTTGTCAACGGTTTTTTCCCCTGAAAGCTTTTGTTAACCTTTATGTACTCCGCCTCCTCCAGCTTGGCCAGGCTTACACTCAGGTTTCCGTCGGTGGTCCCGATCGCTGTTTTAAGATAGATGAAACTGGCCTCCTTGACGGCAGCCAGGATGGACATGACGGCCAGCCTGACTTTGGAGTGAATGACGGGATCAAGCTGAGAAATGGCCTCAATCGGCATTTTGGTCACTTTGTTTCCGGTACTTTGAACGGAGCACTAGGGCAGGGGTGATGTATCCAATCAGGATGAGGGGAATAAACAGGAGTGCCCGGTCGTTTTCCTGGATAAATATCATTCCGACCGATCCTACCCACCAGAGAAGTCCGCACCATTTGAGAAGATTCCATTCGAAGATTCCGCCAAGCGTGAATGCATAGATTCCAGCGATCAAGGCGATGAGAATAGGGATCAATTCCCAGGTATACAGCCTGAACAGTGGAAATATAAATCCCGCCAGTATAAATCCCGCACCGCAGGCGATACTGAGGTGGCCGGTGGCAATCTGGGGATAGGTTTTGGCTCCAATCCGTCTTTCAAATTTCCGTGCGTAAATGATGGTGATAAGGACACCCGCAAGCATAAGGATAACCCAATTGATCCAGATCAAGTGATATTTACCCAGACTGACCAGAGCATACATGCCGGCCACAGCAAGAATAACTATCACGCCCCAAATCAAAAAAAACATCCAGGATCCTGCGGTGATCTTTCGCGTCTGATCGATCATCTCCCTGATGTAACGAATTTCCCCTTGCGCATCTGTTTTATTCATTGAACCTCCTTTAGTAAATAAAATAAAGTACTTTATAACATAAAGTATAATAATGCTCAACCAAGCTCATGTCAAGCGATATTTTTTCGAATATTTTCTTTCTTCTTCTCTCTCTGGCTATATGAAAATTCATTTGATATGATTTGATACACTTGGAAATATTATAAGACTCTATTTTTGGTGGCGTTTGTGAAAATGAGAAAAAACAGAATCTCTTGGGGAATGATGAGCCGGGTTCGTTCCGCGGGCTTGATCGTTTGTTTTTTCCTGCTTCCTGTTTTGGCCTTCTCCGCTGAAAAAGGACCAATGAAGCTGGTGGATGATCCGGTAAACGGGACTCTCACCATTCTTGAAGGGGACACGCCGGCCCTGACCTACCAATACGGAGACCGGCTGCCGGACGGAGTTCCGAAGGGATATATCCACTCAACCTATATTCATCCCCTCCATTCCTTGGACGGAGAAGTTTTGACCGAGGATTTCCCCCTGGATCACCTGCATCATCACGGGCTGTTCTGGACCTGGCCTTACGTGAAGACGCGGGGATTCAAAACCCAGACCTGGCATCCTGACAACCCTTCGCTCCGCCAGTATTTTGTCCGCTGGCTGAAAATGGGAGAGAAAAACGGCGCCGCCGTCGTCGAGGCCGAAAACGCCTGGAAGCTGAATGGAGAGGAGACCGTGGCCCGTGAAGTGGTCACCCTGTACGTCCATCCGGCCGGACCTTCGGGAAGAGCGGTGGACATCGGAATCGTCCTGACCGCCGTGGGTGGGCCGCTGGAGGTCAAGGGAACGGATGAAGGGAAAAAAGGATACGGAGGGCTCTGCCTGAGGGGAGCTTCCCTCTTCAAGGGGTGTGTGCTCACAACGGATGAGGGACGGCTGAAAAAAGACGCCACAAACACGCCGTTTCTCTGGGCGGACATGTCCACGGATAAGGTCGGCGTGGCCGTCTTTCCATTCACCGGTCATCCCGGTTTTCCCGTGCACTGGCTCATCCGCAACAGCTACGCCGGTGTCATCAATGTGTCCTGGCCGGGCTTGGACGCCCATGTTCTCAAGGACGGTGAATCCGTGACGCTGACCTACCGCATCTACATCCACCGCGGCGATGCCGAAACCGGTCATGTGCAGCAGGCTTACCGCGAATATATCAAAGAGTGAAACACCGATGATTAATTTATAGACCATGAAATCCGCCGGCCTTGAACGACATCCGAAGCTGTGGCTGTGGCTGACCGTGTGGTGGATGGCCGTTCTGTTCGTTCTGTCCACCTCCTTTTTTTCCGCTGAGCTGACCAAAAATATCGATTTTCCCATCAACATCAGGCTTCTTGCTCATATCTGCGTTTATCTGGTGCTGGGATTTCTGGCGTCAAGGGCGGTTGATCTTAATTTCCCTTGGAAAAATAAAATTTTAATTACATTTCTCATCTGCATCCTTTACGCCATTTCGGATGAACTGCACCAGCACTTCGAACCGGCCCGTCATGGACGCCTGATCGATGTGATTGTCGACAGTGTCAGCGCCTTTTTCGGCATCGTCGTTCAGAGACTGGTCTATCAAAAACGCTTTGTCGGAAAAAGGACTTAAATCAAGGTTTATTTTCTCGACTGATTTTGAAATAATGGCACCATCACCGAAGAGCGAGGAGAGGATGAAAACACAGACATGGATCGGTCCCGTCCTTATTTTATGCCTGCTTGCCCCTGTCACCCCGGGCGCCGCCGTCGTGGAAAAAACCATTCAGGTTATTTCTGAAGAGACTGCGGAAATGACGCGTCTCCGTGCGGCCGTCGATTTGCGGATCGATGAGCTGGCCCCCCGTCTTTTTGAACTCAGCGACTGGATGTACAACCATCCCGAACCCGGCTTTCTCGAATTCGAGGCCTCCGCAAGGCTGACGGAGGAGCTGAAAAAACACGGGTTCACCATCGAAATGGGTGTGCCGGAACTGCCGGAAAACTTCGACCGGTTGAAAGTGATCGGCGGATTTCCCGGCGAATACGACGGGCCTCCGGGTATTCCGACGGCGTCGACTTCATGTTCAGGAGCCACGGAACGGAGAGGGAAACCATGCGCTATCCCGGCGGTTTTTCCGCCAGGCATATCCGCCAGATGAAGTACACCTTTCATGGAAAGTCCGCCCATGCGCAGAATCCATGGCAGGGGAACAGCGCCCTCGATTCCGTTCTGCTCCTTTTTCACGCCATGGACATGATCCGGGAGCACTCGGAACCCCAGTTCCGGTTCCACGGGATCATCGACGAAGGAGGTGTCGCCCCCAACATTGTCCCCGAGAGGGCGTCGGCGCTGGTCTGGATCCGCTATCTGACCGATGAAACTCCGGTGGGAACCCTGACACCGAGGCAGGCGAGGGAGAAAATCGAGAAAAAAGTGGAAGCTCTGGACAACATAGCCCGCGGGGCGGCTCTGGCAACAAACACGACAGTCGATATCGACCACTACGGGGAGTACAATCCGGGCATCGCAGTCGGAGTTCTCAACGATATCATCTTTCAGTACGCCGTCGATTACGGGGGGGTCGGTATCGGGGAGCGAAAAGTCCCCCGTCACTGGGAGGAAACCGGATTCGGGACGCTTGTCGTTCCCGGAGCGCATGTCGGGATCGGTGTGGAGGGGATCCCCACCGTCGCCGGACATTCTCAGGAAAGCGCGGATATCACGGTCAGCGAAGCCGGCCACAGGTCCCTGGTTCTCACCTCCAAGGTCATGGCGGCCGGTGCTCTGCGTTTGTGTCTTGATCCGGAACTGCGGGAGAATGCAAAAAAAGAACATGCGTCCTGGTTGGAAATATACAACAAATAGAATGAAACATAGTGGAGTTAATCCTTTCCAATATTAACTTGATGAGGATGAACATGAAGAAAAAGCAAATGATTTTTGGATGGGGAGCGCTCCTCCTCCTTGTTTTCTCCCTCTCGGCAGCCGCGGCCGCTCAGGCCCCGGCAAAAAAAGATATCCTCAATGCAGCCAGGAATTACAGAATCAGCAACGAACATGCAATCATGCAGGAGTATTTTGACCTCCTGTCCATTCCCAATGTCTCCGCCGACAGGGTCAACATTCGCAAAAATGCCGAATACATCAAGATGATGATGGAAAAGCGCGGAATCCAGGCCCGTGTCATGGAGACGGCCGGCAATCCCGTCGTATACGGAGAGATCCTGGTCCCCGGCGCCGAACAGACTCTGCTTTTTTATGTCCATTACGACGGACAGCCCGTGGATCCATCCAAATGGATCGACACGAAGCCCTTTACTCCCATTCTCCGGCCCGGAAAACTTATGGCGGGCGGCAACGAGCCCAAGCCCGTCCCCATACCTCCGGACGATTTATCATTCAATGTGGATTGGCGCATCTATGCCCGCGGCGTCAGCGACGACAAGGCACCCCTCATGGCCATGATGGCTGCCCTGGACGGCCTGAGACAGGCGGGGATTTCCCACCGGAACAACATCAAGTTCATTCTGGAAGGGGAGGAGGAGGCGGGCTCGACCAACCTGGGGCCCTTCCTGCAAAAACACCGCGATCTGTTGAAGGCGGATGTTCTGTTCATGTGCGACGGTCCTGCCTATTATTCCGGCGATCCTACCATCTTTTTTGGTGTGCGCGGTATCACCTCCATCGAGATCATGGTCTATGGGCCGAACACAAGCCTTCACAGCGGCCATTACGGCAACTGGGCTCCCAATCCCGGTATGCGGCTGTCCAAACTGCTCGCGTCCATGAAGGATGATACGGGGAGGGTCGTGATCGATGGGTTTTACGACACCGTGGTCCCTCTGACAGTCAGGGAAAAGGACGCCGTTCGGGCCGTTCCCGATTACGAGGGCGATATCAAGGACAATTACGGTTTTATCCACACGGAGGGAGGCGGAATGACTCTGATGGAGGCCATTCAACTTCCCTCTCTCAACATAAACGGCCTGTTGAGTGGCTGGATAGGGGACCAGTCCCGCACCATCGTTCCTTATTCTGCCGCCGCCTCCATCGATATCCGGCTGGTCAAGGGATGTGATCCGGCCTACATGCGGCAGTGTCTCATCGATCACGTGAAAAAACAGGGATATTTTGTGGTCTCCGGTGAACCGGATCACCGGACGCGCATGGCCCATCCCTTTCTGGCTCGGATCGACAACAAGGAATCGGGATATGGCGCTTACCGGACATCCATGGACACCCCAGTAGCCCGGCGGCTGGCCGCCGCATTGAGGGATTATTACGAATTCAATCCTGTTTTCCTTCCGACGCTGGGCGGCTCGCTGCCTATCTATCTGTTCGATGAAGCGCTCGGCATTCCGGTGATCGGGATTTCCATCGTCAACCACGACAACAACCAGCACCAGCCCAACGAGAACCTGCGGATCGGAAATCTCTGGTCCGGAATCGAAACCTTCGCCGCCGTATTTTTGATGGAATCCGATCGGTAATAGTCCAAAAACGGATCTCCGCTCCGGCTGACACTCTCCGGTCCGAGTAATCGGGGAAGGGGCGTTTTTCTCTCACACCTCCAAACAGCATGCATGCAGAACGACAATTTGGTGTGACAATTTGGTGTGTTGTCTGGCACGGCCGTTTATCGTACAATACCTTTTCCCGGTGAGAGATTGACTGGCGATCGTTTAATATGACATGTGATTTTTCATATGATTTGTGAATAACGGAGAGAAATCATGATCT
>JAHIPL010000237.1 GCA_018894615.1 Acidobacteriota bacterium | reverse complement strand
GACAAAGACCATAAAGGACGAATCCGGCCCGCCGGCACTCAAAAAGACGGCCGTTAAAACTCAGGAAAAGACACCCACAAAAATCGAGCCCATTCTCACCCAGAGCCAGACCCTCCAGTCCTCGGAAGAGGTGTACCAGGGTGTCCTGATCGACATCCGGATGCGGGATATGGACATCCGGGATGTCATCATGAGCATCACGCAGCAGTTCGACCTGAATGTCATCTTCAATCCGCAGGTGCGGGGGACGGTGACAGTCGACCTGGTGGCCATTCCCTGGGATCAGGCTCTCGATCTTATCCTGAAGGAAAACAATCTGGGGCGCACCATCGAGGGAAACGTCCTCCGCATCGCTCCCATCGATATTCTGACCCGAGAGCAGGAGGCCTTTCGCAAACTGAATGAGAGCAAGGAAATGGCCGGCCCCGTCATCACCCGGACCTATGAACTGTCCTACGCCCAGGCGACGCAGGTGGAGGGACTCCTGAGGGACAAGAAGTCCGAGCGGGGAAAAATCACCGTATACGACCGGACCAACACTCTCATCATCACCGACGTCAAGGAGCGGCTGGATCTGATGGAGGAACTCATTCGAGTCTTTGACAAACCCACCCCTCAGGTCTCCATTCATTGCCGGATCGTCGAGGCCACTTCCAATTTTGTCCGCAATCTGGGCATCCAATGGGGATGGAGGGGACAAGCCGATCCCTTTTACGGCAACCAGACCTCTCTCTCTTTTCCCAATAAAATCCTGGTTGACGGCGCCCAGATTCCTCAGGGCCAGGCCACCCGGGGCATCGGCGGCCCCCTGGGAGGCTATGCCATCAACCTCCCCGCTCCCTCGTTTTCCACGGCCGTCGGCCTGTCCATCGGCAACGTGCTCGACACCTTCCGGATCGACTTGGCCCTCTCAGCCCTGGAAACAACAGGTGAAGGAAAAATCCAGTCCGAACCCTGGGTTGTGACCCAGGACAACAAACTTGCAGAAATCATTCAGGGACGACAGATTCCGCTGCAGACCACCGCCAATTTCACCGTCACCACGCGATACCAGAACGCCGCTCTCGAGCTGCGGGCGACACCGCAGGTCTCCAACGACGGCAATATCACCATGATTCTCGACATCCAGAACAATTCCGCCGATTTCGCCAATCTCGTCAACGGCATTCCTCCGCTGATCACCCAGAGCGCCAATATCACGGTCACCGTTCCCGACGGCGGGACGACGGTCATCGGCGGCATCTACAGGACGGAGGATTCCATCACCAAAGACCGCGTTCCTTTTTTCCACCAAATTCCGATTCTCGGCAATCTCTTCAAATCAACAGCGAGAACCCGGCAGAACCGGGAGCTCCTGATCTTCATCACGCCGAGAATCATTAAAAAGTGAGGAGGACCCGATGGAGAAGACACACACAATGATCAAAGCGCTGGTTTTGGTCCCGGCCATCCTTCTTCTCTTCGCCTGTAATCCCATCGAAAACCAGACGGAATCCAGCACCATGCTCATCATCGAAAATCTGAGCGGTACGGACATCGCCGGAAACACCGCCAATTATCTGGAATCCGATGTGGTCCGGGTGGACGGAGATACGGGTGCGGAAACCATCCATGCCGACGCGGCCGTCGCGACACTGCGGGCCCGGCTTCTCGATCCTAAACCCATCAATCCGGCCAGCGAATACAACAGCATCCAGGTCACCCGGTATTCCGTCGCCTACAACCGTTCGGACGGAAAAAACACGGTAGGGGTGGACATCCCCTACTCCTTCGACGGATACCTGTCGACCAGAGTGGATGTGGACGCAACGGTCGATATTTCTTTCATACTTGTCAGGGCCGTCGCCAAAGCCGAGCCCCCTCTCCTCAATCTCAAAAACGGACGAAGCGAGGGTGTTCTCACCATCACGGCCCGCATCGATATCTACGGCCAGGACCTCCGGGGAAAAACGGTGAAGGCGACAGGGTACCTGACAATCTATTTCGCCAACTATGCGGATGAATAAGGACGGCACCATGAACAGCAAAAGAAAAATATGGATTCCCTGTTTTGTTCTCCTTTTTGCAGCCACCTTTTCTTCCTGCAAACGCCTGGGCATAACCGAACCCGACGCCTTCGGCCCCTCCACCTTCGCCATGCTCCTCAACGTCTCCCTGTCCCCCAATGTCATATTTGCCGGCTTGAACAGGGAAAGCACCACTATTCAGATCGATGTTAAAAAATACGACGGAACCCCTGTTTCCGGACAGCAGATCAATGTCCAGGTACGGAACGCGGCCGGAGAGAGGGTGGCGATCGGGTACTTTGAAGGAAACCAGACCGCCGTTGCCAAAACCACCAACGCTAACGGAGTCATTTCCCTCATATACTACGGCCCTCTGGCCGGAGAGCTGGTGGGAGACTCACAGCTTTACATCCACGCCATCATCGACTGGCAGGGGACGGATTACATCTCGGAGTACGCTCCTCTCTACATCGTCCGCAACGCCATCGAAGTGCAGTTTGAAATCATCGCCGATCCCAACGTGCTCTACTGCACGGCGGACAGGCCTCAGTCGCTGATAAAAGGCATCTTCAAACTGACCGACGGGCGTCCTATCGTCAACAGACGCGTTTATTTTTATGTGATGTCCGGTCCCGGGGAATTTGAAGACGACAAGCGCAAAACCTATGCCATGACGGACAGCAGCGGCGTGGCGAGCATCTATTACATCGGGCCCACCGAGCAAGAAATCGCCTACGACCAGTTCGTGCAGCTTCGCGGGCAGCCGGAGACCAGCACTCCGGACTACATCCATTTTGAGATCGATGTGCGGCTTATCAAAGGCGAGAATTAGAATTATCCATGGACGATGACTTTTTTGCGGATGGATATCCCCTCGAGAATTCCCGGCAGAACGGTGTCTATCTCCTGCCTGTCAGGAGCCTTCAGAACAAACTGAACCTTATGCAGGCCCGCAATCCTGGCCCGTGACACAAAGGAAGGCCCTAGAACCTCCACTCCTTCCGTTTCCGCTTTCAATCGGCTGAGGACCAAACGCGAAGCCGCCGATACGGAACGCGGGGTATCCCCCGATAAAAGAAGTTCTATCATCTGTCCTGAAGGCGGATAACCCATCAGCTCGCGGAATTCCCTCTCCCCGGCGAGATAGGTCTCCGTATCACCCGCCGCAAACCGGTCGATGACGGGCAACTCTGGAAAATCGGATTGAATCATGTACAGGGATTTTTTTTCGCCGTCCAGAAAGCGGATCAGCCTGGACAGATACAGAAAGGCTCTCTGACCGGCCTGAAAATCGGGAAGAGTGAGCATCACTTCCGGGTTCAGCACGGCCAGAAAAGTGACAGGGGCGAGGTTCACCTGGTGAGCGAGAAGACGGGTGCCGACAAGGATGTCGATCTTTCCCCGTTCAAAATGCCTGATAAGAGTCTTCTGTTTTCCGGATGTTCCCGCCGTGTCGGAATCGAAGCGTTCCACTGTCCGGCCGGGAAAGAGCCGCTTCAATTCCTCTTCGACCACTTCCGTCCCGGCGCCCCGCCCTCTGAGATCTCCCTTCCCGCAGGACGGACACCTGTCAGGCTGCGGCTGCTGGATATTGCAGTAGTGACAGACCAGACGTCGAATCCCCTTGTGATATGTCAGAGAAATCCTGCATTTCGGGCAGCGGGGAACAAAACCGCAGGCGGAACAGATCAGGTACGATGCAAATCCCCGTTTGCCGACAAAAATAAGGATGTGCTCGCCCTGCTCCAGAAAGCGGCGCACGGCCGTAATCAGAGGCCTGGCCAGTATTTCCTTTCGGGAGCGTGAGGAAACGACCTGCACCGAGGGCCGAACGCCTCCGGATCCAAATGAAATCACCCGGCCTTCCTCTTCAACCAGAGCCAGGGTTTCTACAGTGGGAACATGGGCTCCGTACACGACGGGAATTCGCTCCACCTGCCCCCTTATCCAGGCGCCTCTCCGTGCATCAAACACGGGATTTTCCCACTGCATGTAGGATTCATCCGCTTCCTCATCGACCACGATCAATCCAAGATTGTCGAGAGGGGCGAACAGAGCCGACCTCGGGCCGAAAACGACAGGCGCCTCGCCGCGCCGAATGCTTCGCCAGGACAACTCCCGTTCCTTTTCCGTCATCCGGCTGTGAAAAGGAACCACGGTGAGGCCGATCTTTTTTTCCAGGGCCTCCCGCCAGGGCTCGGTCGCCGCAATTTCAGGGGATAGAAACAGGACGTTTTTATTCCGCCTGCGGGCCTCCTGAATGAGAACGCGGTAGATCCCCTCCCTCTCCGCTGCAGGCCCTCGGAGGAGATAGGGCTGGAATCCCCCCGCGGACAGGCTGTCCACAATGGGACGGATGCTCTGAAGAAGGCCTTCATCCAGAGAGTAATCCATCTCCATCTGCAGGGACGAAGGTGAAGGCGCCGCGGTTCTTCGGCGCTTTACTTTTCCAACCTCGGTGAGAACCTCCAGGCAGCCTTTCTTTTCCAGCCGATTGATGATGGAGACAAGGCCGCTGATTTTTAATGTCCTTTTCAGATATGTCGAGCTGTAGGTTTTTTCCCCCAGAAAGAGAAGAAGATCCTTTTCCCTCGGCCCGGCCGAATCCGATGCGGCATACTCCGCTCCCCTTTCCGTTCTGCGGACGCGCGTCCGGGATTCAAAAATGAAGGAAGCGGGCAGCGCCGAGAGAAGAAGCTCACCCCAGGCTGAAAAATAATACCGGCTGGCGGCCTTGGTGAAGGCCAGATAGGAGACAGAAAAAAAAGGCTTTTCATCCAGGATTCGCTCGATGCCTTTCAGATCGAAATCGAAGGTCGGCTCCTCGTCTTTCAATCCGATAATGATGCCGGTCAGACGGCGGCGATGAAAAGGGACCAGTGCCCGCGCACCCACGACGGCCGCAGGTGCCAGGTCCGGAGGAACGGTGTAATAGAAGGTTCGGTTCAGGGGAAGGGGAAGAAGAATTTCGGCGTACACCGTCACGATCCGTCGAGCAGCGCCATGACTTTTTTCATGTCCTCCCAGACCATTTTTCGCAATGAGCGGTTATCCGGCTGGCGGATGAGGTAAGAGGGATGGTATGTCGGCATGAGGGGGATGTCCCGGTAGAGCTGGAACCGGCCGCGCACCTGACCGATCGATTTCAGGTGGGGAACAAAAAATTCCGCGGCCACCTTGCCGAGGGTGACGATCACCCTTGGCTGGATCAGTTCGATCTGCTGAAGAAGATAGGGGTGGCACTGCTCGATTTCACCGGGTTCGGGATTGCGGTTGTCGGGGGGGCGGCACTTGACGAGATTGGTGATGTACACATCATCCCGGGTGAACTTCATGGCTTCGATGATTTTTGTGAGGAGCTGACCGGCACGGCCGACAAAGGGTTTCCCCTGGAGGTCTTCATCATGCCCCGGCCCTTCTCCGATAAAAAGAAGATCGGCCTGTTTGTTTCCTTCTCCCGGCACGGCATGGGTGCGGGCAGCGGCCAGCGGGCACTTTTTGCAGGAGAGGACGGTCTTTTCCAGGGAGGCAAAGATCTCCAACCGTTTGCCCGCCTCCTCACTCCGCCCGGCTGCAACGGGAGCAAGAGGAAAAAATTCAGCGCCGATCTGCTGAAAGAAGTCCAGCTGCTCCTTCAGAAAAAGGAGCTCTTCATTTTTTTTGTTGTCCAAGACAGCCCTCTATTTTATCCCAGATGACCCGGCTGATCTCCGCTTTGCTGCTTCGTCCGGTCCGATCACTCCGACCGTCGGGGGTGAGGATCAGAACCAAGTTTTGATCCGCTTCAAAACCGATATCCTTCTGACCGACATCGTTGGCGACGATCATGTCCAGGTTTTTGGCCTTCATCTTCTGTTTCGCGTTTTGTTCAAGATCGCGGGTTTCAGCGGCAAATCCGACGAGGAAGCGGCCGCCCTTGTTCCGCCCTAAGGATTCCAGAATGTCCACGGTCGGAACAAATTCAACCGTCTGTCTGTCTCCCGTTTTTTTCAGTTTGTGCTCTGCGGGCGCCTCGAAGGTGTAGTCGGAAACCGCGGCGGCCATGATGACGATGTCGGCCTCTTCGGCCTCTTTCCGCACGGCGTCTTCCATTTCCGCGGCCGTGCTGACAGGCACAACCCGCGCTTTGGGCGGAGGGTAAAGATGGGTCGGCCCCGAGACCAGGACAACAACCGCTCCCCGACGGACCGCTTCATCGGCCATGGCATACCCCATTTTCCCCGAAGACGGATTGGAGAAGAAACGCACCGGATCCATGGGCTCCCGGGTCGGTCCGGCCGTCACCAGAACGGTTTTCCCTAGAAGGGAGCGGGATTTCCCAATCAGGGAGAGCCCTTCCCGGACAATGGTTTCCGGATCGGCCAGCCGGCCCCATCCTTCATCCCGGCAGGCCAGATATCCTTTTTCAGGCTCCACGAACCGGATGCCCCGCTCCTTCAGGCTCTCCATGTTCCGCCGGGTTTGCGGATGAAGAAACATGGCCTCGTTCATAGCCGGGGCGACAAGAACGGGGCAGCCCACAACCAGGGAAAATGTGGACACAAAATCATCCGCCACCCCCGAAGCCAGCTTTGCAATCATATTGGCCGTTGCGGGGGCGATGACAAAAAGATCGATTTCGCCCGCAAGCGCCACATGATCGATTCGATCGGAGGGCTCCTCTTCGAAAGGATCGATGTGAACCTTGTGCCCGGTGAGAGCGGTGAAGAGGAGCGGAGAAATCATACGTGAGGCGTTTTTCGTCAAAAGAGCAAACACGCTCATTTCGTTTTTCTGAAAAAGGCGGATGATTTCACAGGCTTTGTAGATACTGATGGAGGAACAGATGCCGACGGCGACCTTATTCGTCATTTCGATTCCTCCTTTAGGAAGCTGTGCAGAATAGGCATAATGTCCTTTTCCCTGAACCTGACACGGCAGCGGGCTGCGATGATGACGGCCTTCAGCTCCCGCACCGCCTGTTCAAGATCCTCGTTGACGATAAGAGAGTCAAAACGGGTGTAGGCCGTTATTTCCTTTCTGGCCGTTTCCAGACGCCGCTCGATATCCTCGGTGCTGTTGAGCCCCCGTGAGATGAGTCTTTCCCGGAGAACCGGATATTCCGGAGGAAGAATGAAAACGGAAACGATATCCTTGATTTTGCTGCGAATCTGTTCCGCTCCCTGGACGTCGATGTCGAGAAGCACATCCGAACCGGCCCCCTTCTTCTCAAGCTCGGGAATGGATGTGCCGTAGAGGTGGCCGTGAACTTCGGCCCACTCCACCAGTTTGTTATCGGCGATCAGCTGTTCGAAGGAAGAGCGCGAGAGAAAATAATAATCCTCGCCATCCACTTCTCCCGTCCGCTTGGGCCGTGTGGTGTGGGAGACGGAAAAGACGAGGCCTTCCAGTTCGGCCAGGGCTCTTTTCGCCAGAGTGGATTTACCGCAGCCGGATGGTCCGCTGATGATAAAAAGCACGATGTTCTCCTGTTATTCGAGGTTTTGAACCTGCTGCCTGACACTTTCCAGCTCATTCTTCAGCAGCAGGCACTCCTTGATAATCTGAATGTCCTGGGCCTTCGAATTGATGGTGTTCGCCTCACGAAATATTTCCTGGGCGATAAAATCCAGCTTTTTCCCCAGGCCTCCTTCCTGAGGCTGCGACAACATGTCGTCAACCTGGGACAGATGACTTTTCAACCGTTCGATCTCCTCGTTCAGGTCATATCTCTGGGCAAGATAGGACGCCTCCTGAAGGAGTTTTTCTTCAGCCGCTTCGGCGTCCACCTTGAGCTCCTTCATCCGCTCCAGCAGCCGGTCCCGGATCTGGCGGGGCTGTTTTTTGGCCAGACGTGATATCCGGTTCACGGCCGACTGAATAGTCCTCATGTGAGCGCGAAGTTCTCCTGCAATCGCGCGGCCTTCCTTCTCACGGTTTTTGATAAGTATCTCCAGGACATCCCGGAATCCGTCCTCGATCATCGCCTCTTCCTTCCGTGAGAACGATTTTCGCTTCAATTCCGCCACATGGGGGATCTGAAACAGATTCTCCAGGGAAAACGACAGCTTCCCTCCTCGCCCGCGCATGGACTTTTCGACCGACGACACCACTTCATCCAGCAGGCCTTCATTGATACGAAACGTCCAGCAGGACCGGTCCAGCAGAGTGAGATCGACAAACACATCCAGCCGTCCCCGGTGAAGTGTCCGCTGGGCCAGGAGGCGCAGCCGATCCTCCAGATCACCGATCTGAGCCCCGCGGATATTCCAGTCAAAAAAACGATGGTTCAGGCTCTTGACGCTGAGTTTGACATGGAAGGTCTCACCGGAGAACGTTTTTTCAGCAAATCCGGTCATGCTGCGGATCATGTTTCAAACTCCTGCCCTTCCGGAAACTGAAGGGCGTACAATTTCCGGTAAATGCCGTCCTTTTTCAACAGCTGCCGGTGGGTGCCGGACTCGACGATCCGGCCCTTGTCCACGACCAGTATGTTGTCCGCATTCCGGATGGTGGAAAGCCGGTGGGCGATAACGATGGTTGTCCGGTCCTTCATCACGTTCGCCAGAGCCGCCTGAATCAGTTTTTCCGACTCCGTGTCGAGAGCGGATGTGGCTTCATCCAAGATCAGAATGGGGGGATCCTTTAGAAGGGCCCTGGCGATGGCCAGCCTCTGCCGCTGACCGCTGGAAAGGAGCCCGCCGCCCTCCCCGATGATGGAATCGTACCCCTCCGGCATCTCCCTTATGAATTCGTGGGCTTCAGCCGCCTTGGCCGCCTTGATGATCCGTTTAAAGGGGATTTCTTCAAGCCCGTAGGCGATATTGTTAATCACCGTGTCATTGAAGAGGATCAGTTCCTGGGTCACAAGACCGATCTGGGAACGCAGTGATTTTAATGTGACTTCCTGGATGTCGATCCCGTCGATGGTGACACGGCCTTTTGTCGGATCATAGAAACGGGAGATAAGATTGACCAGGGTTGTTTTCCCGCTTCCGCTGAGTCCGACGATGGCTACCAGATCATGGGGCTCGATGGAGATGTCGATATCGTCGAGAACGGGGATCTCGTTGGCGTAGCAGAAGGACACATGTTCGAACCTGACATGTCCCCTCACCGGAGGAATGGGATACGCGCCCGGAGCATCCATAATCTGGGGGATTTCTTTCAGGAGCTCATTCACCCGGTCATAACAGGCAACTCCCTGCTGAATGATGTTGTTGCTGCGGCTGATGGTACGGATGGGCATGTACATCATAAACAGGGCCATCAGAAACACACTGAAGTCACCGGGAGAGATCACTCCCTTCGCGATCTGACTGGCTCCGACAGCCAGAATAAATGCACCCATCAGAGATCCGATAAACTCCATGAAGGGAGATGATATGCTGCCGATGAGGATGAGCTTCATGTTCGTCCGTAAATAATCGGATGTGGCGCGTCCGAATTTTTTCAACTCGAATTTTTCCATGGTGAAGGCTTTGACGATTTTTTGGCCGGTGATGGATTCGTGCAGCAGCCGATAGAGAACAGCCATCCTCTCCTGATTCTGACGGCTTTTTTTGCGCAGGTATCTGCTGATGAGGATGATGGGCAGCACGGCCAGAGGCGCGACGACGAAGGACATGAGAGCCAGCCGCCAGCTCTTCATAAATACGACGACCAGCAGGGTGAACAGGATGAGAAGATTCCGAAAGAACTCTCCCATATTGCCCGACACGGCCTCCTGAATTTTGTCGACGTCGTTGGTGACACGCGAGAGCAGTTCGCCGGTGGATACCCGGTCGAAAAAATCGGACGATTGAAAAACAAGGCGCTCAAAAAGATCGTCGCGCATATCCTTCACCACCTTGAGGCCGATGGACTTCATGTAGTAAGAGGAGATGAAGGTGAAAACGCCCTTCCCGAACATGACCGCCACCAGGCAGACGGGTATAAGCCAGATCATCTGCTCCCGGTCCTTGTAGACATGCTGGAAAAAAATCTTGGTCAGCATATTCTGATTGGGGTCAAATTCCTTGGCCAGAAACATCCAGTCCACAATGGGTTGGATGAGATTGATATACACAAAGGTGAACAGGGCCACAAAGACCGAGGAAACAAGCGCGATCACCAACCTTTTTTTTTGCGACAGCGTAAGCCGCAGAAGTTTCCAGATTTCTCTCATTCGGCCCGCCTGAGTGCGATCACTTTGCGGGCGATTTCATATGCGTTGAGGGCGGATCCCCGGGTCAGATTATCCCCCACCAGCCAGAACCAGAAGGCATGATCAGCGGCGGGGTCTTTTTTTATCTGACCGATATAAATTTCTTCCTTCCCGGCGACGGTGAGGGATGAAACAGGGCAGTTCAGACCGGGACTGAATTTTTTAAAAGAAGGGGATTCGTCAAAAAGCCGTTCCATATCCGCAAGGGTTCGCTCCTCCCCCAATCGCACATAGATCATGAGCCCATAGGTGTGAAAAACCGGAACCTGAATCAGGGACAGCGAGAGGGGCAGATCCTCTTTGCCCAGGATCCGCCGGACTTCCCGATGGATGCGCCGTTCGGAGGCGGAGACACCCTCCTCATCCACGGATTCGGTTTGTGATACCAGGTTGAAGGCGAGCGGCGTCTTGAACTTTGACCGGGGGGAGGACAGGCTTCCAAGAAAGGCCGTGCTCTGGTCGGCCAGCTCCGCTATCCCGTCATCCAGATAAGCGGAGGCCGGCTGCAGCACTGTGACGACGATTTCCCGGATGTCCGCCCCATTCATTGCCACATGCAAAAAATGGGAGAGCAGTGCGGAAACCGGATGGGGCCTCTCTTCCCCGTTTGTCTCGTCATTAAAAAAAATGGCTGTGATATTCAGGGAGGCGGCCTTGTCGATGATGCTTTTGTTCGATTTGGAATCGGCGGTCAGGAAAACAACATCCAGTCCGTCAAGAAGCGCCGGGTCGAGATGATGGATAACCCGGGCTTCCCCCCTGAATTCCGTCAGCTTGCCGAAAGCGTCCTTGACGTCCGGATCATAAAATTCAACGACTTCCGAGGGCGCGGATCTTTGTTCCAGAATGCCTTTTATTTCGCGGCCCCTAAGAGAATCCGTTCCAACCAGGGCCATTCGGATTGTTTTGTTTTTTGTCATAGAGGATGCCGACTAAAAAGGAAGAATACCACATTCAGGGCGGATCGAGCAAGAAAGAAGGAAATCCAAAAAGGCTATTGAGGCGGGGGGAAGGGAAGCGCCGTGGGCGATGCCGCCCAGCCGAATCCATCCCAGTAAAGGACATCCTTTTTGCACTGAATGAGAAACCGGTCCAGCGGAATATTGATCTGTCCGTCATTGAAAAGGGATG